>JAJZGF010000013.1 GCA_021805025.1 Acidobacteriota bacterium
CGGTGGCGCCGGGAGCCAATTTATTCGATTTCAAGGAGTGAGGAATGACGCATACCGGGTGTCTGCTAGCGACGATCGACGCAGAAATCGGGAAAATTGGTCCCGGCCCTTCGGGTTGCCGGAAAAATGGGGCCATACTTCATTCCCGGCCTCGACGGTGGACCCGCCACGGCCTTCGGGCTCGGCTTCGTCTGGCCCCATTTTCGCTTGCAACGCCATCCGCCCTGGTAGTGTGAACAGACCCTAGTGCTTGCCCTGGACGACGCGTGGGCCGCTGCCGGTCTTTTTCTGTGCCCGTTTCGCGGCTATGGCGTGCATCTCCTTGCCCATGCTGGACTGGTTGATGCCAAGCTGCAGGGCAATGTTAATCAGGTTGCTGGTGCCCCAGTAGAGGGCCAGTCCTGAAGCGTAGTGCCAGAGTAGAAAGCCCATGAATACCGGGCTGACGATGGCCATCATGCGCCTCTGTGAGGCGTCCATGCCCGGCGACGGCGTCATGTAGGTCACCAGGAACATGCTGATGATGATGAGTATCGGGAGGATGTGCAAGGGGTCCGGCGCGGAGAGATCCGTGAGCCAGAACCAGTGGGCCTGGCGCAGCTCGACCGCATTCTGCAGCACGCGGAAGTAGGCGAAGAACAAAGGAATCTGCGGCAGCATCGGCAGGCATCCGCCGTACATGTTGACGCCTTCGGTCTTGTAGAGGGCCATCATCTCCGTGTTCATCTCTGCCCGCTTGGGATCGTTCACCTTCATGCCGGCATAGCGCCGCTTGATGGCGTCAACCTTCGGCTGAATGCGCATCATCTTCAGGGAGGACCTCATGGCCATGAAGCGCGTGGGCAGCATCAGCAGGCTGAAGATGATGGTGAAAATGATGATTGCCCAGCCCCAGTTGTAGGCGCCGGGGCCAAGCAGGTTGCGCAGCCAGCGCAGCGCCAGGTAAAGAGGTTTAGCGATGAGCCCGAGCCAATCGCCGAACTGAATGAGCGGTTCAAGGGAGGGGCCCGTAAACTTGCCGTTCGGTCCGGCGGAATGGATAGTTTTGAGCACATCCAACTGCTTGGGTCCGGCGTAAACGCGGAGCCGTGTCGAGCCGGTGAGGTCGCCCATGGCCATGCCGAGCACATCGTCGGGCTTCTTCTGGCTTGTGGGGTTCGTCAGGTCGCTGGGCACATCGACCGTATTGTGCAGCGTGACCAGCGTGGCCTGCGCAGGCGACTGGGGCAAAAAGGCGGCGGCGAAATAGAGATCGGAGATGGCGGCATATTCATAGGGCTGGTCCAGGGTGGCGTTCCCGCTCACCTTGGCCGACTTCATCGTTTCGTGCTTGCCGTCGATGGACCAGTCGAACTGCGAGATGGTGCGTATGGGGCTGCGCGTGGTGGAGACAGGGAGAAACTCTTCCATGTCGCCCAGGCCGGCGGGCCAGCAGACCAGCGCGCGCACAGGCAGGCCGTTGCGCTTGACGTCGGTATCGACCGAGACCACATAGCTGGCGTCGAAGCGGAAGGTCTTGACCACGTCAAGGCCGTTCTGCGCGTAGTGGAAGTTGAGCGTGCCGGGAGCCGGCAGCTCGCCTGTAGCCGAGGATTGGTAGAGCGCCTGGTTCAACTCGGCCGTGAGCGCCGGTTCGTAGGTGTAGAACGAGAGGGGCTGTCCGAAGCGCTCGGCGAGCTGCGTCTGCACCAGGTCGAGCGGCTTGCCGGTCGTGTCTGTGTATTTCTTGAGGAACCAGTGCTTGACCTGCGCGCCGCGATTGGTGAAGACGATACGGTAGAGCTCATTCTCCACCGTAGTCTCCGTCTCGGTGGAGGCAGTGATGGCGGGTGCGGCCGATGTCTGCGGCGCTCCGCTGGAGGCAGCAGCACCGGAGGCCGGGGGCTGTTGCATGCTCGACAACGTGGTCTGCTGCTGTGTTTGCGTGGCGGGCTCGGGGCCGCTCTGCCTGGGCTTGAAGTACTGAAAGGCCAGCACGGCAATGAGCGCCAGAAACGTAAATGTGGTGAGGCTGCGGAAATCACCGCCGCTGTTGCCGCCACCGCCGGAACCCTGGGGGTCAAGATTGGGATTGCGAATTTCGGGCAAAGGAAACTTCCTGTCGTTGGCTGAAGACTCGGGCCTGGTGTGCCGCTGCTTCTATGGTAACGGTTTGTGGTGCAGATGGGGGGTGGAGTGTGCCGGGGGAACGGGATCAAGTCCTCCGCGGGCGAACGGGTTGCAGCGCAGTAGCCGCCAGGCCGCCAGCCCCAGGCCGCGCAGCGGGCCATGGGTGGTGATGGCGACAGCAGCGTATTCAGAACAGGTGGGCAGGTAGCGGCAGCCCCCAGGGTTGAGTGAATGGATCAGGGGCGAGAGCCATCGCTTGTAAAAAGACAGCAGTGCCAGCAGAAGGCGCGTCATAGATGAGTCTGCGTCTGAGCCGCGGAGCGCGGACGGGCGGCATCAGCTTTCGCTTGAGAGAGGATATGAACTATCTCTGCTTCAAGTTTCGGGAAATCCAAGGTCAGCACAGAACGCCGCGGGTGCAGAATCAGATCGCATCCCTGCGGCAGCAGGTCGAGATGACGGCGCAGCGCCTCGCGCATGCGGCGCTTGATGCGATTGCGTTCGTGCGCTTTACCCAGTACTTTGCCGGCGGTGAGTCCCACGCGTGGCGTCGCGTCCCGTTCACTCTGGGGGGCTAGGAACCAGCTCATCGAAGCGGACTGCCGCTTGCGGCTGGCAGCATACGCGCGTTGATAGTCGGCATGTTTGCGAAGACGGAGTCCCGTCAGAGACGGACGGTCTGCGGAGGGAGCCGATGCGGTCTGTCGCTGTTGAGCGTGTTGCGGGGCGTCCATCAAAATGCCGGGAGGGATATTGCGCCGGAGCATGAGGGATTTGCCAGGGCTCCGGCACAAATCTTGAATCGGAATGAGGTTAGTCGCGGAATCCGGCGCTGACTGCGACGCGCTTGCGGCCGATCGCGCGGCGACGGCTGAGCACGGCGGCGCCGCTCTTGGTCTTCATACGCGCCCTGAAGCCGTGAGTCTTTACGCGGCTGCGGCGGTTCGGTTGAAATGTGCGCTTGGGCATGAAAATGCGCTCCTGTTCGCTCTAAAAATTCTGCGCCTTGGCAGCAAGTCTTAAGTGTACCGCAGGTTGCGCCGGGAATCCAGCCCCGGTCTGTCCTGTGCTACGTTTTAGCGTCGAATCCGCGATGTATCGCAAGATGGCCAAGGCCTCGATGCGCGTGCCCGATTTGGACCTGGGTGGATGCGTGACGCACGTGTTGTGGCAAGTTTCACCATGCTTGGTGCACACGCCGGAGGATTCACCAAAGTTGTGTGAATGGGGGATTGCAACGTTCCCTAAATGTGCTACTATCGGGACCGTTCAGGAAAGTTTCCGAGCGTCCCACGGAGCGAGTTTTCACCTGTGCCCCGGCCGTTGTATCAGGGGCAAAATCACGGCGACCAGACAGGTCAGAGTTTTACTTTGAACGGCGAGCGCGATGCTTAGCCGGACAAGAGATTTGTCGCCTAAAACGGTGGATTAAACTGTCTTCGGCAACAAAGAGGCGACGCAGGCAAGGATTTGTTAGATGGCATTTGCAATTTCGGCGGCTTCGGCTCCCAATCCCTGGCTCCAGATTCTCGCAGCACTCGAGAAGAAGGTCATTCGCCAGTCATTTGATACCTGGCTCAAACCCACCCGATTCAGCCACGCATTGGGCCGCACGCTCTATGTGCGCGTGCCCTCGCCTGAGTTTCAGCACATTGGCGACAAGTACGCAGATTTGATTCAGGAAGCAATTGATCTGCACTCGCTTGAGTTTGACGACGTGTGCTTTGTGACCGTCGAGAGCGATCCTTCAGTTCCCCCGCAGCGCAAGGATGGCGGGTTTGGCCCCGTGCCTGCTCATGCGCCATCCGCGCCCGAGCCGGTCGGAAGCCAGCGCCCTCCCCGGCAGGGGCAGTTTGACTGGTCCACCGCAGCCCAGCTCAATCCGCGGTACACGTTCGATGCCTTCGTGATCGGCAACGGCAACCAGTTTGCCCGCGCAGCCGCCCTTGCCGTGGCGGAACGGCCTTCGCGCGCCTACAACCCGCTTTTTCTGTACGGCGGTGTGGGCATGGGCAAGACGCATCTGATGCATGCGATCGGCCATGAGGTGAAGCGGCGTCAGCCCGTGTCGAGCATCTGCTATGTATCGGCAGAAAAGTTTACCAACGAGATGATCACCTCGTTGCGCAACGACCGCATGACCAGCTTTCGCGATCGCTTCCGCTCCGTCGACGTGCTGCTGATCGACGACATCCAGTTCATCGCCCAGAAGGAGCGCACACAGGAGGAGTTCTTCCATACCTTCAACGCGCTGCACGAGAGCATGAGGCAGATTGTCATCGCGTCGGACCGGCCGCCCAAAGAACTGGCTGAGATTGAAGACCGTCTGCGCTCGCGCTTCGAGTGGGGGCTCATTGCCGACATCCAGCCGCCGGATCTTGAAACCAAAGTCGCCATTCTGCAGAAGAAGGCAGAGAGCGAGCAGGTCACGCTACCCACGGATGTGGCGCTGTTTATCGCTTCGAATGTGCGGACCAACGTGCGTGAGCTAGAGGGCGCGCTGGTGCGGCTGATTGCCTGGTGCGGGCTCAACCGTATGGAGATTACGCTGGCGTCAACCCAGCAGTGCCTGAAGCAGTTCATTGACATGCAGGTGCGCAAGGTGACGATTGAAGCGATTCAGCGCGCCGTGGCTGAGCAGTTCGGCATGAAAGTCAGTGACCTGAAGCAGAAGAACAACTCGCGGAACGTTGTGGTGCCGCGCCAGATCGCCATGTACCTGGCCAAGCAGTTGACTGAAGCCAGCCTGCCGGAGATCGGCCGCCAGTTCGGCAACAAGCACCACACCACCGTGATGCACTCGATCAGCAAGATCGATGAGCATCGCCGCACAGATAAGGACCTGCACCGCACGCTCAACAAGCTCCAGGACCAGCTCAACGGCTAGGGCTGCAATCCGGGCGGGCTCGACGCGAATTCACGCGCGGCCCGCAGCTTCAGCCACCTGGCGGATATGGGCAGGGCGCGTGCGGCAACAGCCGCCTACAATCTGCGCGCCTGCGGCATACCAGGCTTCGGCCATCTCGCCAAAGCCCGTTGGATCGTTTGTGCCGATCCAGCATCGTGTCTGGGCATCCCAGCCCTCGCCGGAGTTGGGATAGACGGATATGGGCTTTGCAGAGGCCGCTTGCAACTCCTGAATCAGCATCGGAATCAGAGACGGCGCAACGCAGTTCACTCCGACCGCAACCGTCTGCGGCAGGTCTGCGGCATAGGCAGCGCACGCGCGAAGCAACTCACCATGGGCTACGTGCTGCGCATCGCGGCAGGTGAAGTTGAACCAGGCGGCAAGGTGTGGATAGCCTGCCAGCGCCTCGCCGATGGTCTGCGCTTCCGCCAGCGAAGGCAGCGTCTCAAACAGTAGAAGGTCCGGCGCCTGCCGACCGCTTGCACCCGCCAGCACTTCAATCCTCTGGCGATGGAACTCGACCAGCTCGGCATGGGTGCAGTTGTAATTGCCGTGATACTCCGCGCCATTGTGCAAGACCGCGCCATAGGGGCCCAGCGATGCGGCAATCACGATGCGACGTTGCGGATACTCCGCCGCGGCCTCACGCACCAGTTCGACGGCGCGCAGCAATGCTGCATCGGCCTGCTCCGGCTTGAGGCCAAACTCCGCGTAGCCCATGCGCGAGACCTGGTAACTTGTGGTCTCAATGCAATCCGCCCCCGCTTCGATATACGCGCGATGGACCGCGACAATCTTCTCCGGCGCTTCTTCCAGCACATGCGCGGACCAAAGCGGCCCGTCTATGCTGGCCCCCAGGTACTCCAGCTCGGTGGCGATTCCGCCATCGAGTACACGTACGCCGCGCAGGATCGATGCGATTTGCCTTCTGTTTTCATTCATTGCGCGCTCTTATAGCTTTTGCGTGCGCTGCACGGTGCGAACACCGCTGACCCGGCGCAGGCCCAGGACCATGCGGTTCAGGTGGTGCAGGTCTTCCGCTTCCACAATGAACTCGATGATGGCTTCGCCGCTCTCGTCGCGGCGAATGTCCACGCCGCGAATGTTCGTATCGTCGTCGGAGATGACGGCGGTCAGCTCTTTCAACATGCCGCTGCGATCGTCGCAGAAGACCGTGATCTTGACCGGATAGCGCTGTGTGCGGCCCGGCGTCTGATCGCCTACGCGAGACCATTCCACATTGATGCGGCGGTCGCTCTCGTAGAGCAGGTTCTGCACGTTGGGGCAGCTGCGCGCGTGGACGGCCACGCCTTTGCCACGCGTGACATAGCCGACGATCTCTTCGCCGCGGATGGGGTTGCAGCAGCGCGCGCGATAGACGAGTAAATCGTTCTGTCCCTCGACCTGCAGGGAATCCGAACCGGTGAGGTGCAGTTTGCGCACCGCGTCGGACATGGGTGCTTCGCTGCCGCCCGGTCTTGGTTCAGCGCCGGTGTCGGTACCAGGGATCTCGGTGCAGCCGGGGGACAGTTTGTTCAGAACTTGGTGCGCGGAGTGTTTGCCCAGCCCCAGAGCCGCCAGCAGATCAGCAGCCGTGGCCACCCCGTATTCATTGGCGATGCGCCCCAGGTCCCGATCGTCAATCTGCGTCATGGGCACTTTGAATTTGCGCGCTTCGCGCTCCAGGAGCTTGCGGCCAATCTCCACGGCGCGGCGGCGCTGATCTTCATTGAGCCAGTGCTTGATCTTGTTGCGGGCGCGAGGACTCTTGACGAAAGTGAGCCAATCCCGACTGGGCTTGTGGTCTTTCTGCGTGACAATTTCGACAATGTCGCCATTGCGAAGCTTCGACCGCAGTGGGACCATGCGACCGTTGATCTTGGCTCCGACGCAGGTATGACCGACTTCTGTGTGAACGGTATACGCAAAATCGACAGGCGTGCCGTCGGCTGGGACAACGACCACCTTCCCCTTGGGCGTGAACGTGTAGACCTCGTCGGGATAGAGGTCCATCTTCAGGCTGCTGAGGAATTCATTGGGGTCGGTCATCTCCTTTTGCCACTCAACGAGCTGGCGAATCCAGTTGAGCCGCTCCTCATCGCGCGCGGTGATGGTGCTTTCCCCGGCCTTGTATTTCCAATGCGCGGCGATGCCTTCTTCGGCGATGCGGTGCATCTCTTCGGTGCGGATCTGCACCTCAAACTGATGGCCGCCTTCACCAAGGACCGTTGTATGAAGAGACTGATAACGATTGGCGCGGGGAATTGCGATAAAGTCCTTGATGCGGCCCGGCACAGGCCGCCACAGCGTGTGGATCAGACCAAAGACCGCATAGCAGGAGGCAACGTCCTGGGTAATGACGCGGACGGCCAGCAGATCGTAGACCTGGTCGAAGCTGGACTTGGTGCGCTGCAGCTTCTGGAAGATGGAGTAGAGCCGCTTGATGCGCCACTCGACGCGCGCCTCAACATTGTTTTCGCGTAATTGCTCCACCAGCGTGTCTTCCACGCCATGCAGGAATTGCTCGCCCTCGATGCGGCGCGCTTCCACGGCCGCGGCCACCTGCTCGTAGCTGACGGGGTCAGTGTAGCGGAAGGCGAGATCTTCAAGCTCGCCGCGGACCTTGCCCATGCCGAGCCGGTGCGCCAGCGGGGCATAAATATCCAGCGTCTCGCGGGCAATAGCTTCCTGGCGATCGGGCTTCAGGTGCTCCAGGGTACGCATGTTGTGCAGCCGGTCGGCCAGCTTGATCAGCACCACACGCACATCGCTGACCATGGCCAGCAGCATCTTGCGGACGTTTTCCGCCTGGCGGTCTTCGCGGTTGGCAAACTGGATCTTGTCGATCTTGGTGACGCCTTCGACGATGTGCGCAACCTGGTCGCCAAAGGCGGCTTGAATCTCTTCCCTGGTGGCGGGGGTATCCTCGACTGCATCGTGCAGCAGGCCGGCTGCGATGGCCGTTGCGTCCATCTTCAGTTCGGCAAGCACTTCGGCCACTTCGAGAGGGTGGATGATGTAGGGCTCGCCGGAAGCGCGCATCTGGCCCTGGTGGTGCTGCACACAAAAGTTCCATGCCCTGCGAATCAGGCTGACGTCCTCTGTCGGACGGTTCGCCTTGACCTGCCGCAGCAGCGCTTCAAACCGGCCTTCGATGCCCGGCTCGTCCGGTTGGGGCGCGGCGAGCGTACCGCGGTCCACAGGAGCGGGAACTGCGGTCGATGAAGCTTTGGGAATGGCCTGCCGGACGGTCGCCATGCTTCATTATAGGCCTGACCCGCTGCGGGCGCATCAACGTCCGCCTCTCCGGTCTGCACCTCCACCCATCGGAATGAGCTGCAATGCCCCTGTCGGCCCTCGCGGATGCTGCTATACATGGCTATCTTAGGCCGCGGTCAGGAGCCTTGTCGGTGGCGCGTGACCTATCTGGATGTGTCCGCAGTCACAGCGACTCCATCTTGTCATGGGAGTAGAGTCCCTTGCGGAGTGGAGGTCGAGAACGGAGCTGTTTATGCTGAAATATCTTTCAATCCTGGCTGTTGCTGCGGCGATTGCCGGTGGAATGACCTGCGCCGCACAGACCAATTCCAAAGTTGTGATTCCTGTGAAGAAGATTTCCCCGGTCGAGGGCAAACAGATGTACAAAAATTACTGTGCTCCGTGCCATGGCATCGACGGAAAGGGCAACGGCCCGGTCGCCGGCGCCCTCAAGGCATCGCCCACTGACCTTACCTTGCTGAGCAGGAACAACAATGGGAAGTTCCCTGACACGCACATCGTCAGTGTGATGGAGTTTGGCTCCAATCTTCCGGCGCACGGGTCAGCCGAAATGCCGGTCTGGGGTCCGATTTTTGGTAAGATGAACCAGATGAACGCAATGGACAAGCAGCTCAGGATCAGCAATCTGAGCCGCTATATCAAGAGCCTCCAGGTGAAGTAAGGTTGAGCCAGCGGTCCGCTGCTAACCTTGGGGCCAAAGTACCTGGAGGAAGCAGATGACCAAGCCGTCCCAATCCAAACCTGCAACAAAGTCGAAGGCGTCAAAAGCCCCAAGGGCTGCGGCGCCTGTGCACCAAAGCCGGAAGACGCCTTCAGCGAAGCGGACACCAGGCGGCAAAGACGCTCCACCTGAGTTGCCGCGGGCCGGGAATGCAGCGAACTTGCAAATGGGCGTGCGGGTCAACCGGCGCGCCGCAGATCGCCTGCGCGCAGGGCACCTTTGGGTGTATTCGACCGACATTGAGCAGTTGGACACTCCGGGCGACACGCTTCCCGCACTGTTGCCCGTGGCGGACGGGCGCGGCATCCTGCTGGGGACCGCGCTTTACAGTCCAACGTCCATGATTGCGCTGCGCCTGGTGGCGCGCGAGGCGGTCGACGACGCAGGCTGGCTGGCTCTGCTTGAGACCCGGCTGCGCGCCGCGATCAAGCGCCGCAAGCCGATGCTGGACGAGGCCAACAACGCATGCCGTCTCTGCTTCAGCGAGGCGGACGAACTGCCGGGACTCGTCGTCGACAAATACGGCGCGTTGATTATCCTGCAACTGCTGGCCAGAGGGCTCGACTCCGCCGCAGTGCGCAACGCCTGCACGCGCGTGCTGCGTGAGGAGCTGGAGCCCGCTTCGATTCTGGAGCGACCGGACCCGCGCATGCGCGAGCTGGAAGGGCTCGCCGCGTCGCATCTTGCGCCTCTGTGGGCAGCTCATGCGGACTCGCCCGCAACCGGCACCGCATTTCGCCTAAATGGGCTCACCTTTCATTACGATGCCAACGCAGGCCAGAAGACCGGCGCCTTCCTTGACCAGCGCGCGAACTATGCCGCCACACGCGACTGGGCCATGCGGTTGGGCGCGGTGGGCCGGGCCTTGGACGTCTGCTGCTATCAGGGTGGGTTTGCCCTGCACCTTGCGGAGGTCTGCCGCCGGGTGACTGGAGTGGACGCTTCGCGCGGATCGCTCGAAGTGGCCGAGCGCAACCTAGCGGCAAATCAGGCCGGTTTGAAGGCTGAGGTCGATTGGGTGGCGGGCGATGCTTTTGAGGTTCTGCGCGGATGGTCGGATGCCGGGGAGCGCTTCGACACGATTGTGCTGGACCCGCCGGCCTTTGCCAAAACCCGGCGCGCGGTGGAAGGCGCACTGCGCGGCTACAAGGAGCTGAACCTGCGCGCACTGCGCATGGTCGAGCCGGGCGGATTGCTGGTGACCTGCTCATGCAGCCACCACGTGGGGTGGGAGGACTTGCAGGGTGCGGTTGCTGCTGCTTCACTGGACGCGCACCGACGGGTGCGCCTGCTGGAGCGCCGCGGCGCAGCGCTGGACCACCCGGTGGTGCTGAATCTGCCTGAGACGGAGTACTTGAAGTGTCTTGTGCTGCAGGTTGAATAGGACCGGCTCACGCTGACTGAGTCGGCGCCACTGCCCCCGTTGTGTGAACACGTTCTAGGCATGGGCTGCGCGGTGCAGCGCCCAGCGCGGAAAGATGCGATTTCGCCAGCAAGCGGAAGGGGCCTGAACCGGAGCAGCGGCTTCTAGTTCTCCAGGCAGCGGAGCAGTGCGCATTTGCGCCAGGGTTTCCTTGACCTGGGCGCGCAGTTCTTCCACCTCAAAGATGCAGGAACGCAGATAGGCAGAGACCGTGAGGCCCGCCTCGGCGGCGCGGGCATGCATCCGGTCGCTCTCTGCGGCGCCCAGGCGAATGGTGACGCTGGCGGACTTCCGATCCCCTACGAGCCCGGCGGATCGCACAGACGTGCGGCTGGATGCTGGTTCACGCGTGGAAGGAGGCTGGACTGCCGTACTTCCGTCAGCCTGGGCTGCGTTCTGATAGGCCCCGCGGCTTCGGTCCGTCGGCGCGGAGTTGCTGCGATGGCGTGCGTGGGTGCGAAGCGCCTGCTCATAGCTGAGTGTGGCGATGTCGTCCGCCAGTCCGTCATCGCGCCAGGCAGTTGCGGGCTTGGGCGCAGGCGACGAAAGTGCAGCCAGCAATGCGGAGAAGCTGGCCGCTGCGTGTGATTCGGAGTTGTCCGCTGTGGTCTGCATGGCACTGAGCATAAGCGACTGCGCAGGATGCTTGAGAGAGTTTCAACCTTGGTCATCAGGCAGACTTCCCGCAGTGAAATGCAGAAGGGTAGATTCCCTAAAGAGGAATCGAGGGAAGCTGCGGAGCTAGATGGCCGCAAGGGCCACTGCCTCGTCGAAGTCCGGCAGCACGCGGCCGGGGAAGCGGAGCAGGCGCGAGATTTCTTTGGCGGGCATGGCCTGAGCGAACAGGTATCCCTGGCCGAATTGGCAACCCATCTGGCGCAGCATCCTGTACTGCTCGCGCGTCTCGATACCTTCGGCCACCACGTCCATGCGCAGCGCGCGGGCCAGTTCGATGATGGTGCGTACAATCTGGCGCGGCTGGTCGCCGTCGGTCATCCGTCCGACGAAGGAGCGGTCAATTTTCAACATGTCGAATGGGAATGAGTGGAGCTGGTTGAGCGAGCTGTATCCCGTACCGAAGTCGTCCATGAGCAGGCAGACGCCCAGCTGATGAAGTGCGCTGAGAACATCCTGTGCCGTGTGCATGTTGGGAATCAGGCTGGATTCTGTCATTTCCAAGCCAAGCTGTCGGCTTCCTACGCCGGAGCTTGCAATGAGCGACGCGACATGGCTAGCCAGTCCCTTGCGCGAGAATTGGCTGGCGGACAGGTTCACACAGACCCGCAGGGAAACATTGCGGGGGTCTTCGCGATTCCATATCTCGATTTGCTGGCAGGCTTCAGCCAGCCCCCATTCTCCGATCGGCAGGATGAGTCCGCAGGCCTCGGCCTTCGGGATGAACTCCATGGGAGGGATCAGGCCGCGCTCCGGGTGCTGCCAGCGAATGAGAGCCTCCACGCCGACGATGCGTCGCGTGGCAAGGTCGATTTCGGGCTGGTAATGCAGCACAAACTCCTTTCGCTCCAAAGCGCCGCGGAGGTCTGCGCTGCGCGGCCAGGCTGCGGCACCGGAACTGACCGGCGTGCCGCGGGGTTTGCGGGCTTCCGGCCGACTGATGGTCCGCCGCAGCCGCTTCAACTCCAGGTGATTTGCGGCCAGATCAGCTAAACCCTCGAGCATCGCAATCTCATCGCCGGGGATTGCCGGAAGAGGGTGGCGGTTCAGAATGCTGAGTACACCCAGAACGTGCCCGTCATTGGCGCGGATCGGCACCCCGGCGAAGCCTGCCGCTTCAAACCGTGGAACGATTGTGCGGCGAAGCTGCAAACGTGGGTGGAGGGCGATATCCGGAATGATGACGGGCCCGTCGCTTTCGAGAATCAGTTCGAGAAAGGAAGGTTTTCTGGGCAGTTCCTGGATGGTCTCACCCCAGGACGATTTGATCCAAACGCGTGGTCCGTCAAAGAAGCCGAGCAGCGCCAGATCGGCATGGAAAAACTCGGCGGCCATGCGGGTGATGGTGTCGTAGGCCGGTTCGGGAGCTGTGTCGAGAATGCCCGCGGAGATGAGCGCGGCAAGCCGGCTCGCCTCCTGTTCCGATTCCGATTGCGAAAGGTTGGCATCCAAGTGTGGCATGGCGTCTCTGATCCCGGCGACTTCGCGAACTTCTGCACTGCGCCTGGACAGGGCGAGCGGCGCCCAGGGCAAGGCCGCCAAGGCCTCGCCCTCACCTTATCGGACAAATGCGTATGAGACTTGAGAGGTTGAGGGGGTTGTTGCGGAATCGACCACGCGCAGGGGCAACTAGTGTGCGGCTGGCGCAGGTCCCGTTTCGGTCCATAGGAATGTGAGCTGGTCGGCGTCGTCCTGCACCCGTTGCGCCACGCTCACGCCCGCGGAGTGGCCACCGCTGGTGCTGTAGTGGAGCAGAACGGGCCTGCCGCTGGAGGAAGCTGCCTGCACCAGTGCCGCCATCTTGCGGGCATGCAGCGGGTCGACCCGCGTATCGCTGTCGCCGGTGAAGAAAAGAATTGCCGGGTAGGCGGTGCCCGCTTTCACGTTCTGGTAGGGCGAGTACTTGAGCAGATCGCGGAACTGCGTCTCGTTGTCTGAGGAGCCATACTCGGTGGTCCAGTGCGAGCCCTGGAGAAAGCGCTGGTAGCGCAGCATGTCCAGCAGCGGATAGCCGCAAACGACAGCCGAAAACAGCTCAGGATGCTGCGTGATCGCGGCCCCCATCAGCAGGCCTCCGTTCGATGCGCCGGTGATGGCCAGGCGATCCGGCGAGGTGTACTTCTGGGCGATCAGGTACCGGGCCGCCGCAAACCAGTCATCAAAGACATTCTGCTTCTTCTCAAACATCGCCTGCTCGTGCCAGTGCTCGCCGTATTCGCCGCCCCCACGCAGGTTGGGCAGGGCAAACCAGCCTCCCTGCTCCATCCACCAGGCCCACGCTGGACTCCAGACGGGCGTAAAACTGAAGTCGAAGCCGCCATAGCCGGTCATCAACAGGCGAGCCGTGCCATCCTGCTTCAGCCCCTTTCTGCCCGCGATGAACATGGGAATCCGCGTGCCGTCCCTGGAGGCATAAAACACCTGCCTGAGCTCGTACTGGCCGGAGTCGAGCGGGACCTGCGGCTGGCCAAAGATCTCTCGTTTTCCCGTAAGGGTGTCGATGCGGAACAGCGTCGGCGGCTGAATGAAAGATTGAAAGCTGAAGAAGCCATAGCGGTCCACAGCGCGGCCATAGACGGTCGAGCCCGTGCCGATCCCGTCGTAAGGAATCGCGCCCGTCAACTTGCCGTCCAGCGTGTAAACCGCGGTCTCCGTCTTTACATCCTTGAGGCGCGTCACATAAAGCTTGCCGCCCACGATCGAGGAGTCCTGGATGGCATCGGGTGCTTCCGGCACAATCGTGGTCCACGCCTCCGGCGCCACGCCGGGATCGGCGCGCAGAATGCGGCCGTTGGGCGCCTTGTAGTCGCTTTGCATATACCAGGCGCCCTTGGCCCATGTGGCAGAAAAGCGCGCATCCAGTGACCAGACCAGGACCTCGAAAGGGGCGTTTGGCCTGGTGAGATCGCGAAAGACAATGTCAACTCTCCGCGCCGGAACGCCGCGATGAATAGTGACGACCAGATACCGTCCGTCATCGGTGATCTCCGATCCAAACAGATCGATCGGGCCGAGCGGTTCGCCTCGAAATTCGCGGCCGAAGATGAGGGCGTCCCGTGTAACCCGCGTACCCAGCACGTGCAGGTAGAGCAGCGAACCCTGCATGTTAGTGCGCGTGTAATAGAGGCCCGAGCCGTCCGTCGTGAATTCGACGGAATGGTACAGTCCTTGCGGCAGAGTGTCTTCCAGCGTTTTGCCGGTTTTGAGATTGAAGATGTGGACGACGGTCTCATCCGCGCCGCCCTGCCTCATGCCGTATGCGATCAGATTTCCGTCGCGGGAGACATCAATGAGGGTGAGCGAAGTGTTCGGGTCGCGGCTGATCGCCGCAGGGTCCAGGAGGCGCTCGTCCTTGCTCGTCCAGCCCCGCCGGACGTAGATCGACGCCTGATCTTCTCCCGCCTCGCGCTTGAGGAAGTAATAACGGTCCATGCGCTGGACAGGAATGGACCATGCGGCAATATGCTCCAGAGCATCCAGGTCGTCCACCACATGAGGGAGAATCCGCGCCTGCTTGAAATAGCGGCCGGTGTACTCATTTTCTGCGTCGATAAAGGTGCGGGTTTCAGGGCTCTTTGCATCTTCCAGCCAGCGGTAGCTGTCCGCAATCCGGATGCCGAAGTAGCTGTCGTAAACCGGATTGACCGCCGCCGGTGGAGGAGGCGGAAGCGTGATGCCGTCGCGTCCATGAATGGTCTGGGCGGTCATGCTGCTCAGGGCAAGAATGGTCAACGCAAAAACACGCGCTGTTTTCATGCAACCTCCGCGTAATCCATGCATTCTCCCCGTGAATCGCCTGTGGTAAAAGTCCAGGCTTGAAAGGGAACGACTTTACAGTCTGCCGAAAAACGCGATGCTTTGAAAGGGCGCGCCTTCAGCCGTTCCGTGAGCCGCAGCCTCTTGAGTCGTGCCGCACAGCCGGCCGTCCGCATCGCGTCACCCCGATCAGCTTGCACCCAAGAATACAGCGTCGAGAGCGCGGGGCAGGGAAGGGAATTGCGGTTGTTGAGGCGCCGCAAGAGAGCCAGCCCGGTAAAATCGACAGCAGTGGAAGAAACCTCCAGGACAGGGACGAACAGAAGCCCCGAGGCACGCTGGAAGCGCGCACTTGGGATGCTGCGTCCCTCGCATGCGCATTCGGCGTTCAGCGCGACGGTGGTGCTGATGGCTTCCACATTTCTGTCCAAGATCATTGGTCTGGTTCGAGTCAAGTACATCATGTGGCTCTTTGGCAGCGGCATGCAGGCCGATGCTCTGAACGCAGCCTTTGTGCTGCCCGACATGATCTCCTACTTTCTCGTCGGAGGCGCGGCATCCATCACCTTCGTCACTATCCTCACGCGCTATCGCGAAACGGGGCGGGAGGCGGAGGGTGAGCGATCTCTCTCTGTCATTCTCAGCACTATGTACCTGGTGCTGGGCGGGGCCATTGTGTTGGCTGAGATTCTTGCTCCGTTCTACGTGCAAAAGATGTTTCCCGGTTACGATGCGCAAAAGGCAGCCCTGTGCGTACGCCTGACGCGCATTCTGCTGCCTGCGCAGCTCTGCTTTTTTGCCGGTGGAGTCTTTGGCGCCGTGCTTCTGGTGCGCAAGCAGTTCAACGTACAGGCCGTCACGCCGCTCATTTATAACCTCGGTACGATTGTTGGGGGCGTTCTGCTGGTCAGGCAGCTTGGCGTCTCTTCGCTCGCCCTGGGGACGGTGGCAGGCGCATTCTTTGGCCCATTCTTTCTGAGCTGGTTTTTTGCGCGGCGTCTCGGCACGCGTTACCGGCCCATTCTTGACTGGCAGGATGAGGGCCTGCGGGAGTGGGTCCGCTTGTCGTTGCCGCTGATGGCGGGCGTCTCCCTGGTCACGGCAGATAGCTGGATCATTGCGCACTTTGCCTCGCGCATCGGCGGGGCGGTCTCGCTGTTCAACTATGCCAAGCAGCTTTTCACTGCGCCCACAGCGGTGCTGGCCCAGGCGGCGGGTGCGGCTTCCATGCCCTTCTTCGCAAGCCTGTGGTCCAGAGAAAGTCACTACGAATTTGCCAATGAGGTCGCGGACTCTGTCTCGCGCGTGGCCTGCCTCGGCCTGCTGTCGGCTTCCGTCATGATCGCTCTGGGTGAGACGATGATCGACCTTGTCTTTACCGGCGGCAGATTTTCAACCTCCGACGCGCACCTCTGTGCCATCTATTTTTCCATCTTCTCCATCTCCACATTTCTGTGGTCAGCGCAGGCAATCTACGCGCGCGCATTCTATGCGGCAGGCAATACCTTTGTGCCGATGGTCGCGAGCACCCTGGTGACCGTCGTGTCGCTGCCCATCTATGCGTCGCTCTTTCACGGGTATGGGGCAATGGGCCTAGCCGCGGCCTCAGACATTGGGATTGCGATGCAGACCCTCACCATTGGCGCGCTGCTGCACCAGCGGCACATGGTCTCTCTGGCGAGTCTTGACTACGCCGAGCTGGGCCGCTGCCTCGCGGCATCCGTGGCCAGCGGCGTCGTTGTCTGGCTGCTCTTCAGTTGGCTCGGAGGCAAACTCATCCATGCGACGGGAATATCCCAGCCCGTGCATGGGCGTGCCGCAGACCTTGCGGTGTTGATGGCCGGTGGAGCTGTCTGGCTGGCGGTCACGGACCGAATTCTTGCCGGGACTGGATCCGCGTTGCCGCGCACGGTCCGCAGCCGGCTTGGCCTCGGCTAACGCAGGGCCAGCGCAGGACAATCGCAAGCACACTGGAATTCCGGAAGAGGAAACGCGCAGATCCGTAGAAGCTTCATCCCGCACCTCCGACGGGCTCATCAAATCCCATCCGATCCCATTCCATCCAGTCGAGAACCGGTGCCTCCTGCAATTCCACAGGACAGTTTTGTAACCGGCATCGTCCCACCGCCGCCGTCCGCGCGCCAATTTGCGGCCGTCAAGCCCCCGTATCCAACAATGCCCCCCAAACCCTTCATTCCATGTGCCAAAAACCTGCGCTTGACTTGCAGATCATTTCCCTCTTAAGGCGCACACTGGAGATACTCATGCACTCAGCCATCTCCAATCCGTCCGCGCTCACCCCGGTTCAGTCTGTCCGCTATGCCCCGGTCGCTCCTACGGAAAAAATACCGTCATTCCACCCTGCAAAATTTGCAGTATTCCGCAGTTGGTTTGCGGGTTCTACCGAGGCCGCTTTTGATTCATCTTCGCTTTTTCCGGTCGCGTCGGATGCAACGCCCGGCAGATGCATTGCCTCCTGCGGCTCATGCTCGTCCTGCCATGGCCCTGCACGGCAGTGGTCTCCCGCGCAAGACACAAAAGCTCCCGCACGTGCGGGAGCTTTGCGCTGGTATGGAGCTGCGAAGCGGAGGCTGGACTACGCCATTTTGGGGGCGGGAGCCTCTACCACCGGCGCAGCAGGGCTCGCCGCTTTGGCATCGGGCTTTTTGATGTCGATGCCGCCCTTGAAGAAGGCGCCATCCTCGATGCTGATGCGCGCGGCCGCCACATCGCCGGTCAGCGCGCCTTCAGCGCGGATATCCACGCGATCGGTGGCCGCCACATTGCCCTTCACTTTGCCCAGAACCACAATCTCGCGGGCATTGATGCTTGCGTTCACCTGGCCGTTGCGACCCACGGTGACGCGGTTGCCGGGAAGATTGACGCTGCCCTCAACCTTGCCATCGATGAACAGCGATTCAGAGCCGGTAATTTCGCCTTTGATGAAGAGGCCTTTGCCAATGGTGGCCTGCTCCCCGGTCGGAGGGGCGGGACGTGCGGGTTCAAACGTTGGAGCCGGGGCCGCTGGACGCACGGGCTCGGGCGCTGGAGTCGGTGTTGCAGGGCCGGTCTGAGTGGGTTTCCACATTGCGCTCAAGAGAATTAGTTCCTTTTCTGTCCTGGTCGGACTGGGTTGCCAAGGCAGGGCCAATGCATCGGACCCAAAAAGTACTTCTGCGGGCTGCCACGCGCACACTTTGCCAGTGCACCGCATGCATCTGCTCTTTGATCCTATTCCAGCGCGGCGGCTCTGGCACGTTACTGATGTGTATTTTATCTCTCCGGGCCGGGTTTACGAAGCAGCAGCCCGAAATGCGGCCCTTCATGGGACCGGATCGAATGCGGCAACGCGCCTAAGCCCGACTGTCTCCAAGTCCAGGAGAAGTCCGGAAATCAAGCGCGTCCGAGCCTCCCTTCCGTCGTCGGCTAGCGGGCCAGGCCGTACCATCTGGCGGCCTTTCGGCGCACCGCGGTCGCCGCGATACTCTATGACGGATGCACATAGCCTACATCGGAATGGGAGCGAACCTTGACAGTCCCGCTGGGACGCCGGCCGCGACCCTGGCCGCAGCGGCAGAGCAACTGGCGTCGCTCGGCAGCATAGTCGCTCGCTCTTCACTCTATTCCACCGCGCCCGTGGGCATTAGAGAGCAACCCCGCTTTGTGAACGCCGTGGTGGCCATCGAAACAGGATGTGCCCCGCGCGCGTTGCTGCTCAGCCTGCTTGCAATCGAAAGGGAATTTGGCCGCGATCGTGCCAAGGGTGTCCCCAACGGGCCGCGTACGCTCGACCTGGATCTTTTGCTGTTAGGGGACGTCGTCCTTCACGAAGCGGATCTGGATCTGCCGCATCCCCGGTTGGCCGAGCGGGCTTTCGTTCTGGTGCCGCTGCACGAAATCGCGCCGCAGCGCATCGAGCCGCGCAGCGGACGGACGATCGCCACGCTGCTTGGGGCGCTCATGACGGACCGCGCCGAGGAAGTACGGACAGTCCTCCGCATCGCAGACCGAAGATGGCCAGAGACCCGGTAGAATCAACGGAATGGGTCTCGACTTGCGGGTATCTCAGACATCCCGGGCGGGCGGGCGGCGCGCGCAACTCGTCCTGCCGCATCAGGTCGTCGAAACGCCCGTCTTCATGCCGGTGGGGACCGCCGGCTCCGTCAAAGCCGTGCCGCAGGATGTGGTTGAGAGCCTGGGTGGTCAGATCATCCTTGGCAATACGTATCACCTCTACCTGCGCCCCGGCCATGAGGCCATCCGGCGTATGGGCGGGCTGCATCGCTTCATCAGCTGGCCCCGTGCAATGCTCACCGACTCAGGGGGCTTTCAGGTTTACAGCCTTGCACAGTTGCGCAAGGTGACCGACGAAGGCGTACGCTTTCGCTCGCACCTGGATGGCAGCAGCCACTTCTTTACTCCAGAACATTCGATGGACGTGCAGATTGCGCTCGGGGCCGACATCGCGATGGCCTTTGACGAGTGCACCGAGTATCCCGCAAGCCGCGAGCGCGCGCAGGAAAGCCTGCGCCTGACCATGGCCTGGGCGCAGCGTTCGCTCAGTCACTTCCGCGCCCACCAGAACGAAGTCGTCTGGCACGATGTGTTGCAGGGCCGCACGCAAAGCCTCTTCGGGATTGTGCAAGGCGGCACCTATATTGACTTGCGCCGCGAAAGCGCCGAGCGCCTCGTCGAAATGGACTTTGACGGCTATGCCATCGGCGGCCTCAGCGTAGGCGAGCCGCGCCACCTGACGCTGGAGATGATCGCCGAAGTCCTGCCGTTGTTGCCCAAAGATAAACCACGCTACGTGATGGGCGTCGGCTATCCCGATGAGATTGAGCAGTATGCCCGCCTGGGCGTGGACATGATGGACTGCGTGCTGCCCACCCGCGCTGCCCGCCACGGCCTGCTCTTCACCAGCGAAGGCCGCATGACCATCAAGAACAAGCAATACGCTGAAGACCAGAACCCGCCCGATCCGGCGTGCAACTGTATGGTCTGCCGCCGCTACACGCGCGCCTATCTGCGCCATCTGATGCAGTGCGGCGAGCCGCTTGCGGCGACGCTGAACACGATCCACAACCTGGCCTATTACCTCGGCATCATGCAGCGGGTACGGCAGACGCTCGGGAGCGGAGATGCGCAGGCGGCCGGCGCTGCCTAAAGGGCCGACCCCAGCAGTTGCCGCAACGCCTGTACATACTCGGTGAGCGCGACGCGCCCTGCTTCGGTCATGCGGTAAATGGACTGAGGCTTGCGCTGCACGAAACGCTTTTCAACCGTCAAGTAGCCGGCTTCTTCGAGCTTGAGAAGCTGCGCGCCGAGGTTTCCATCTGTGGAGCCGGTGCTGGAACGAAGCCAGGTGAAGTCAGCCTCTTCCACGCCGGCAAGCAGCGACAGGAGCGCCAGCCGAAGCTTCCCGTGAATCACCGGGTTTAACTCTGGCAGCTCAGGCATGGCTCGTCCCGCGAAGTTTTCGCGTTTTGGCTTCGCACATCATGCCGTAGAGGCCGAAGGCAATCTGGCCGAGGAAGATGGCGACAACAAACACGGGCATGACCAGGTTATCGGCAACATAGCAGACAGCAACGGAAGCAGCCAGCCAAACAACCGCGCATCCAAACTGGACCTTCCAGCGGAGGGTCAGGCTCGAAGCGAGATTAGCGACGGCGAGCATGGCGGTCACAATCGCAATGGGGACTCGTACGTCCGTGATGTGGCCGCTCCATCCGAGTGCGACCAGAAGGATGAACAGCGACGCACCCATCGCCACCCATATGGAACCAATGGCCCTGCGCAACGTAGTCTCCGGCTGGTTCCGTACTCTGCGGCCCTTGGTCACCCCGGAGAGGATTGCGGCCGCAATCATCGTGACCGGCCACGCAACCACATTCCCACCGTGCGCAGCCCACACGAGGGCTACGTAGTAGGCAATGCCCCACAGGACGAAGATCCATCCCCAGCTTTCCGTCGTGCGCCGTCCTTCAGCGATCATGCTTTCAATCATGTTCAGCCGGTCCTTCAGGTCCATCTCTTCATCGTTGGCACTCATCATGGTTTTCCTACTCCTTTAGAGCGATTTCTTTGCAGAGGTGGCTGCAAGGCTTTTCCCTATGCGTACTCCCAGCGGCGTGCCACCCTGCGCGCTACCGCAAAAAGCACGATGCCGATGGCCAGCAGCACGGACACCTGCTGCCACAGCGCAGTCACCGGCAGATCGCGCCAGAACACCTTTTCGAACCCGTCAATGGCCCAGGCATTGATGGTCCACAGACCGGCCTTCTGCATCGCTTCCGGCATCAGGAAGCGCGGAAACATGCTGCCGCCGATTGCGGACATGACGAGAATCAGAAGCGTCGAGAGCGCGCCCAGTTGCGCGCGGGTCCGGCAGATGCTGGCCAGCAGCATGCCGAAGGCGGCCACCGCGAACGACGTGACGAGGCCCATGACCACAAAGCCGGGGATATGGCTGAAGAAGTCAATCTTGAAGACGGCCCAGGCCCACAGAAACATCACCGTCAACTGCGTGAAGGCAAGCAGGATGTTGAACACCAGCTTGCCGGCCAGCAGCCCGTTCATGTTGACGCGTGAACTGAGCACGCGATCGAGCGCGCCGCTCTCCGCCTCGTCCAGCAGTGCTCCGGCCGAACCGCTGGCCGTGAACAGCAGAAACATCACGCCGATGGCCGCGGCCTCGAACGACAAGCTGGGATTGTTCTTGTTCTCTCCCACGACGGCACGCGTCTTGACCACAATGATTCCGCCGCCAGGTCCGCCGGCCGCACCAGTGCCACCGTCCGCGTTCTGCCGCTGCTCAATCTGCCGCAACTGGTCCAGATTGGCGTTCATGTTCCTGCGCTGTTCCGGCGTGAACGTGCCCAGGTATTTCTCTGAGTACTTCATCCCCTGCTCGGCCATCGTCACCGGCATTGCCGTCATTGCCGCCTTCTGCAACAAGCCGCTCACCATCTGCGGGGCAATCGTGTCGCTGGCGTCATTCAGCAGCTCAATCGCCGTGCCGGTCGCATCGGGTCCGAAGGAGATGGGATGATCTCCAAAGCCGCGCGGAACAATCAGCGCCACCGACACATCGCCCGCCTTCACCGCGGCCTCAGCCGTCTCCGCCGTGAACTCAGGTGGCGCAGGCCGGTTCTTTGTCGGCGCGGGCCTGGTGCTGACGATCAACGAGCCGTCGATCTGAAGTGCCTTCACCAGTTGCCGTGAGGCGCGGCTCTGGTCCTGGTCGACGACGATGACCTTGATCTTCGGCACCGTATCGCGCTGGCTGCCGAAGACTGCGGCAAAGATGGAGAAGAAGGCGATGGGCACAACGAAACTAAGCACCAGCGAAACCCGGTCGCGGCGTAGGGCAAGCAATGCAGTGCGAACAATGGGGATGATCAATCGCGTAACTCCCTTCCGGTAAGGTGCAGGAAAACAGATTCAAGGTTGGGCCGGCGCAGCGACAGATCGACCAGTTCCAGGCCCGACGATGCTGCGCCTTCCAGCAATGCCGCAATTTCACTGGGATGTTCCACGGTGAATTCTGAAGTGGAGTCCGTTATCTTCCCGCCGCGCTCCGCCACCCACGCGGCGACCTTTCCCTCACGCCCCTCAAGCCGCGCTACCACCTGGCTGCGCGAGGCAAACGAGTTGTGGACCAGCGCTTCTTTGGTGCCCAGCGCAATAATGCGTCCGTGGTCCACAATGGCGATACGGTCGCACAGCCGCTCTGCCTCTTCCATGTAGTGCGTGGTATAGATGATGGTCATTCCCTCGGCGCGCAGGGCCTCAATCATGTCAAAGATTCGATTGCGCGATTGCGGATCAACGCCCACGGTCGGCTCGTCCAGCAGCATCAGGCGCGGCTCGTGGATCAGCCCGGCCGCCATGTTCAGGCGGCGCTTCATCCCTCCGGAGAGATTCCGCGTCAGCTCCCCGGCACGATCTTCAAGTGCCGCCCAGGCAAGGCAGCGCGCAACGGCGAGCTCAAGCTTTTTGCCGTTCAAGCCGTGATACCGCCCGAAGGAGCACAGGTTTTCCTTCACGCTGAGCCGCGGATAGAGTGCTAGGTCCTGCGGCACCCATCCCAACGCCGCGCGGGCCGCCTGCGAACCTGCCTCCGCTCCGAACACCGAAACCCGCCCGGCGTCCGGAATCACGCGCCCCGCAATGGCGCGAATCAGCGTGCTTTTGCCCGCGCCATTGGGCCCGAGCAAACCCACGCATTCCCCGCTTTGCAAGGCGAGCGAGATGCCGTCTACGGCAGTGACGGCGCCAAACCGCTTCACCATCGCCTCGACTTCAAGCGGCAACGGCGCATGCGGAGAAGCCGCTGCTGGATTCATGGATGCACTCATGCAATCACCCCTCGACGTTCCTCCCCTATTGCATCTCGGAAGCGAACAACTGCCTTGGACATTGGGCCCGCAAAAAAGCCCAATCCACTCAAGAGAGTACTCTATTTTATAGAGTAATGAATGTCAAAGAGTTTCTTCGCTTGTTTTCAGCCTTTCCGCCGCTAAAAGGAGGTCAACCTGGAATCGAGCCGTCCCAGCATCGCATCCGGACCCGGTAACCTCCCGTGTGCTACCCCCCCGATGGTCCAGCCAGAACCTCTCCAACTCCGCCGCTGCGCGCTCCAGAACCCCGCCCCAGTCCCCCGGTGAACTTTGCCGAAACAGGCGCGCAGTCGGGTACCAGGGTGTTGTCTCGACATCCTGCATCCAGCGCCAATCGCTCAGGTAGGGAAGCATGATCCAGACGGGCTTGCCCATCGCTCCGGCCAGGTGGGCGATGGAGGTATCTGTGGTGATGACCAAGTCCAGGGTGGCGACTAGGGCCGCTGCGTCGGCCAGGTCGCGATCCTTGCCGGCCCCATCCAACACCCGCACATCCTGGGGCAGCCCGACGAGTTGTTCCACAGCCTCGCCTTTCTGCAATGAAATCCATTGGACGTCCGGCAGGCGCAGCAGCGGGAGAAGGGTGCTCAACTTCATCGACCGGTAACGGTCTGCCTTGTAGCGGGGATTGCCTGCCCAGGCCACGCCCACGCGTCTTCCACCGCGGCCATCCGTGGTGTGTGCCCACTTCTCCGCCGCAGCCTGGGCATCCGCGCCAAGGTAAGCGCCGGGCCAGGGCACGGTCTCCACCGTGGCGCCAAAGACAGCCGGCAGGCTCATCAGCGGACACTCGATGTCGAACTCCGGCGGTTCTTCGCCCAGCCGGGCAATCTGCGCCTGGCCCGCCCTGGCAACAGCCAGCGAGCGCATCAACCGCTCCAGAGGCGCATGCACCTGCAGGATCACTTCAGCGCCGCGCGCAGCGACGAGTGCAGCGTAGCGGCTGAACTGAATTGCATCTCCCAGGCCCTGCTCGGCGTGGAGCAGAATGCGATGCCCGTCGAGCGGCTCCCCGCGCCACCGCGGGCAGTGAAACGACAGAGGGGTTGGATGCACCTCACGGAAGCGCCAGCGCGCCTCGTAACCCTCCCATCCACGCGTCCAGTCGCCTAGCCGCAGGCGCGTCAGGGCAAGGTTATAGGCGGCGCCGGCGCATTGCGGATCGCGCTCCACTGCCTCTTCATGCGCCCCAAGAGCCTCCTCGATGCGGCCCATGTCCATGAGGCTGTTACCCCGATTTGACGTTGCCGCACGGCTGCCCAATTCCTCCGCGCGCTTGAATTGTTCGACTGCCTCGGCAAGCCGCCGTTCCAGATGGAGCAGGATGCCGTGCGTGTTGACAACCTCAGGGTGGGACGGGCCGCGCGCCTGCGCCCAGCGCAGCCACTCCCAGGCCCCGGCCATGTCCTGCTCCGCGGCGCGAGATTGACACCATGCCATCAACACAGGAACATTTCCGGGCTCCAGAGAAAAAGCCTTGCGCAGATATTGCTCTGCCGCATCGTTCCGATGCTGCTCGCGCATCAGCAACGCCAGATTCAACCATCCTTCGACCGTGGCCGGGCGCAGCTCGACGGCCCGCGCCAGCGATGCTTCGGCCTGGAGCGACTTGCCTTGCTCCCGCAGCAGGCAGCCAAGATTCATCCAGGCCGCCGCGAAATCCGGCCGCAGCATGATTGCACGCCGGTAGCGGGTCTCCGCCTCCGCAGGCCGGCCTGTCCTGGCCAGTATGAAAGCTGCGGCAAACTCGCACTCCGCTGTCCGCGGCGCCAGCGCCAACGCCTGTTCATACCGTGCGAGGGCCTCTTCATTGCGCCCCATGCAGGCCAGCGCGTGGCCCAGGCCCATATGAGCGGCGGCCATGGCAGGCTGGCGGCGCAAGGCAAAATCGTAGTGTTCAAGCGCATCTTCCGGACGGCCGATTGCCATGCGCAACTCGCCCAGCCCTAATCGGGCCAGCACATCCATCCCGTCCATGCGGATGGCCTTTTCATAGGCCAACTCCGCCTCGCCCATACGGCCCTCGGCTTTGAGGACCTGGCCCAGCGTGACCCAGGTGATGCCGATCTGCGGCGCGGACGACACGGCGGCCCGAGCCATGGCCACAGCAGCGCGATGCTGGCGGCTCGCAAGCGCCACCAGGCTCATCCCGACGAGCGCCTCCGGCTGGCTTGGGTCGGCGAGCAGCATGCGCTGATAGCCGAGTGCGACCTCTGTCAAATTGCCGGTGAGCCGGTCGGGCGCGCCCGCCTCCGCTTGCATCATGGCCGGGTTGACTCCTGCGTGGCGTAATGGACCTTACGAGACACTGGTCCGACCCTATGCCGTGGCTGACTGCGGCTCAATGGGGAAAAGCATGATTCGCGCGGGATCCTGAGCCGCACTTCCCGATTTGTGATGTTGTGCGCTTTTGGGAATCACCGCCATCGGCGATTACACTGTCTTGGATAGTTCTTTGGACGGTACCGATGACCTCCTACCCCGCACTCGAAACCCGTCTTCCGATGATCGAGCGTGAACAGGTCTCAGCGGAGATCGCGGCCCTCTATGATCAGCTTTTGCGTGATCGGGGGGTGGTGCCCAACATGTTCAAGACCCTGGCCCATGTTCCTGCTTTGGTTCTTGGGGTAGCAGCCTTTCTGAAGCCGCTGATGGGGGAAGGCGCATTGCCCTGCTGGTACAAGGAACTGGTCGCCACGCGCGTTGCCATGCTGAACCAGTGTGACTACTGCATAAGCGCGCACCGCCTGCTGGCTCGCCAGCGCGGGGCAACCCAGGAGCAGATCGACAGCCTGGACCGCTTCGAGTCCGGCCCCTTCACTGCAAGGGACCGTGCGGGCCTGCGTTATGCCGGCCTGCTGCATGAGTCTGGCCACGCCATTGATGACGCCGCATTCCTGGCCGTGCGCATACACTTCAACACTCAGGAGATTGTTGAACTGACGGCAGTGGCCGCGGCCTTCGAATTTTTTTCGAGGATGAATTCTGCATTGCGTATTCCAGTCACGCCGATCCCAGGCAGCATCTAAGTTTTTCAAGGGGCAGAGCCCCGAAGGCGCCCGCACCTGCCGGGCCGACGGAAAGGGAGTCAGACACGGTGGAAGTCCAGGACGAGCGGCCAGAAGTCAGCGTCAACACGGTGGTCTATGCAACAGATTTTTTCCGGTGTTCAGAGAACGCGGGAGACTACGCGCGATGGCTGGCCGAGTATTTCTCGGCATCCCTGATGGTCACACATGCGTTTCTGTTGACGCAGGCCGCCATGGAGGTCGAACAGGTGGTGCGCAAGCTCAGTCGCCAGCGCGAAGATCTGGAGGCACGACTTGCGCAAAAGGCCCAGCATCTCAGTTCAGGCTCCATCCACGCTATTCCGGTCTTGCTTGAAGGGAATCCAAACCAGGTCATTCCAGAACTGGCCGAAAAGCATGCGCCCGCGATGATTGTGCTGGGCACTCACGGTGCGGGACGCCTGGAACACGGATTGATTGGCTCAGTGGCCGAAAAGGTTCTGCGTTCTACCCGCTGGCCCTGCCTGACGGTAGGACCGCATACACCGCAGTCGACAATTGACAAGCAGCCTTTCCGCCGGATTCTTTATGCGACCGATCTGAGCCCGGCCACGACGCAGGCGGCGGTGTATGCTCTTAGCTTTGCCGAGCAGGCCGGCGGAACGATCGATGTTTTGAACGTGATCCCCGAGATTGCCAATGAAGACCCGGAGGGTTGGGAAGAGCTGCGTAAGCAACATGCGGATGCGCTGGAGAAGCTTGTGCCTCACCAGGCCCGCGAGTTCTGCAACCCGCACACGTTTGTGGAGTTCGGCTCGGCTTATGAGCGCATTATGGGACACCTGCAGCAGGATGGAACCGACTTGCTTGTGCTGGGGATTCGCAAGACGCCGTTCCTTAGCCTTGAAATGCGCACGTCAGGCGCGTTCCGCATCATTGCGAACTCGCCTTGTCCGGTGCTGACGATCATGGGTTGAAGGGAATTTACCTGTTCAACTGCTTGACGAAGAAGTCCGCCATCATGTGGTTGGCTTCAATAGCCTCGGGCATGGTGGAGCTATACCAGAAGGCGTGCGGGAGACCGTCAAAAACAATCAGCCGTGCATCGACGCCCGCCTCAAGGTATGCGCGGTGCAGGTTCGCGGTGCCGCTCAGCAGCATGTCGCGCTCGCTGGTCACGAAGAGTGAAGGCGGTAGCCCGTGCAGGTCTGCATAGACCGGGGACAGGACCGGATCCTTCAGGTCAGTGCCAGCGATGTAGTCATGCTCGGTGGGGTGAGGCTGCGGCGGGTCCAGATGCCCGGCCAGCCCGCGCAGCGCAAACATCGCCCGCGAATCCCCGTCGCGTGCAAAGTCGCCCAGGCCGCTGAAGATGCCCAGGGCCGCCGGCATGGGCAGGCCAAGCTGCTTGAGCCTCACGGCAACCTCTGCGGTGAGAATCGCGCCCGCCGAAGTGCCATAGATGACTATCCGGTTGGGCTTGTAGGTCTTCAGCAGCGCCTGGTAGACCGCGACGGAGTCGTCCACGGCGGCAGGGAAGGGATGTTCCGGCGCGAGACGATAGAGGACAGCCACCACCTTGATTTTGCTGTAACCGGCGATAGGAATCGATTCGGTGTAGGAACCGGAGTCCGAGTTGAAGCCGCCTCCGTGCAGGTTCAGCAGGACCTTGTCGCGGTTTGCCTCCGGCATGTCCTCGGGGGTTACAACCCGCACGGGAACATGTGCGATCGTCGTATTCTCAAGATGGTTGGGGCAGAGGCGGCTCCACTCGGCGGCTGCGCGCACAGCCCACGCATCGGTCATCCTGCGGCGTTCTTCGAGCGATTGCGGCGGACCCTGATCGGGTTCTGCGCGGGAGACGGATTGTTGCGCTTCGGGGCTCAGCGTCTGCGGCACCGGCACCACGCGCGTGATGTGCGCCGTGCCCTGTGCGTCGATGTAGCTGGTGTCTCGCGTGGCAGCCTCAGCCGCCGTGGTGGGTTGCAGCGGAGGCGTCTGCTGGGCCGCCAGCGCGCCACCGGCCGCCAGCGTGAGGAAGGACGTACAAAGAACCAGTCGGCGCATGGAGAATCCTTCTCGTAAGGGGTTGGTCCCTGACTGCGGTCTTGTGATGGGGGAGGGTGGTCGCGCGGCTTGCGCCTGGCCTTATCCGTCGGTGGGTGTGGGAGCAGGCTTGGGGGACGGACTTGTTATCGCCGTTATGTCTTCCACCGTGTTCTGCACCTGGCTGATCGCCTGTTGGACCTGGTCCACATAGCCGGGCAACTGCTTCCAAAGCGAACGTAGAAGATCCTGCTGCTCCAGCATCGCGAGGGAGGTGCCCGCCGCAGCGGCGGCCATGGCTGCGCGACGCTTGCCCGACAGCAGAAGGAGTCCCGCTGCGATCAGCGAGCCGCCGGCGGCCCATGCAATCCAATCCACTGCTTCGGTCCTCGACTTGGCTGTCTCAGTCGAGTCGCTCTGTCTCACTCGTTGCGGTACCGGTGTCAAACCCATGCATCCTCCTCGCTGGAACCAGTTTGCGGTGCGGGTAGAAGACCTTACCCCTTGAAGCAGGCACAAAAGGCAGCCGTTCGTGGCTCGTCCTCTATGCTGCCGGAATTCATCCGTTCAGTCCAGATCAAACTCGCGCAGAGGCTTGCCCTCGGGCGCATCTTTGGCCTTGCGCAGCGCCTCGGCAAACTTTTTCTCCAGCAGATCATCCCTGTTTTTTTCCGATTCCATCGACTGGCGAAAAATTGCTTCCTTGCGCTCATCCTGCTCTCGCATGGCCTTGGCGGCCATCTCCAGATCCTCAAACGTGCGTTTACGGGGGGCGGGCGCATGGCTCACGATCAGCCCGGTCGCCGCATCGATCTTCAGCATTGCCCCGCAGTCGGGGCAGGTCACTTCAAACGTGGACTCCGTCGCCTTAGGCATCACATTTGCATTGTAGGCGCACTCGCGTGGGCTTGCACACCTTCTGCCTGCCCGCGTTGACATGTCGATTTGGGAACGGGACCGGAACCGGAATATGAACACATCGTCACGTGCGCCCCGTCACGCCGAGGATTGAAGCGCCGATAAGATGGCTATGGTTCAAGGAGGACCTACTCACCATGTTGACTGCGATTTCACCCGGAGCAGCTGCGGCACCCCAGGCAGCTACAACTGAACCTGCGGCGCGCGCCGCAGCCACAGCGGCGAGCCTGTCGGCCAGTCGCGCCACGGCACAGGACACCGTCACCATCAGCTCCGCGGGCCAGCAGGCAGCCCACGCCGCCGGAGATGTGGACCACGACGGGGACAGTCATTAGCCCGCACAGGTTGCCTGTGTAGCTCGAAGGATGAAGGCCCTGCTCGTGAGCAGGGCCTTCGAATCAGGCAAAAAGATGGAGCTCCGGTTCAGCGCTGGGACGTAGAAGCAATCTTGGCTTCTGCCTCGGCAATGACGCGCAGGGCCTCATCGTAGGCTTCTTCGCTTTCGCCGGCTTGCTTCCAGAGTTCGAGGCCATGATCGAGCTGTTTCTCGGCGCGCTTCACGTCAATCTCCGCGGGTTTGAGGGCATCGGAAGCAAGGATCGTCACGCGATCCGGGAGCACTTCCACAAACCCCCAGCTGACGTTGTAGCGCTCGTCGCCGCCTGGCCCGCCGAGCAGGGTCACATCCCCCGCGCCCAGTTCGGCGAGCAGTGGTGCGTGCCCATACAGCACTTCCATGTAGCCGGACTTGGACGGTAGCTCGACCGACTGCACCGTATGCTCGAAGAAGGTGCGTTCCGGCGTCACCAGACGGACGCGAAGTTGGTTGGTTTCTCCTGCCATATGCCTTTCCGGACTTCTTGTTGTTTCCAGGTTCCGGCATTGAGCCGGGAGCTGGAAGCAATACGCTGGTGCTTACACCGTTGCCTTCAGCTTCTCGGCCGTTTCCAGCACTTCCTCGATTGAGCCCTTCATGTAGAACGCCTGCTCGGGGATGTCATCGTATTTGCCTTCGATGATGCCCTTGAAGCTGCGCACCGTATCGGCAATCTTGACGTAGCGCCCCTGGATGCCCGTGAACTGCTCGGCGACGTGGAACGGCTGGGAAAGGTACTTCTGCACCTTGCGGGCGCGCGCCACGGTCAGCTTGTCGTCTTCCGACAGTTCGTCGATGCCGAGAATTGCGATGATGTCCTGCAGATCCTTGTAGCGCTGCAGGATGCGCTTGACGCCCTGCGCCACATCGTAGTGTTCCTGGCCGACGACGCGCGCGGTAAGAATGCGCGAGGTGGAGGCCAGCGGATCGACCGCGGGATAGATGCCCAACTCAGAGAGTGGGCGGCTCAACACGGTGGTTGCGTCCAGGTGAGCGAAGGTTGTGGCCGGCGCGGGGTCGGTCAAATCGTCGGCGGGCACGTAGACAGCCTGCACTGAAGTGACGGAGCCTTTACTGGTGGAGGTAATACGCTCCTGCAGCTCGCCCATCTCCGTGGCAAGGTTCGGCTGGTAGCCCACGGCAGAGGGCATCCGGCCCAGCAGCGTGGAAACCTCAGAGCCGGCCTGCGTAAAGCGGAAGATGTTGTCGATGAAGAGCAGCGTGTCCGAGCCCTCAACGTCGCGGAAGTACTCGGCGACGGTGAGGCCGGTCAGGGCCACGCGCAGACGCGCGCCCGGCGGCTCGGTCATCTGGCCGTACACCAGCGAACACTTCGAGTTGGCCCAGTCCCCCGGCTTGATGACGCCCGACTCGGACATTTCGGTCCAGAGGTCGTTGCCCTCGCGCGTGCGCTCGCCCACTCCTGCAAAGACCGAGAAGCCGCCGTGGTTCTTGGCCACGTTGTTGATGAGTTCCATGATGACCACGGTCTTGCCGACGCCCGCGCCTCCGAAGAGGCCGATCTTGCCTCCCTTGAGGAAGGGCTGAATCAGGTCGATGACCTTGATGCCGGTCTCGAACATCTCCTCGCGCGTCGACTGCTCATCGAACAGCGGTGCGGGACGATGGATGGGCATGCGGGTCTTCTCGCCCACAGGGCCAAGCTCGTCCACCGGCTGGCCGATGACGTTGATCACGCGGCCCAGCGTCTCCTTGCCCACGGGCACGCTGATGGGGCCGCCGAGATCGATAACCTTCATGCCGCGGACCATGCCGTCTGTCGCTTCCATGGCCACGGTGCGCACGCGGCCTTCGCCCAGATGCTGCTGCACCTCGAGGATGACGCTGATGGGCGAGGGCACCTTGAAGCCGTCCGAGGTGACGCGCAGCGCCTGGTAAATGGGCGGCATCGTCGCCTCTTCAAATTGCACGTCTACGGCCGGGCCGGAGACCTGAATCACTTTGCCGATGTTTTCTGCCATTTTTCTGCCTTCTCGCTATGCAGCGGAGCCTTTCAACTTTTTCCGAGCCTTAACTGTGGCCGCTTTCGGCAGCACTCGCTTCTTGCGATCTTTTTCAGCAAATTCCGCAAACTGCTTCCACGTAACGCGGTAGACATAAGTATTACCGCTAGGACGCCATTCGAGATGGTTCTGCCGAACAGTTAGCTCACCGTGTAAACCGTCATCGGTCGAACGCTTGAATGAAATGCCGGTTTGTTCGATTTCACGTTCAGGGATTGAGAACCTTACCTTCGTGGGCATCGACATTACTCCTTCGTTACAAAGCGGCGGCGCCCGAAACAATCTCAATAATTTCCTTGGTGATGGCCGCCTGACGCACGCGGTTCATGTGCAGCGTGAGGGCGTCAATCATCTCCGAGGCGTTGTTGGTGGCCGAATCCATCGCGGTCATGCGAGCGGCATGTTCCGCGGCAACGGACTCGGTCATCGCGTGGTAGAGCATCGAGGAGACGTACTGAGGAATCAGTCCCGCAAAAAGCTCCTCGGACGGCTGCTCGTAGATATAGTCCACCTGTGCGGTGGCAAACTTCCGCGACTCTTCGTCGGCCTCGTGCGTGTCGGCCGGCTCCAGTTCAATGCCCGCGCTGATCGCGGCCTGTGCAGCGCGCTCCCGCTGTTCCAGGGTCGGCTCCACAGCGCCGGCGATCTCCTGCCGGCCGATTTCGATGAGCGGCAACAGCCGTTCCACAACCAGGCGCTGTTGAATGACCGACTTGAACTCGTTGTAGATGATGTAGGCTGCGTCGATCTCCTCATGCGTGTAACGCGCAATGATGCTCTGCGCCATCTCGAAGACCCGGTCAGGCTCCAGTTTCAGCAGCATGCCGGGATGGTCGCCGGTGACTTCCACCGAAGTCTTGCGATTGCGAATCCTGCGCACATTGCCCTGGTCATCCGTCTGCTCGGTGTAGTTAGCCGTTGGGAATCGGCGCCGCATCTGGTCGCGGCCTTTGCGACCCACGGCTTCGACGTCAATCTCCTTGTCCGGATTGCCGCTGATGAACTGAAACGCGGTCTTGAGGATATTGGCGTTGAAAGCTCCGGCAAAACCCTTGTCGCCGGAGACAACAATCATCAGAATGCGCTTCTCAGACCGGGTGGTAAACAAGGGGTGCCGCAGGTTGCCCGTCTGCTCGTCGAATAGATCGATGCGGCGGGTGAGCGACTCCAGCACGCTGGCAATCATCCGCGCATAGGGCCGGGCCGCCAGGGCGCGCTCCTGTGCACGGCGCAGCTTGGCCGCTGAGACCATCTTCATGGCCTTGGTGATCTGCCGCGTGTTCTTCACGCTGCGAATGCGCCGCCGTAAATCGAGTACGTTCGCCATAAGACTTTCCGATGCCGGGCTTCCAGCTGCTAGCCTCTAGCTTTTCTTGTTCGTCATCCAAATCCAGTTTCAAGCCTTGCTTTTAGTTAGTAACTAGCGGCTAGAAGCTGTTTCAAGCTCCGCTTTGAAGTTCGCGGAGTACTCCTTCAGCGCGGTATGAAGGCGATTCCGCAGGTCGTCATCGAGCGATTTCTTCTTGGTCAGATCTTCCATCAGGGCCGATTGTGCGTTTGCGAGGTATTTATACAGCCCATCCTCGAAGGCGCGGATGTCAGGAATCTGCAGGTCGTCCAGATAGCCCTGGGTGCCGGCAAAGAGAACGACCACCTGCTGCTGCCATGTCAGCGGCTGAAACTGCGGCTGCTTGAGCAGCTCCGTCAAGCGGCTGCCGCGGTTCAACTGCTTCTGAGTCAGCGGGTCAAGGTCCGAGCCGAATTGCGCGAAGGCCGCCAACTCGCGATACTGCGCCAGGTCCAGCTTGAGAGTGGAGCCGACCTGCTTGACCGCCTTGATGGCCGCCGAGAAGCCAACGCGCGAAACCGAAAGGCCCACGTTGACGGCGGGACGCACGCCGGAGTTGAACAAGTCGGTTTCCAGGAATATCTGTCCGTCGGTGATGGAGATGACGTTGGTCGGAATGTAGGCCGAGACGTCACCGGCCTGCGTCTCGATGACCGGCAGCGCGGTCAGTGATCCGCCGCCGCGCTTGTCGCTCATCTTCGACGAGCGCTCCAGGAGGCGCGAGTGGAGATAGAACACGTCGCCCGGATAGGCTTCGCGGCCCGGCGGACGGCGAAGCAGCAGCGAAATCTCGCGATAGGCCATGGCGTGCTTGGAGAGATCGTCGTACATCACCAGCGCATGGCGGCCCGAGTCACGGAAAAACTCGCCGATGGCGGTGGCCGCATAGGGCGCGATGTAGAGCATCGGCGCCGGCTCCGAGGCAGAGGCGGCGACGATGACGGTATGGCCCATGGCGCCCGCTTCTGTCAGTGTCTGGACGACCTGCGCGATAGAAGAACGCTTCTGGCCGATGGCGCAGTAGATGCAGATCAGGTCATTTTTAGCGTTGTTGATGATCGTGTCCAGCAGCACCGCGGTCTTGCCGGTCTGGCGGTCGCCGATGATCAGCTCGCGCTGGCCGCGTCCGATGGGAATCATGGCGTCGATGGCCTTGAGGCCGGTAGCCATGGGCTCGCGCACGCCCTGGCGGTCGATGATGCCGGGGGCCAGCCGCTCGATGGGCAGCGAACTGGTGGAGGCGATGGGTCCCTTGTCGTCGATCGGCTGGCCAAGCGCGTTCACCACGCGCCCGATCATGCCCTCGCCCACCGGCACGCTCAAAATCGTTCCGGTGCGCTTGACCTCGTCGCCTTCGCTCAACTCGGTATAATCGCCCAGGATGACCGCGCCCACCTGATCCTCTTCAAGGCTCAGCGCCAGTCCGGCGATGCCGTGCGGAAAGCTCAGCAGCTCGCCGGCCATGACCTTGTCGAGCCCGTGCAGGCGGGCAATGCCATCGCCGAGTGAGGTGATGGTTCCGACCTCGTCTACCTGGACCTTCGAGTCGTAGTTCGCGATCTGCTCGCGAAGAAGTTGCGTGATTTCGTCTGCCTTGATCTGAGCCATTGTTGCTCTTCCTGTCCTTTGAATCCTTGTATCGATTTTGCCGAGAGGAGCTTATCCGGCAACCAATGTTTCCTTCAACCGGTCCAGTCGACCGCGGACGCTGCCGTCGTACACGGTCGATCCGATGCGCACCACCGTGCCGCCCAATATGGATTTGTCCAGCTTGAAGCTGGCCTCAATCTTCGCTCCTGCCAGCTTGCTTACCCCTGCCAGCAGCGTATTGCGCTCCGGCTCGCTCAGCTCACGGGCAGTCACAATCTCGGCTCGCTGAATCCCAAGCTTCTGCTGCAGCGCCAGGCGATAGGCCGCAATCACCTCTTTGACCTCGCCGATGCGGCCGTTGTCGATGAGGACCGCAAGCAGGTTGCGCGCCTCCTTTTGCAATCCGATTTTCTGGTTCAGCCGGTCCAGGATCTCAACCTTTTGCGGTGCGGCCAGCGCGGGGTTTGTAAAGAAAGCCTGCAATTCCGCACTGCCTTCCCACGTGGCAAGGAAGTCGCTCAACCGGCGCTCCACCGCCTCGGTGTCAAGCCCTGCCGCGGTCACCACATCAAGAAATGCATGTGCGTAGCGATTGACAAAAGCGGCCATTTAGTTCTGCCCCCTGCGCACGGCCTCGCGCACAAAATCGTCGATCAGTATGCGATCGGATTCCTGTGTCAGGACCAGCTGATGGGCGGCCCGTTCAACCGCAAGGTCGGCGGCAAAATTGTGCAACTCGCGCTTCGCCTGCGCCGCGGCCGTGGCGATCTCCTGTTCGGCAGCGGCGATGATCCGTCCGCTCTCCTCGCCGATGCTCGCCTTGATGCGCGCCTCGTCAGACTTGCCCTCTTCTTCGACCTGTGCGCGAATCTGTGCAATCTCCGAATCCAGCCTGGAAAGCCTGTCTTCCACGGCGGCCAGTCGTGCCCGCGCCTCATCCGTCATCTTGCGCGCTGACTGCAGGTTTTCCTGCAAAGCATGTCTGCGATTGCGCAGGTGCCTGGGCATGAATCGGATCAGGGGTATGCCGATGGCCAGGGCGATAATGCCAAAATTGATGAACTCGAATAGGCGGGCTGTCGGTTCCAGCCCCATGTGCAGGATGCGAGCCATCGATTGCACGATGGGCGCGTGGCGGTATACATCCATCTCGTCCGCTTCAGACTTGGGCGCTTCTTCCGCTTTGGCCGTGCCGGCTGCGGGCGCAATGGGCTGAGACGCTGCGGCAGGCGGTGTTGAGGCGGCGGCGCTGGAATCCTGCGCGAAGGCCGATGCAGCGCCTGCACCGCTCAAGAGAGCTGCCAGAAGAACAACTTTGGAGATACCTGCGAAGCAACGCTGGTGCGCGGTCAGGTGCATTAACGGGAACCCCCGGCAACTGCAGGCAGAACGGCTCGCATGACCTGGTTGGCGAGTTCCGCCACGGCGCCCTGCATACTCTGGCGCGCCAGTTCGGCATCCGCATGGATCTCGGTTCTGGCCTGGCCCACCCTTGCGGAGGCAGCCTTTCGGGCGCTTTCGAGAGCGGCATCCCGGTTGGCCATCCACTGGCGCACCCGCTCTTCACGGGCCTTGTAGATCTCCGCGCGCGCCTGGCGCAGTTTGTCCGCATACTCGGCCGCGCGCGCTTCTGCCTTGGCGATGGCTTTGTGTGCGTCTTCCACCGCGCCCTCAGTGCGAGCGCGCCGCTCCTTCAGGGTCGCCGTGAGCGGGCCCTGCATCAGAAATTGGTACGCAAGCACCAGCACGATGAACAGCAGAGCTGTGGGCACAGCACCCAGCAATAGGGCGCCAACTTGTTGAATAATCTCTTGCATTCGGTTACCGGGTCTTCAGGCGGTCTCTCTTGCTCGTCCTACGGGCGGTGGAACTTCTTTTTGTATCAGGCGCAAACACGCAAGTCAACGCGAATCAGGCTGTTTACACAGCACTCTGTGATTGCTGTCACGGCTGGGGGAATTCGCTCAAAAAAGGTCTTGCTTTCCACTACAATGAGCCTAAACTAAAGATACCACCTAGACCCGGTTCAGGGTCCAGCGGGCGGACGGTTTAAGGAAGTCTCTCCACTCCTTGAGCTGCCAGCCCGCTTCTTCATTTCCGGGGCAAAATGCCAATCTCCCAATCGAAGACGCAGGGCCGCACTGATTCAACCCCTGGCCTTATGCTGTAGGTACAGAATCTGCGCGTGAGTGACTTTGCCCAAAGCGTGAAACAGCAGGCCGACATCGTGAAGGTGCTCGAAGGCTACATTCGCCTGCGCAAGGCCGGAGCGCAAAACTACTCCGGTCTTTGTCCGTTTCACAAGGAGAAATCGCCGTCGTTTTCGGTCCACGCCGTGCGCCAGTTTTATCACTGCTTCGGGTGTGGGGTCTCGGGCGATGTCTTTTCGTTTGTAGGCAGGATTGAGAACGTTGGCTTCCCCGAGGCGGTCCGAATTGTGGCGCAGAAATGCGGGATTCCGCTGCCGAAGCGGGAGTTTTCCTCGCCGGAGGAGGCTGCCGGGGCGCGGCTGCGGGCGAAGTTGCTGGATCTGCATGAGGCGGCCGCGGCGTGGTTTGAAGAGCAATTGCGCGGGCCGGAAGGGGCCGTGGCGCGCGAATATCTCGCGGGCCGGGGGCTGACCCCTGAAGGCATCAAGACCTTTCGCATCGGGTACGCGCCGGACAGCTTCAAGGCGCTGCGTGAGCGGCTGAGCGCGATGGCGGACGAAGCGACGCTCAGGACAAGCGGGCTCTTCAGCGCCAAAGAGCAGGGCGACGGAACGCCGGGGCCACTCTACGACCGCTTCCGCAAGCGCGTAATGTTTCCGATCTCGAACGAAAGCGGGCGGGTGATTGCTTTCACGGCGCGAACCCTGGAGACGGGCGAAAAGGCAGGCCCCAAGTACATCAACTCGCCGGAGACGCCGCTCTACTCAAAGGGCCAGGTGCTGTTCAATCTGGACAAGGCAAAGACGGCGATCCGGCAGGCGGGGTTTGCGCTCCTGGTCGAGGGCCAGATGGACTGCATCAGCTTGTTTCTGCGCGGAATCCAGAACGTGATTGCCACCAGCGGGACGGCTTTCACGGAGCAGCAGGTAGCGATCTTGAAAAGGCATGCCTCGAATGTAGTGGTGAACTTCGACCCCGATGCCGCAGGTGCAAACGCAGCGGAAAAGTCGATTGCGTTGCTGACGGAAGAGGGATTCAACCTGAAACTGGTGACGCTGGATGGGGGTCTGGATCCGGACCGCTACATTCGCGAGCGGGGCCTGGAAGCCTACATGGCGGCAGTACGCGGTGCACGGCGACAGGCGGATTACCTGATCGAGCGGGCACGGGGGATGTTTCCAGGAGCCAGCGCGGAGCAGAAGGTGAAGGCAATGAACTATCTGCTGCCACATATACGGCGTATGCCGGAGAAACTGGCGCGGGACCAGTTTGCGGCCGACGCGGCGCAAAAGCTGGGGATTGACTCAGCGGTGCTGCGCGAAGAGCTGCGCCAGGCTGCGCTCAAGCGGCGCGACCGCGTTGAGGTACGGGCGACGGCGCTGACCGAGGTGGAACGGGTGCTACTGCGGTCGCTGGCCATTACCAACCCGGAGCACGAAGAGGCAAGACGACTGGCCGCGGAGGCGATTGGGAGACAACCGCAGTGGTTTGAAGGGCTTGGGACATTCGGCGCGCTTGTGGCGCTGGCCGGGCGCGGGGCGCGCGACCCGATGGACGCGGTGGAGGATGTGGCACAGCGAGCACTGTTGGCCGAGGTCCTGCTGGCGGAGACAGAGCCGCCGTCGGACGTGACCGTGCTGGGCTCCATCGTCAGTCTGCAGCAGAGACAGATCGAGGGCCAGGTACGCGCGATGCGAGTGGAGATTGCCGAGGCGGAGCGCCGGGGGGATTTTGCCCAACTGGCCCTGTTGACGCAGCGGAAGCTGGATCTGGACCGGGCGCTGCGTCAACTCCACATGCCCCCGGCCTGACTCGATAAAGCGCCGCGGGGATGCGTCCGGGCGACCGCGATTCTTTGCGTCAAAATGGCCCGGTTGGCGTCTAAAACTATAGGAACAGAGCGGGTGGAGGAGTTGAAATCTGCTCGGACCGGCCACGGCATGGCCTGCTAGTGGTGATTGCGGGGTTGGGCCGGAATGTCGAATCGCTGGACGGACGGCGGGTAGACTGTGGTAATCTATTGATCTCTGTGAGGATGCGCGCCACCCTGCCCCATACATGAGCTGCGGCTCGCGGGCGACCCAGGCGAAACCTGAAGCGTTGTCATCCTGTTCCGAGCGATTAACTGAGACCGCATATTTTTGCGGAACCGCAGGTCTGTGTCCATGTGCTGCGAAAATTTCCACCTGGAGATTTTTTTGGTGCGCCATGGCACAAGCCTGGCACCTTTGCGCGAGAAGGTGCATAAACTGACTTGCGCTGGAGAGCAGGGATACTTTGGCAATCGACGAGAAGTTTGAAGACGACATTCACAGTCTGATCGACGTGGGCAAAGAGAAAGGTTATCTCACCTATGGCGACGTGAACGACATGTTGCCGGAAGAGATGAATTCGGCCGACGATCTGGACGATCTGATCACTACCATTGGCACGCAGGGCATTGATCTGCTCGATGGGCCGAAGTTCGGCGCTGACAAGGATTTCGACCTCGAAGAGGGCGAAGACGTTGAGCTCGACCTGACGCCAGGCACGCTGGAGAAGACCAACGACCCGGTGCGCATGTACCTGCGCGAGATGGGCACAGTTCCGCTGCTGACGCGCGAGGGCGAGGTAGAGATCGCCAAGCGCATCGAGCGCGGCCAGATGCGTGTGATGAAGGCCATTTCGCGCTCGCCGATCGTGATTCGCGAGATCATGGCGCTGGGCGAAGACCTGAAGCGCGGCGTGCGCAACGTAAAAGAAGTCGTGGTCTTCGACGAAGAAGAGCTGACCGAAGATGTGGTGCAGGCGCGCGTGCGGGCGACGGTTACGCGCATCGATGCGTTGGTGAAGCACCAGAAGAAGATTCAACAGCTCGATGAGAAGCAGGCTGCGGCAACGAGCAAGACCAGCCAGCGTGAGCTGCGCCGTACGCGCTGGGCAATTGCGCGCGAAAAGGTCTACGTGTCGCGCATTGTGCGTGAGCTGAAGTACACCGGCCTGGAGCGCAAGCGCCTGCTGGACCGCGTGAACAAGACCGTGGATACCATGCGCACCCTGGAGCGCCAGATCCGTTCACTCGATCAGAAGCACGAGGCCAGCAAGAGCGAGGAGCTGAAGAAGGAGTACCGCCGTCAGCAGAAAAACTGCAAGACCGACCTGGAGAAGATCGAAGGCGACGCCGGCGTCTCCATCGTGGAGCTTAAGCGCACACAGCGCGAGATGATCCAGGGCGACATGGATGCGGAGCAGGCGAAGCGCGAACTGATTGAAGCCAACCTGCGCCTTGTGGTGTCGATTGCCAAGAAATACACCAACCGCGGATTGCAGTTTCTCGATCTGATTCAGGAAGGCAACATCGGCCTGATGAAGGCGGTGGACAAGTTTGAATACCGCCGCGGTTACAAGTTCTCGACTTACGCCACGTGGTGGATTCGTCAGGCGATTACGCGCGCCATCGCTGATCAGGCGCGTACGATCCGCATTCCCGTACACATGATCGAGACCATCAACAAGCTCATCCGCACCAGCCGTCAGCTTGTGCAGGAACTCGGCCGCGAGCCTTCGAGCGAAGAGATTGCTCGCCGCATGGATATTCCCGTAGCCAAGGTGCGCAAGGTGCTCAAGATCGCGCAGGAGCCCATCTCGCTGGAGACGCCGATTGGCGAGGAGGAAGACTCGCATCTGGGCGATTTTATCGAAGACCGTCAGGCCGTTTCGCCCTCAGAGGCGGTCATCAGCGTCAACCTCAAGGAGTACACCTCACAGGTGCTGCGCACGCTGACGCCGCGTGAGGAGCGCGTGATCAAGATGCGCTTTGGCCTGGAAGATGGCTCGGAGCACACGCTGGAGGAGGTTGGCCAAAGCTTCCAAGTGACGCGCGAGCGGATCCGCCAGATCGAAGCCAAGGCGCTGCGCAAGCTGCGCCACCCCTCGCGCAGCCGCAAGCTGAAGGCCTTTGTGGAAGGCGTCAAGGAGATGTGACTTCGAGCCGGGGATAAATGATCGGGCCGTGACTGCACCAGTCGCGGCCCATTCTTTTTGTTGCAGGCAAGCGTCGCCTGCGTTTGGTAGAATTCCGCTTGTTTGTCCGCCGGGTACTCTGCTGAAACGTTTTTGTTGAGCCTGATGGCACTACCGGGCGCAAGGAGATGCGTACATGAAGAAGATGAATCGGCGTCAGTTTGGCAAGAGCGTGGCTGCCGCGGCCGCTACCGCGTATGCAGGCGCTGCACTGCAGCATCTGGCTTTTGGCCAGCCGGAGCCGATGGCTCTCCGCTATCCCAAGGGCTTTCTGTGGGGCTGCGCCACGGCGGCCTATCAGGTAGAAGGCGGCGCGCAGGCCGATGGCCGGGGGCCGTCAGTTTGGGATACCTTTTCCCATACCCCCGGCAAAACCTACCACGGCGAGACGGGCGATGTGGCCGATGACTCGTATCACCTGTACAAGGAGGATATCGGGTTGCTGAAGGCGCTTGGCGTTAGCACCTACCGCATGTCGATCTCCTGGTCGCGAGTTTTTCCGTCAGGCACGACACCCCTGAACCCCAAGGGTCTGGACTACTACAACCGAGTGGTTGACGAGCTGCTGGCTAACAACATTACTCCCTACGTCACTCTCTTCCACTGGGATCTGCCACAGGCGCTGCCAGGCGGATGGCGGAACCGCGATACATCAAAGGCCTTCGCAGACTACGCCGGCTTTGTAGCGAAAAGGCTAAGCGACCGCGTGCAGAACTTCATGACGACGAACGAATTCGTCTGCTTTACCGACCTCGGATATCGATATGGGCAGTTTGCGCCGGGGCTCAGGCTGGGCGACGCAGAGGCCAATCAGGTGCGGCATCACGGCATTCTGGCGCATGGGCTCGGCGTGCAGGCCATCCGCGCCAATACGCCGAAGGAGACGCAAGTGGGCCTCGCGGAAAATGCTGTGGTCTACGTGCCGGTGATGGAGACAAAGGAGGACATTGAAGCCGCGCAAAAGGCCACACGCGATGGCAATGCGCCCTTTCTGACGGCCCTCATGGAAGGCAAATACATCGAGAGCTTTCTGCAACAGGAGGGCGCCAACGCGCCCAAGGCGGAGCCGGGCGATATGGACGCTATCGCCAGCCCACTGGATTTTGTGGGGCTCAATATTTACACGCCGACCTATGTGCGCGCGGATGATTCAGCCAAGGGATACGCCGTGGAACCAAATCCCTCCTCATATCCCCATATGTACTCACCCTGGCTCACGCTGGGACCGGAGTGTATTTACTGGGGCGTGCGCAACGTCTGCGATCTGTGGAAGCCGAAGGGCATCTACATTACGGAGAACGGCACTTCGTCGGATGATGTGCTGACACCGGAGGGCCGCGTGGAGGATGTAGACCGCGTGATGTATTTGCGCAACCACCTTACGCATCTGCACCGCGCGGTGGATGAGGGTTACCCGGTAAAGGGCTACTTCCTGTGGAGCCTGATGGATAATTTTGAATGGGCAGATGGCTTCAGCAAACGGTTCGGTATTCACTACGTGGACTTCAAGACGCTGAAGCGCACGCCGAAACTGAGCGCGGAGTGGTACAGGAACGTGATTGCGCAGAACCGAGTGGAATAGACTGACCTGCGCTGCGCCCTGCGGCGAAATCCGTGCGGCCCCGTGCTCGCCTCTGCACCGGGGCCCTAACGCAAGCCTATCGGCTGCATGATGCGCAGCAGCGGATGGCCGTCAATGTTCTCCAGCGGAAAATAGACGAGGTGCGTAGCGGGATCGACTGCCACCGTGTGTGCATGCGGCATGGCAAATTGCGTCAGGGGGATCACGTCGCCCTTCGATGTCTGAAAGACGGCGACGGTACCGGATTCCGCCGAGACGTAAAGCCTCTTCAACCCGGGATCAAACGCAAGCACATCCGGGTCTTCGCCGACCTGATGGATAGCAACGAGTTTCATCGTTCTGAGATCGAAGACGGCCAGTGAATGATTGCCTTCGCCGGCAATGAAGGCCAGTCGATCGGCAAGGTCGAGCGCGATGCCATGTGGATTGTCGATGCCGGGCAGAAAGTAGCGGTCCGTGACTTTCATGCTGACCGGATCGATCACCGCCAGTTGATTCAGACCATGCACACCGACAAGAATCCTGTCTGATTCAGGGTCATAGACTGTGTTACCTGCTCCGCCACCAAGCTGGATGCTGGCAAGAAGCTTGTTGCTATCCGCATCCACGACGGCGTCAACCCCGCCGTGCTCATCGGAAACGAAGACGCGATGGACGGACGGCGCATACGCAAGACCATCGGGATAGTCAATGGGGCCGGCTGTGGCGAGCACTTTGAGCGTGGACATAGACACGACGGCAACCTGGTGCTCGCCAGTGGCCGAGACATAGACGCGATCGATCTGCGGGAGTGCAATCACGCCATGTGCGCGGGCGAATCCGTCGAGGTTCGCAATCACCTTGCGCGTGTGCACATCAAAAACAACCAGATGGTTTGCGTTCATGTGTGCGATATAGAGCACACCGTGGCGCGCGTCGAAGCTCTGGTAGTCAAAGCGCACAGCGGGTTCCGGCATTGGAATGTCGGTGACTTCACGCAGTGCTGCGTTGTTCTGCGCGGTTGCTCGCGGTGCGGGGGTGCAAAGACCGGCGCACAGCACCGCAAGCAACGGAAAGACTGGAAGGAAGCAACGTTGTGCGGAGATCGTCTGAGGAGTCTTCATCGCTTTCCCCATCATACTGCGGGCCGGGCGCATTGAGGATTGCGCGAAACACAGGAGCGGTGGCGGGGATTACGCAGAGCAACACCCGCGGGGCTAACCCCCGGCAACGGGTGCGGCCCCAGCCAAAATAATGGGCGCAGTAGGCGTCTCGGAGCCGGCGGCATTCTCGATGGTCACGCCGAATGCCTTGGCCGGCACGCCGCTGGGCAGCACCGGCAACACCACGCTGGCGCTGCCGGCGGCATCGGGCCGGAAGAGTCCTGCGGGGATCGGCGCTCGACCGCTGGAGGGAATCACCCACAATTCGTAGGTCTTGTTCTCAGGCAGGGGCTCCAGATTGTTTGCCTGGAAGATGAGGCCGCCACGGTCGGCAAGGTAGACGGCGCGCCCTGTGGGCTCCGGGCGGGCCTTGCTTGAGATGAGAAGGACGTGCTGAGCGGAAGATGCTGTCAACACGTCGAGCACCTCCTGGGCACGAGAGCTGGCCGCAGCCTGTCGGGCTGCGAGCGCGGTCTCCCGACGCAACTCGTCATTGAGTATGTGCAGCCTGGCGCCAAGCGCGAGGGAAACGATCAGCAGCGCCGCTACCGCCGACCATGGAATCCAATGGAGTGGCCGGCTTGCGCGGGACTTCTGCGTAATGGGAACCACGCGTTCAGACAGCGGTGCCGCACTTTCTGAGGCAACGGTGGCCGCCACACGATCGAGGAATCGCTGGCGCGCGCCCGCAGGCAGCGGTTGCTGTTCAACGCTCAGGGCCACCAACGCAAGATCGCCCGTGAGAGCTGCCAACTCGTCACGGCAGAGTGCGCATTGGTCCACATGCGAGCGCACCACGGCAGAATCCTCGGCGGCGAGGGCGTGCGTGGCGTAGAGGGCCAAGTCCTCCTGCGGGATGTGGGCGTGCCCGGTCATGCCTGAACTGCCTTTCGTAAAGTCATTAGCGCGGATCGAATGCGCGTCTTCACCGTGCCGAGCGGATCGCCAGTCTGCGTGGCAATCTCAGAGTGGGTCAGCCCCTCGAAAAACGCCAACTCCAGCATGCGCTGCTGTTCGGTGGGAAGGTCCCTGAGCACAACTCGAACTTTATCCATCATCCACGCGCATTCCACTTCCGAGGCGAGGTTTGTGGAAGAAATAAGGACCACGTCCTCGACCGGATCAGAAGGTTTCCGCCGGCGAAGCAAATCAACCGCCCTGTTCCTAGCCACCACAGCCAGCCATGCTGCCAGAGAACTGCGACCGTGCACGAACGAGCCCGGTGCTTTCCAGAGTTGGAAGAAGATCTCCTGCATCACATCTTCAGCTTGACCCGTGTCGCCGAGCACACGCAGAGCGACCGAGTACACGAGGCGGGAGTGGCGATCGAAGAGCACCGCCATGGCCTGCTGCTCCTGCTCTGCAATGCGCTGCAGTAGAACCTCGTCCGGGACCGATGAACCATCGCTGCCTGTGGTCGACGCGGAATCACTACTCATGGAACGAGGGATCGCTCTCGCCGGATTGGGAAAATTCTCAGTCATCGACGGCGGCTGGAGAGCGGCCTTTCCCATTGTAATGAGGCGGCGCAGGATACACAAAGGAGACTTTGGAAGGAGGCAAAGTGGCGGGCCGGAGTGTTGCTCGGCCCGCCGATGCTTGATGAGCTATTTGATGTTGCCGTTGAGGCCGTTGGGAAAGAACGCACCTGCCGAGGAGCCGCCGCCATAGACGATGCTCAATACCTGTGACGTGCTGCGGCTGAAAGCGATCGCGTTCTGGTCAGCATCGACGATTGTGGCCGCGCTGCCCGAGACGCCAACGCCGATGTCATCGTTGCCTGTGCCATCAAGCTTGGCGCGCGCCGCGGCGATTTGCATCGACGCCTGCTGCGCGGCGGCTCCGGCAGCAAAGACGCGAAGGCGGATGCTGCCCGCATGGTAGGCCTCCACGGCCAATATGCCGGCGGCTTTGTCCAGGTAGGTCTTGCTTGAGATGAGTCCGGCTGCTCCGTGGTATGCGGTCACGCCCACATCTTCGAAGATGAAGGCCCCGAGCAGGAAGTTGGTTTCGCTGGCAAATGGATCGAAAGAACTGCCAAGCCCCGCTGCCTGCGCCAGCGCGTTAAAGCTATTCATCAGGTCAATGTTGGGCATCGCCACGGCGCTCGCAGCCAGAGCACTGCGCAGGAATTTGACGTGATTCTGCTCGTCGTTTGCTGTTTCCATGGCAAATTGCTGCAACAGCGGCGTAACAAAGGGAACCATCGGATTGGACTTGACGGTGACGGTCCCGCCCGCCGCGCCATTTGGGCCGGTGGTGCTGATGCCCAGTTGCTCAATTGTTTGGCCCGTGGTGGCCAGTGTGTAGAACTGCGCTTCAAGATATTCGAGATTGAGCGCAAAGTTGAGAATGTCAGTGTCCGTGACGGCAGATTGCCCCACGGCATTGCGGCTGAGTGCGAGACCGGCCATTGCGGCGCCGCCCATGAGAATCGCGGCTCGGCGGCCCAATCCGCTGCTCGTTGCGGCATTCGTTGATTGCATTGCTGTAATCTCCATGTGGGCATCTCCTTAGGACGCGGTAGCTTTGATGGTTCCGTTGAGGCCTTGCGGAAAGAATCCGCCTGCGCCGATCTCGCCTGCAGTTGCGTTGAGATAGACGATGTGGAGCACCTGATCCGTGGTGCGGTCGAAGGCAATCGAGTTGCTGTCTGCCGCTACGATTGTGCTGCCGGAGAGCTGCACCTCATTGCCTCCGCCGGCCGCAGCGCGCAGGGCCGAGATCTGATTGGCGTAGGTCAGGAAATTGCCGCCGATACCGGCCAGGAGGGTGCGTATCTCCGCTGCGTGATATGCTTCGGTGGCCATGATGCCGGCCGCAGCGCTGAGATAGGTCGTATTGCTGATGAGTCCGGCGGCCCCATGATAGGCCGTGACGCCCACATCCTCAAAAGTGAATGCGCCGACGAGGAAGCTGTTCTCATCGGCAAATGGATTGAAGGACGAACCTATGCCCGCCGCCATGGCTGCAGCGTTGAAGCTGTTGCTCAGGTCGATTGCCGGCCTGCTCACTGCTGCAGATCCGAGAGCAGCGCGCAGAAAGCGCACATGCGCCAGTTCATCGTCGGCAATTTCAAGAGCGTACTGCTGCAGCGCCGGAGTTTTGAAGACAACCTGCGTGCCGCCTGTGACCGTGCCGGCGCCAGAACCGGCGTCGGCATCAGAGAGGCCTGTCCCCGTAGCCGCACGCAGATAAAACTCCGCCTCAAGATATTCGAGATTCAGAGCGAAGTTTAGAATGTCCGGATCTGTGATAGTCGTTGGGGCGGGTGGGGTTGGCGTTGCGGTAGAGCCGTACATGCTGCCGCCGCAGCCTGTAGCGAGCGTGAGGGCCGCTGCGCTTCCCGCACTGCATCCCAAC
>JAJZGF010000112.1 GCA_021805025.1 Acidobacteriota bacterium
AAATCCATGGCACATTCCTGGCACACCCGCCGAGCTTCCTAAAGTTGCTCGATGAGAATGTTGTTGATGTTCAATGAGTTAGTGGTGGCCAGGGGTGGAATTGAACCACCGACACGCGGATTTTCAGAACCTATACGGTCTACTGACTAGACGGGGACTACTTTTCGAAACCTATGTTATTCAGGCACTTAGCGGAAATCAAGGGAAGCTCGCGGAAGCCCACGGAAGCCCGAAAACGCCCTTTACTGGTCCAATTTTGGTCCAACATCGTCCAAACGACGGGGTTGAGTCCGCGACACCCCTAAGTCCGCGGAACACGGGTCAAATGGTCCAAGGCCATTTGTTTCCGGCTAAGTCTTAATTCCCCTCTTTCAAGGTGTATCCGGTTCCAGTACCTACCATGAGACGTTGAGACAGCTTGCTTCAGGCCGATGAGAAGGTGAATCCTGGCGCATGGCGAAAGCCGCAGATCCTACTCTCCAATGAGACGCTCAAGATCCAGCTCGATGTTGCCATCGATCCACTCATCGAGCTCTCCGTCATCGTGTGTCTTCGCAATGTATCGGAGGACATCAGTTCCACGTCCCGCCTTTCTCCCCGTGTTCATGTATTCACGATAGGAACCACACGAAAATCTCCCGTCACAATTTCGACAATGCAGTGTCGCGAACAGCACTTTCCGTCCACCAGCATTTTCATCTGCTCCCGAAACTTCCCCAAGCCGACTTGGCGGGGGTGCATGAAATTTTCCGTCTTCAATGTCGTCGACGATACGGGCGATTTTTTCAAACGTCGCTTCAAGAGAATCAGAATCCACAGCAATTGGAACCAACGGATTCCAGAGCGCAAGCTCCCTCTCTATTTCCAGTTGTGCATTTTGTCGAATCGCTTCTCTGAGGCCATCCGGCAGCTGAATCGCGATTACACCCATGTCGTGGATCTCCTGCCCACGGAGTTCCCGCCAGATATACGCGTACACGTTTAGCTGCGCCGCATATGTCTCTGTATGTTGTATGACTTCAGCACAAAAATGAGTCTTAATGTCATACATCCGAATCCGATCTGCCTCCCTGACCAAATCCACCACTCCTTCGATCACAAATTTCCGGCCTTTTGGAGTAGTCTGGTTTGGCAGCTGGAGGCGGACCTCTGTCTCTGTGACGTTCACTGCAATTTCACGGAGCTTTTTCCAATAATGCTCGACCTGCTCGCGCGCCTGAGCAAGGGCGCGTGGTGTCAACACGTGCGCACCACCTTCGGCCAGAATCTGCCGATAATTTTCGTCGAAAAACTCGTTGACACGAGCGAGTATCTCTCGATCATTCATTTGATCATTTCCTCGTGTCCCTGTTCACGTCTTTGCATTAGAAACTGATGCAAGTCTTCGATTGTACGATGTACCAGATTTCCAAATATTGTTGTCTGACTGCGCGACGGCACAAATCCATACCGTCTGTACAACATGTAGCGTCGAGGGCAAATGGAATATTGAATGTAATCACCAGTGAAGGAATATGGGTGCGGGATAGCACTCTCAAGCGCGTCCCCCGGGTGAATTGTGCCGGCATCAAAATCGTCAAGCTTTGACGCATAGAACCTCATTGGCTCCTTGAACTCTTCCCTGTAACGCTGACCGCGACCTGCGTATGGGCAAAGAATTAGCGCCTGTTTCGCCCTTGAGAGCGCCACATAGAACATTCGTGCGACGTCATAGGTGGGAGCCGCATCTCTCGGTTCCCGCCTCCTGGCTCCGAGCTGTCTAGCCAACCTGTCGAGAACCCGTTCGTTAGCATCCTTTCGCAGATTTCCAAGCACAACTACTGGGAACTCTAATCCCTTTGCTTGATGGATCGTCAAGAATGGAATTCGACCCTTTGGGAAGGGATCTTCTTTATCCTCGTATTCCCCGTTATCCAATCGATAGATCGAATACAAGAATGATGAAAATAACTTACGCGCAAACTTACCGCCAGAGAGAAATTGCGCACTGATGACCGGCGACGTCTGTTCCTGAAATCGCGCAAGGTAATCCGAGATCAGACTCAGATTACAGATAGGTCCTTCGTCCCCAGAACATTCCGCCAATTCGAATGCCTCTTTGAACGGTTCGAACGCTGTCAGCTGGTAGAAAAGATCAAGTACGCCCCAGTCGAGAGAACATGCACGGTTAATGACGTACCGGAAGGTAATTGGACGGTCCGGCCTCCGCCTGCGCTGATCTTTGATGTAATGCGCTAAACGCCCACCTGTCAGAAACTGCCGAACCTCAGGCGAAACGGACTTGACGCTACGCAAGGCACGGAGCTCGATATCTCGGCACTCCTGTTCCTCATTGAGCCCTCGCGCGCCAAGATGAGACAATAGCGCGCGCTCGTCCCGCGCAACCTGCTGGATTTGACCTTGGCGATCCTTGACAAATTGCGCAAGTGATTTGTCCCTGCGTACTAATTGCTTTGCGATTTGAGCGGCCCGTTCGAGCCAGTCTACGTATCCTGTGTGCCGATGTTCCGGCTTCCCGAAAATGAGAAGATAGATCCCAAAAACCTTCAGGGACTCCGTCTGCTCAATAAAGCTTCCTGCGCGTGGCGCGTATACCTTGAGACCCAGGCTCTCCAGTGCGTGCTTCATTTTAGGCACACATGAACTATTCAGGGACGGATATAGAAAGGCGATCTGGCTTGGATCCGCGACACGCCGCTCCATGATCAGCTTATAGACGGTAGAGGCAACCTCCGAGGCGACCTCCGCTGGCGCACCCGGAGACGCCATGAATACGCTCGGTTGGTTGTCTGCGCTCTTCGCCTTTATCTTCTTCGGTACTCTAAATTGCTGACTTCCTCGGCTCCACGAAAACTCCTTCATGAATGAGTTATAGAACTCAACAATAGTTTTTCGTGATCGGTAATTTGTTTCAAGCGGAATTCGACGAGCGTTTTTTCCAAGGAGGCGCTTGCACTGCTCCGGAAAGGCCAGAAAGTTATCTACTGTTGCGCCGCGGAATCGGTATAACGCCTGATCATCATCTCCAACCACACAAATGTTCTTAGAGCGTGCGGCGAGACGGAAATAGAGTTTTTCCTGGATCGCGTTTGTATCCTGATATTCGTCGACAATCACGTGTTTAAAAATTCGCTCTCCAGTCGGGCTATTTGTAACCCGCTGATAAGCGTGAAGCTGAATCAATGAAAAGTCAGCGAATGATCGGTCGCCGTCTCCTTCGAGGAGCTCCCGATACATGCGATACATGTTTATTAATCCACGCAACACGTTGTCTTTTGTGCGATATCTTGAAATATCGAGGGACTCTTCGCTCATGCGATTGAAGAACGCCATCGCATTCACAACGGCGCGGTGTCGCGACAGACTGGATTGATTTTCGAAATAGTAGGTGATTTTGCTGTTTGCTTGCGACCCCAGGGCCGCAGCCTCAAGTAGACGCTCCCAGTTTTTTGTTGCGTAAATGAACTGGTATTGAGCAAATTCGTCAAGAAGGATGGGCGCTCGTGGACGTATCCCCGGGGGCGCAAGCCGGCGATCAGTCAATAATTTGTGGCAGATCGAATGGATAGTCCCAATTGCCATGTTGGAAATGTCGTATGGGCGCCCTGTCTTTTCGGTAACAACTGCCAAAATGCCCCGCAGGCGTTCCCGCAGCTGATGCGCACCCTTTTCTGTAAATGTGCCTAAAAAAATCTCTTCTGGAAGAACGCCGTGGAAGACAATTAGATTCAATGTCCGCCACACAAGAACGCTTGTCTTACCGCTTCCGGGTCCGGCGGTGAGATATAGCGGCCCGGATGCAGCCGAAATGGCTTTTTCTTGCTGCGGATTAGGGTTGAAACCGAGCTCGGCCCAAAGCGAGCTGAGGGTAATTTTGTCTTCGGTGATGGATTCCTGGATACCTGAAGACTTTCCATTTGGTTTGATCATGGTCATGACAGAAATTCCCTCGTCGTGAGTCTCTTTGGTCTTCTTCAAGTGCTCGGCACGTGAGCAATGACACCTAGACTTTTACTCCGCCACATTCCCTCATTCTAGTGTTTGATTCCGCTCACCCAGTGCGGCATTGTGAGTTGGTGGTCAACCACCACACATTCATGTTCTCAGTCCCGAACTGTGGTTTTCGGCTGGCTTTCCTAGAAATTCTTCCAGTGTTTGCCTTTGTACTCCTATACTCTGTGTTGCATTCCTCATCGCGATTCAAAGAAATCGCCGTCGACGGAACATCGTGTAAGGGATTATTTGTCTGTATGACGCGATCATTTAGATACCGGCACCCTTCAGGAGTCGGCTCCTGAGGGATATCCTGTATTTAGGACCATTGGGTGACGTCGAGAGTGTGGCCATGAAGGAGTGATTTCATCCCTGAGCACCTGTGGGCGCATTGAGATCGTCCAAAAACTCTGACACCGGCTCGACCCCCGACACATGTAATTGATCTCGCGCGCGTGTACAGGCGACGTAGAGCAGATGCCTTTCGGAATCGTACGCGTCCTGTAAGTCGCCCTCTTCGCCAATTTGCTGAATGCGTTCCTGAAGCGGCAGTACCTCATCGTCACAGGCCATGACGGCAACCACGCGGAATTCCAACCCTTTAGCTACGTGCATCACGCCAATCGCCGCGAAGCCGCTGGCAACCTCTACCTGGACATTTAGCTCCCGGAAGGTAATCCCAGCCTCTTCCATCGCCTTCTTCGCACGATCAATCTGCGCCTCCGAGCGAACGAATAGCCCGATTTCATGCGGCGCTACGCCCTCTGCCGCCCGCTCGCGAAGCCAAGTGCCCACTGCCTTCACTTCATCTTCTTCTGTCGCAAAGGATCGGACCTGTGGGACCGGTCCGTTAAATACTGAGATTGTGTCACTGCGCTGCTCACGCAGCCCATCCACGTCCGTGATTTCCGGATCGAGCAGGCGATCGGCCTGCTGACGGATCTGATGCGATGTCCGGTAATTGACGCGCAGAGTTCGCGATCGGCCGCGCACATCCACGCCCAGTGAAAGCCATGAAAATGGCTGCTGGAAAATCCGTTGCCCCAGATCGCCGGCGAAGAACAGGGCATTGGGCCGGTCCGAGCCCAGCGCCGCCAGAAATCGCAACTGAGCGACGCTCAGGTCTTGGCACTCATCGATCACCGCGAAGTCATACGGGAGATTCCGTACGTCTGCCAGCCGTCCGGTCAGCGCGACATACAGGCCTGCAAGCGTCATCAGCTCGCGTTCACTGAGTACGGACCACACGCGGGCGACAATATCCCATAGCTGTGCCCGTTGAGGCTCTCGCAGCCGGGTCTTACGGCCCAAGCGGGGGACGTCCCGATAGGCTTCCCATGTGTGCACTTGTCGGGCATCGACGATGTGTGCCCACTCGGACAGCAGGAAGGAGAGGCTGAATCGATGTGGCAACGCTGCCGCCAATGATTCCTGCACGATCGATCGGAGCATGGGCTCCTGGACCAATGTCACCGGGCCGATCAGGGACCTGTGCAGCCGAATTGCCACTGCATCCAGCGTGTCGACATCCATCCGTTCCGCCAGCCGCGGTTCGTGGCTGATCAAGCGGCGCAGCTTGACCTGAAGCGAATGAGCCAAGGGATCCGAGAACGTGGCGAGCATCACCCGGCTATCCGAATTGACGCGTGCAAGGTGGACCGCCCGATGCAGCGCGACGATCGTCTTGCCTGTCCCCGCCGATCCTGAGACCCGGGCAGGGCCGCTGAAGTCACGCGTGACGATCTGTCGTTGTTCCGGGTGCAGGAACACGCTCCAGCGGTCCCATGGATAGTCCAGAGCTCGCGACAGCTCCTCCACATTGCTCATGACGCGAAAGCGCCGCTGGGCGTCCGGATGCTCGAAGGGCGACGCCGTTGGGGTAAGCGCCTCCGGTGGCCGTGGCGTGCCTCCAGTCGCCAGTTCCAGCAACGCTTCGGCTGCCTCACCTGGCAAGTGCTCAGCAAGGGCCAGGAGACTATCTTCGTCCGCTGCGCGCACATCGGGCAGCCATTCCAGGGGTACGCCGTAGCTTAGAATCTCGTCATCGGAGCGGCGCTCAAATAGCTTGGGTTTGCTCGGGGGGGTAGATGCTACGCGGGTCGCCGGTGCTGGCTGGAACAGTGGCGTGACGATTTCCTGTACGCGCTCTCGCAACTCAACCAGCTGCGCGGCACCAGTCTTGGGATGCGTTTCGAGTTTGCGACGCTCGGCCCAGTTGTAGGCCTTATCATGGTGATTAACGTAGCACAGCAACAAGCTGTCCGCTGTACGATGCACAATGATGCGGATATCAGCGCTCACCCGGGCCGACCAGAAATGGGAGTCGCGAGCATGATCCAGTTTGTGCATCTGGATGCCGGGATTGGCCGGATTAGTCTGTAAGTCGAATGTGGTGATTTTGACCGCTTTTTGCTCAGCCGCCGTGAGCCGAGCTAGGCTGACCGTGAAGGTATCGGCGATCAGGAACTCCATTTCTAGCCCTCTTGGGCGGCGCGCATTTGCGCCTGCAACAGCGGCTCCCAATGCGGCGCGCTTTCTGGATAAGCGCCCACCAGCTTTTGGATTAGCGACTGCTGCAATTCCGCACGATCTATCGAAAAGTGTGCTCTACGGTGATCGTTCGGACAGAGCGCAACGACGTTCCACGGCTCGTCGGGCCCTCCAATGCCGAGCGGGATGACATGGTGAGTCTCCAGATAAACCTGACCGCGTGTTGTCGCGAAGCCGCGTTCCCCGCAACACTCACACTTTCCGCCCGATCTCCTCAAAGCGGTAGCGCGCACCTGCGAAGAGCGCACGTAGACAGATCCTGAAGTCTCTCTACGGTCCGGCGGCTGAGGGGACGAGAATTGATCGATGTAACCCAAGGCATCGGTAGCTTCCATCGCTGCCACGGTCTCTGAGCGAGGCCCGCGCACGAGCAAAAAGTCCCCCGAATTCCAGTCGTACTTGTCGAGGTGCCACGATTCGTCGTCAACTCTTCTATGCCGGACCGATGACGCATCCCAGCCGGGCTCTTGGCTGTCCCGCCGCTCTCCCTCCAGCAAAATCAGCCGGATTGGCTTACCAAAACGGGCGGCACGCTGAATCGCTGCGTCAAATTTTCGTGCTCGTTTTGCCTGGGATCTGGCACGAATGACGACCTCTCTCGGAACGAACGGTTGCTCTGTACGGCGCTCCAGCGCCATCGCATGGATACGCAGGTTATCCGCGTATGTGATCTGGTTGCCATGGCTCTTCAGCGAATCATGCCAAACGCATAGCGCGATGGGCTCAGTATTGCCACTGCCGAAAGACCATTCATAGCAATATTGCGGATTCATCTCGGGGTTGGCTACTGCTACACCATCTTTGCGCCGCCCCCACGGTTGAATATCAATCCCGCAAGCCTCGACAGCCGCCATGATGCCGAGGCGCTCCGTCGGCAGAAGCGACGACACGCTCTCCTCCGGCGTCACAATTACACCCGAAACACCTTCATGACTTCATCCCCGAGGTGATTGATCACCTTCACCGCGATACGGCCAGACTTCGGCTTCGGAAAGGGGCGCGAGGTATCGCTGTTCAGGCTGGCCCAGGAATCCTCGTTGATTTCGGCTTTCAGAGTCGTTTTCAGCGCTTTGTAGGGATCATTCTGGCCCAGGAAATACGCATGACGGACGAAAAAGCTCTCGCCGTTGTAGTCGGTGTCGACGAACCAGCAGGCGATGTTGTCGGTGTCATCACTGCGAACCTCGCCGGTGGACGGGTCAAATACGTCCACGCCATGGACCTTGACGCGAATCTGTGCCTTGTCTGGATCCAGGATCTCTATGTCCGGCTCACCAAAGATTACGAACAGGTTGCCCTTGCCAGTGGCTTTGAGGTCGGCGGCCATGTGCAAGTCGGCGTTCATGCGCGCCTTTAGCACCGGAATGCGGCCGAGTTTATGAAATTCATTGGCGTGCGCTTCATAGCTGAAGGCACAGGCAATCAACACATCGAAGCCAGCATCCCCGGCCTCGCGGGCGGCATCCACGAGGTCCGGACGTGAGACAGTGCCGAATTCCGGGCCGATGAAGATACCGGCGCGTTTCTCCGTCTCTCCTTCCTGGTAGTGCCCTTCGGCACAAATATAGGTGCCCGGCCAGCCTGTCAGTGACGTGAATCGGATATGGTCTTCCTTGTGGGCCTGCTGGACGCCTGCGATTCTTAAATTCTCAAGGATCATCTCGTCGAAACTGGTACCGATACTTGCGCCACTGGGACCAGCCTTGAGTGGATCGATCAGCTCATCGTTCTCATCGACTCCCAGCATTCGGTGCGGACTGAGCGATTCCACTGTGAAGGGCCCGGCCACTCGCACGGTCTTGTTGTCCGTATAGGGCTTGTCGTACAAATACTCGTACTCAGCCTTTGCCGCAATTGAGGCGTCGACTTCTCTTTGCCGTGAAATGCGAGCCCGCCACCAGTCTGCATGGATCTTCTTCGCAGGCGCGGGCCAGACAGTATCGGCCTCGCGTGGGATCTGCCATTCCTGCCAAGACTTCTTCAATGCCGCGTTCAGTTGCTCCCGGAGTGGTTCGAGCGTCTTTTGCCAGTTCTCCCAAATGACGTCGATTTCGGCGTTATTGGCGATGGACTTCAGCGTAATGTGCGTTACGCGCTCGTAGACGAAGCCATGACGGATGTTCCCGTAGGTGGGCTGCGTGCTGGGCGCTGTGCGGGTAACTTCTGCTTCCTTGATCCGGCCCTCGCGCGAGTCCGACAACAGGTAGAACTGATAGCGTGCGCCCATGATGCGAGCACGGGCGAGCGCCAACGCGACGCGCGACGTGTCTGCCGTGATCCAGCGTCTACCCCATTGTTCGGCGACGTAAGCCGTAGTACCTGAACCACAAGTCGGATCCAGCACCAAATCACCTGGATCCGTAGCCATGAGAAGGCACCGCTCTACGACTTTTGTGCTTGTTTGAACCACATAGATTTTATCCGATGCAAAACCAGCAATTCCTGTATCTTCCCAGTTATTGTTGAGACCGGCAGTTGGTGAATCGTCAAGATATCGAATGAATCGCAGATTCTTACCGGAAGTTTGCAGTCGATCGGCCTTGCCAAGTCTAACGAGCGACTCCTGGGTCGTACCCCACCATCTGGCCCCTGAGGAATAGTTGTTCTTCCGGAACTGAAACTCATATTTTGCTCCTGGACCGGGCTTGGTAAGGTCCGAAATCGCATACGGTCTATCATCCTCCCTCAACTTGTCTACCGTTGCCAACGCGACGCGAGTGCCATCGCTGCGTTCCGCGAAGATGAATCCACCACTCTTTAGATCCACTTTCTCTTTTAGAATCGCGCGATATTTGTTTGCACCAGCGCCCTTTCCATACCAAAGAATGTAATCAAAAGCAGAGGAGAGTCGTTGCGACGCTTCCAGGCCTGACGTCTTGGCGAATGCAATTTGAGACACGAATGCATCGTCGCCAAACACCTCATCCAAGACGGATCGCAATCGGTGCACGTTCTCGTCACTTATCTGAACAAATATAGATCCAGATTCTGTCATCAAGTCTCTTGCGACGGTCAGTCGATCGCGGAGATAGGTTAGGTACGAATGAACCCCATCCTTCCACGTATCCCGGAACGCCTTCACTTGCTCCGGTTCCCGCGTAATGTGATCCGTTTTCCCATCCTTCACATCGCGGCTGGTGGTTGACCACTGAAAGTTGCTGTTGAACTTGATTCCGTACGGCGGATCGAAATATATGCACTGCACCTTGCCGCGCAGTCCTTCGCGTTCGGCGAGGCTCGCCATCACCTGAAGTGAGTCGCCGAGGATCATCCGGTTCGTCCAGTTCTGGTCGTGCTGATAGAACTCGGTTTTATCTACGCCTTTGGGGATGCCATTGAAATCGGCAAACAAGTCGGCGGTGGTTTGTCCTGCTTCGTGCTGGCTTTCGCGGGTCTGGCGCAATAGGTCATCGATCAGCGCCTTGGGATGAACCTTCTCCTGAATGTATATAGGCGGTGCTTGGACGACGAGGTCCTCTGCGTCCTGCTCATCCTTGCCACGCCAGACGAGCTGCGGGTCGAGATCGGTATTGCGTGGATAGCGCAGCACTTTGGGTGCCTGCTGCGCCTTGTCCTGCACCGACTGGTATTCTGCGGTCGGTATATTTAGGCGCTTGGCTTCAGGGTGCTTCAAGGCATCGACCTGCTTGGGCTGCTTCGGTTTTCGGGCCATGATCAGACGCTCCCCGGTGGGGTCGTGGCGGCGCTGATCATCTGGGTGAATTGGGTTTCGAGCGTGGCCTTGAAGTCTTTCTCCATCTCGTAGACGTCGTCGAACTCGGCAAAGGCCCAGCGGCCGTATGTCTTAAGCTGATTCACGCCGGGAATCCAGTAGCTATTCATGGTCAGTTTCTTCACTTTTGCATCTTCTCGGCGGTAGCCCTTGATCTCGACCACCAGGTTAACGAGATCCTCAGGTCCTCTTCCGTCGTCCACTCGCAGGATGAAATCAGGCAGGTAGCGACGCGCCTCGGATTCATATCGGTAGGGCACTTCGAAACCGAGATTATGGTTCTTGGTATAAGCCACCACCTTTGGGTGGGCTTCGGCGATGCGGCAGAACTCTGCCTCCCAATCGCTGTCCAGCATTACCCAATTCACATGATTCTTCGGCGGTGGTCCCCTGGTCTCCCAGCGTTCGGGCCGGGAGGTATTGAAACGGACATTTGCTGTGGTGCCAGTCGGGTTGTATGGGTCGAGCAGTGCACGAACGACCTTACCGTCCCCGGCTGTGGAATTGATGCCCGCATGGATATATTCGCAGGCGTGGTCGGCGAGCTGCCGGTACATGAGCATCGCGGGGTACGTATCGCCTTTACAGACAAGGCAGATATCTAGCCATTGCTTGACGATGCGCCTTAACTGACCGAATAGGTGCAGCTTGGGTTCTTCACCCGGGTCGCGCCACTTGCTGTAGAGCAAGTGACGGGTGAGATTCATCAGCAACGTGGAGGGGCGAACTTTCGCCAGGTGCTTGACGTCCATATCGGCTTGTTCGCCAATGATTCCGGAATTGGTCACCGTGGTGGGACCGACAATTTCTGGCGTCAGCACATACTTGGAGTCCTCATCGAACACCGCAGTGAGGCGTTCCTCAGGTAACTCGACGCGGTAACCTTCGACGCGCGGGAAATGGATTTCCAGGAAATCGCGCTCCGGGCGCACAGCTTTGACCTGCACGGTCTCGCGTGGCGGCTGGGGTGGAGCCACCACAGGCTTGGCGGTGAAGTCGAACGGCACCCCGAATATGTCCGCATACTCGGCGTTGAACCGCCCCTCGTCATTCAAATCGTAGCTCTGTCGGCGCAGCGCACGGCCGATGACTTGTTCACAGAGCAGCTGAGTGCCGAAAGCTCGGATGCCGAGAATGTGAGTGACATTATTGGCATCCCACCCTTCGGTGAGCATGGACACGGAGACGACGCAACGAATCTGCGCACCCAGTTGCCCGCTCTTGCCCACCGTATTCATGACCTCTCGTAGCAAGTCTTGATCGGTGAGATTGTCGGCAGCGTGCGGATCTCCGGTGCGTTCCACCTTTTCGCGACGGAATCGTTCGATCTCGTCGGCGGCGAAAGTGCGGAAGGTGTCATCCAGCTTATCGCCGGATTCAAGCTGCTCGGAATCGATGAGGAGCGTATTGGGTCGGGGTAGCGGGTTCAGCGTCACAGGGTCAAAGTTCTGGAACAGTGGCAAACGTCCGTTGTATTGCGTAACCGTGCCGTCTGCATTCGTGCGCGTAAAACCCGATACGTAGTCGTATACCAGCTTCGATATGGCAGTGTTCTGGCAGACGATGATGAAGCACGGCGGCACAGCAATGCTCTGCTGCTGCCACAGTTCAAAGGTCTTTTCGTAATGCCCGTACAGAGCCTGCAATGCGGTCTGTAGCTTGAGTGGTAGCTTATCGGGGTCGAGTTCCGCACTCTTGCCGCGCCCCGTCTTCGGCATATCCTTGCGGATGTTCTCCCAGAGATTCCGATACAGCGGCATCTCGTCGCTCGGAATATTCTGAGCCACTGGCACACGAGGGAGTTTTACGATGCCGCACTCGATAGCATCCATCAGCGAGAAATCGCTCATCGTCCAGGGGAAGAGCGTCCCCTCGACGTAGCCAGAACCGGCAAGGAAGAACGGCGTCGCTGAAAGATCGAAGACGCGGGTGATGCCTGGTCGCCCTTCCTTCCCGAGCTTGCGATTTACCGCTTCGAGGCCCGAGATCCAGAGACGTGCCGCCTTACTGTTGCGTTCAGCTTCCTGCTTGGCTTCGCCCTTGAGTTCCTCGTCATCGGCCTCAGGGGGCTTTTCGCGGTAGCAGTGATGCGCTTCGTCGTTGAGCACGATGATGTGCT
>JAJZGF010000113.1 GCA_021805025.1 Acidobacteriota bacterium
GGGCTATGTGGTGTCGAAGAAGAGCGTCTTCAACCGGACCATTGGCGACAGCCGGCTGGAACTGGAGTTCGCCAGCTTCCTTGAGGACTGCCCCGATGTGCAGTCCTACGCCAAGAATTACCTGGCCGTAGGGTTCAAGCTCGACTACGTGACAGCGGACGGCGGAATCTCCAACTACTACCCGGATTTTGTGATAAAGCTAGTCAGCGGCGAGGTCTGGCTCGCCGAGACGAAGGGCCGCGAAGACCTGAACGATCCTGGCAAGTGGGAACGGCTACAGCAGTGGTGCGAGGACGCCAGCAAGCTTGACGCCGGGCGTCAGTACCGGGCGCTGTTCGTGCGCGAGGAAGATTGGGAACGGTACAAGCCGAAGAGCTTCCATGATGCCGTTGCAGTGTTTGCGGAGTATCCAGCCTGGGGGGCCACCTCAAAAGGTGACACTGAATCACGTGTGTCGCTGAACGAAGTGCTGCTCGTGCAATACAGGCAGCTAGTTGATAAGCGTTATCTTGTTGGACTGTCAGAGGCTGAAACACGAGAAATGGAAAGGCTCGGCAAGCAAATCGATGAAATGAATGAACCCTTTTATGCCCCAATAATTGCAAGAATCAAATTGATGCTGCGGGAGGGGACTAAGTAAGATGGCGATGTTCGCTAGAACAAAACCCGCACCCACAGTTTCAGGCGGTTACAGCGCATTCAAATCGGCCGTGAGATCAGACTTCAATTCCACCTGCGCCTATTGCTTGATAACCGAATTGTTTGCCGCAGGTAGGGAAAACTTCGAGCTTGATCACTTCTTCCCTGTTTCGAAGTTTCCCCTCAAGGAACTCGACTTCTACAACCTGTATTACGCATGCCATCCATGCAATAACATCAAACGAGCTCAATGGCCTGACGATCAGTTGACGAACCAGGGAATTGGTTTCGTTGATCTTTGTACCGACGATTTCACCACCCACTTTCGAGAGCTTCCAGATGGAAGTTGGGAGGGATTAACTCCCTCGGCGCGGTATACCATCGAGGCGCTAAGACTAAACCGGCATCATCTTCAGGAGATTCGGTTACTCTTGCGCAGGCTTCAATGAAGCACAATTGCATCGGGCCGTTTGCCAATTCGATGCCCCCATGCGCCGTTGGCTTTCGCATCCTCCGACAGAGGATGCGCAGGACTCAGCAGATTTCCAACGACATCTCCGCGGCATGATCGAGTGCTTGATCCTGAGACGTGGGCGGAAGGTCCGCCGAGGGGGATCTGTCCAGTTCCTCGGGGCCTTCCGCATTTTCCTTACCGATCTCAAGCCCGGTAGCTGGATCAATAGTGATCGCCGATCTTTTGGAAACATCGCGCGAAAGCGAGTAGGTCAAGGACTCAAGGTCGTTAGTGTAGATATGGGCATCATGCTCCTCGGTTATCACCTTAAATCCGGCCATACATTATCAGTTCAAAACCGGCCAACGGGATTGGCCGAAGACGTGATTGTTTTACCGTGCCGCAGCGTCTGTATGCAAGGCGTTGATTGATCCGTCGAAGTTGGGTCTGATTCTCAAGGGTTCGGGTTGCGTGTTATGGTGGGAGTCGCTCCGCCGGGGTCGCGCCTTGCGGAGCGATCCAGGGCCGATGACACGGGGCTGGCTCCGAAGGAATCGGTAATCGAGACCCTCTGTGGTTTGCCTGATGGGCTGGCCGGCAGAGGGTTTCGTGTTCTTGCCAGCATTCCTAAGGTGAGGCTCCGTTGTGGGAGGCCACTGGATCACGAGTCGCGACGCCGCCGGGCGTTCTTTGCCCGGCATCCTTATCGCTTTTGCTCTTGTCATTGCGCGTCTCCGGTACTTCCGGTTTTTGTGCGCCAACTGCGCGGGCCGCACTTGAGAACGTGTCCGTGGTGCAGTAAGCGATCCAGCATGGCAGTGACGGCGGCGCTGTCGCCCAGCAGCTTTCCCCAGTCGTCTACGGGGCGATTCGATGTGAGTAGCGTACTGGCGCGTTCGTAGCGGCGCATGATGATCTCCAGCAGTTCCTCGGCTGCGGTCAGCGGCAGCTTGCGCATGCCCAGATCGTCGATGATCAGCAGTGGCACGGTGGTCAGCAGTTCCATGTGTTCCTTGCGCTTGCCGTCCAACGTAGCGTCGGCCAGTTCTTCCAGCAGCCTGTGGGCTTCGCGATACAACACGCGGTAGCCTTGCTGGATGACGGCATGCCCGATAGCCTGCGCGCAGTGGCTTTTGCCGCTGCCAGGTGGGCCGAGGAACAAGGCGTCTTCGCGTTTTCCTATCCAGTTTGCCGTGGCCAGTTCGAAGACCAGGTTGCGATTCATGCGGGCATTGAACTGGAAGTCGAAGTTGTCCAGGCGCTTGTCCGCATCTCGGAACTGCGCCTGTTTGTGGCGTCTCTCCAGTAGCCTTTTGCTGCGGCAGGCCAGCTCATCGGATACCAGCGTGGAGATCAGGTCGATCAGCGCCATGTTCTCCGATTGTGCTTGCAGAAGGCGGGTTTCCATCACCGCGGCCATGCCGCTCAGACGCAGTTGTACCAGGGAGCGATTGAGTTCGATCAGGTTCATGATTGGGATTCCTCGAAGTGGATCCGTTGCTGGATCAGGTCGCGATACTGACTCAGTTCGCGGATGAGCGGGTCGACCTGTCGCAGAGTGAGAGGAGCCTGCGGACTGCGCTCCAGATAGCGACGCACGAAACGATACTCGGCAACGCGCAGCTCCAGCGCCGCCGCACAGGCGTCGTCACAAGCCACGCTGCCATATTGCTTCGCCAGTTGGAGAACGCCCTGGATGCGACGCATTCCGAGTTCGCCCTGCCGGGCATGGATGGCGTCGCAGACAGCGCCGATATTGGCTCCTGCCTTGTGGGCACGCGCCAGCAGCTGAAGCAACGGCGGCGGCGTACGACGCGGACGATCTGCATCGCGGATGCGGTGCCCGCCACGCTTGCCGCTCAGATGCTCGCGCAGCAACTCACCGGTACGTGGATCAACAAGCCGCACGAACATTGCGTCCCACTGCACATGCACCTTCCGCCCGATCCAGCCCGGCGGCGCTCCATAGTAAGCCGCTTCCACTTCGACACAGCCATCCAGATGAACCGTGCGCTCGCCATACTGGTAGTAGCGGAACGGTTCCAGCGGCAGCGGCTGCAGGTGGGGCCTCTCTTCGGCGAACATCGCTGCCACCTGCCGCTTGGTCCGGCCATGGATGCGCTTGTCAGCCCAGTTTTCTTCCCAGTGGTCCAGGTACGCCTGCGCCTCCTCCAGGCTCTCGAACTGCTTGCCTTTCAACGGCGTCTTCTGCGCATGGGCTACGCCGGACTCCACTTTCCCTTTCCGATCGGGATCACGCACCTTGCACGGCAGCGCAGTCACGCCGTAGTGCGCCAGAACATCGCGATACAAGGGGTTCAGACCCGGATCGTAGAAGTCTGGGGACAGCACACCCTCGCGAAGGTTGTCCAGGACCACGATCCGCGGCACGCCGCCAAGCCGGCGAAAGGCCTTCTCGTGTAGTTCAGCCCACACCCGCGCACTCGAACGGAAGACCAGCAGTCGAACCGACTTGCGGCTGAAGCCCAGCGTCAGAACAAACAACCGCGTGCGCCGGTACTTGCCGCTGTCCGGATCGCGCACCATCGGCCCCGTTCCGTAATCGACCTGGGCCTCTTCACCGAGTTTCGTCTCGATGATCACCCGCGCTTCAGCCGACACTGCGCCGCGCAGTTTGAGCACGAATCGCTGAACACTCTGATAGCTGCTTGTAAATCCGTGCTTATCGACCAGATCCTGCCAGATACCCATCGCGTTCCGGCCCCGCGACAGCTCGAGCTCGATCATCTCTCGATACGGCTCACTGGCTCCGGACGGGCGCTTGACACCTGGCTCCGGCAACGTCGCTTCCGGCGAAAAGCCGGTAATCACTTCGTTGGCCGGTTTTGAATGATCGGCTTGTCTGGAACCGGAAAAGCCGGTGATCACCTCTTTGGCCGGTTTTGCCGCATCTTCGCCAACTGGGTCGGTGGTCACCGAGTTGGCGGCCTTTGCTGGAGACTTTCGGCCCCAGCCACCCGGCGCCCGTAGAGCTATCCCAGCCGACCTCAAATATCCGCCAGCCGTCTCGCGACGAACTCCCGTCGCTGCCTCGATCCGGCGCAGGGACCAACCCAGTCGCCCCAGCGCAATCACCTGTTCCTGCTTCGCTTTTTCCAAGACATTACCCATGCCAACAGAGGCTAATTTCCTCTGCCGAAGCTAATGTCTCAGGCCTCTTCGCTATGGCCGGATTTGAGGTGATAACCTATGGCCGCTTTTGGGTGATTACCGAGGTGCTCAGCCCGAGATACGGCTACGTACGTGAAGCGGTCATTGAGGAGTTTGCCACGGGCGGCGGCCGTATCAACATTGATCAGGACGCGCTCGCAGGTCTGGCCCTGGGCCGAATAGCTGGTGACCGCATACCCGAAATCTAGATGCGGGTGTTCCTTAGGGTCGAAGTCGATCAGGCGGTGGTCATCCATTCTCAAAGAAATGGTGCCGTCGTCGTTAAGCCGTTCGATCTTACCCATTTCGCGGTTGACCAAGTCCATTTCACGATTCGGTGCAGTAATCTGGATGCGGTCGTTTTCGGCGAAGCTGCGTTCCACCGTCTCATACACTTGTACTCCGCTCAGGCGGCGGGGATCATAGGTTAACGATTCTCCCTGCGCGCGCTCGACCGTTAACAAGTTCTTCTCGCGGTCAATCGCGGTGACCCGCGCATACTCGCCCGGCTCGATGCCCAACTTCTCCGAGCCGCGTGAGTAGCGGATGATTTCGTTCTCGGCGTAACGGCCTGCCATTTGTCGGTCTATGGCTGTCATATCTTGTCTAGCAACCAGCATGTTCATCGTCCGCTCGTCAAGGCTCACCTTCCCGGCTGTCTGCAGGGCGGCATGAATTGACTGATTTAGGTCGCAGCGGGAGCGATTATCAGGGGAAACGACCAGAGTGCTTTCCGGCTTGTCCAGGTACGCTGCAGTAATGGATTCGAACCGCTGTTGGCGTCCAACAACCTCATCGATTCGGCGCTGTTCTTGCATCTTGGCCAGGCCATCGCACACGCGCCCAGCGGCAAAGTCCTCGACAACGGCCTTCAGACCGGGGTCCTTCTGGCGGACGATCACATCAAGTCGCGCTGTTGTTATGCCCGCCTCCTGGAGCTGAGCGTAGGGGCGTCCGGCTTCGACTGCCTCATGTTGTCTCGTGTCGCCTACAAAAATGACTCGGTCACTCTGTTGAATGCGCTCCATGAATTCGCGCATTTGCCGAGTCCCCGAAAGGCTAGATTCGTCCATGACGTAAAGGCGTTTATCTGGGGCCTCTTGCTGCCGTCCACGTTTCAGGTGCATCTGGAGCGTTTCGGTCGGCATCCCAGCTTCGGCCAGTATGTGGGCTGCGCGCGAGGTGGGGGCAAGCCCCTGCACGTGGTAGCCATCAAGCATGGCGGCCTCCCGGATCGCACTCAGGCTCGTGGTCTTGCCGGTGCCGGCGAGCCCCTCAAGCGCGATGAAGCGGTCACGGCTCGTAAGGACCGTCTGCACAGCGGCACTTTGTGTTGCGCTCAATTGCTTGTGACGCGTTGCGGCTAGCTGGCAGCTATTCTCGCCGACCAGAGCTGAACATTGATTCCGGCCCGCCTGCATGATCCCGATGTTGCGCCTTTCGTCGTCCTGCATTTCGCGCGTGGTGAATTCCCGCGCAGCCTGATCTCCAGGGCCAGAAACCTCAATCAGTTCACCTTTGCTCATATGCGATTGAAATGCCATCCGAATATCTGGCAGCCTTGCGGCTCCCTGGCTATGGTTAAGCGCATCAGCTAGGAGTGCGCGTTCTTCGCTGACTGCTGTCCTCTCAAAAACGCGACGCTCTGCATACGTGATCGCCGACTCAGCACGGCGGTTCACCTGTTCGGGCGAAAGCTGCGCGCTGACCCTGACCTCTGCCGCCGCAACAACCTGCTCTGCTTGATTTCCGTGTGCTGTGGCAAGTTCGCGATGCTGACCAAGGACCTGCTCACGAGAGAGGGCCTGTTTGCTATCACGGGTTTGGTACGCGGCAATCTGAGCAGCGGCTGGCCCCGAAAGTCCCTCCTGATCCAAGTGGGTCGTGATCTGTTGCCGTCGCGGACTTGATGCCTCCAAATACCCGGCGGTATAGCCGCGTATCTCTGGCTGGCCATACCTGCCCTGATCCAGTTCGAAACCCATCCGCTGCAACCGCGACGCGAGCTCGGAACGATAGATTGCCGTTGCATACTGCTGGGAGCGGAAGATCTCCAGAGGCTGCAAGGATCGTGTCTTCCCATCCTCTGTCCGGGTAACGTTGAAAAGCACGCAATGAGTGTGCAACTGCGGGGCCGCGTAGCCGTCGACTGGCCGCGCGGTATCGTGCTCGAACTTGGCTACGATCCATTCCCCAGTCGAGACAGCAGGGAAATTGCCGCCGATCCGCGATTGTGTATATCGCTCTAGTTCGTCTAGAGCAACTCCAACGCTCTCCCGGTGAGCTTCACGTACACGGTCATCGCCCCCGACCAGCGAAGTTAAACTCACCGATTTCGGCGCACTGAAACAAAGATCGAACCCCGCTCTATGCTCGACGGTGCGTACCCTTTCGCCTCGCGCATTGAAGTATTCGTGCGTGGTTTTGTGCTGCACAAGCCGCTCGCCGGTTTGCGGATCAAGGCCCCGCGCCAGCCTCTCAAAGTGTTCTTCTTGGACGGGTCCACTCAGGTTGAATCGGCTGGCAAGCCGGCCATGCCATTCCCCCAAAACTCGTTCGTCCTCCGTGTAGTAATTGCTGCGGCCGTTGGCGAACTCCTCGCGATGATATTCAATCGCTTGGCTCGCGCACAACGCGGGTGATATTGTCAGCATTCCGCTCTCCTAAAAATATCCCTGAGTTTGTTCCTGGTCCTTGTCTTGCACCGGCGCTGGGTCCGGTGCGTTGGTCTGTGAAAGATGAGTTGCGTCACTGGCCTCGGTTGTTGGAGGTTCAAGCTGCGCTGGCGGTGTATTCGGAAGCAGAGGACGCCGGATAAATCTTGCATAGCGCTTCCGAATCGGAATGAATGGCATTCGAATCGGCACGACGAAATTTCCATGGCGAAAGTATGCGTGAAGCGGCGGCAAGCCCATAATGCGTGATGGCCTGATCAGCGGCTCGGGGATAATCTCACACAGAAGGCTACTGCTGCTTTGTGTACCGCGACCTTGGCCTTCTGTTTTCGATTCGCGATAGCGTTCTATTTCTACCTCCCCGATAGCGTCGGATATCCAACGGGCCGCTTCTGGCTCACTGGTGCCCATGAAGACCTTGGTGGCGGCCATACTAACCATGGACTGTGCGATTCGCCCATATTTGGCATCTTGCTGGGCTTTGCCCTGTAGCCCAATGAGGATGGGCGCACGGGCCTTTCTCGACTCAAAAAGTCCGGAAACGAGACCCTCGATCCGGGGCAGCGTTGCTAGCTCGTCCAAAATAAAATGGGTTCTCGGGCGATCCTCCTCGTCGTTCATGACCCGCATCAGAAGCAATTCGAGCCAGAGCGAAATAATTGGCCGTAGCCGCGGGCGGAGCAGGGGCAAAGATGTCAAAAATATCCATCCCTTCCTTTGCTCGGCCCACGTTCGCGCACTCCAGGGTGGTCGGCCTGTCTCATCGGGTAGGAACTCGAAAATCTTTGCAGATTGCGTAAGAGTGCCGAAAACGCCGCTCCGTTGGTTGGCAGCCTTTTCAGCCACTTGTGACACGACAGGCGTGCCCCTAAGCAGGCGTATCATCTCCTCCTCGTCGCGCATCCATGCATACAATTGCGTAGGGGTTGGCTTACGCTTCAACAATTCAACGAGCACATCGCGCGCAGCCGTGAAGAAGAAGCGCTTGTCCACTGGGGTCTCGTCCGGGATAGGGAAGATTGATTCGGCAAGCATATCTGCTTCTGCGGGATGATCGATCTCGTCACAGGGAAGCCAGCCGGGGAACCTGGCGTCGAGAGGATTCAATACAAAATCCGAATTGGGGTCAAAGAAATGACTGATGTATTCACGTGCCGGATCGTAGACGATAGCCGATTCGCCGCGTTCTCTGATTTGAATCAATATCTGTCGGATCGCGGAACTCTTCCCCACTCCAGAATCTCCGAGCAGGAGGCAGTGGCGGTCGATAGCGGAACTCGGAGCGTACACACAACGGCTAGAGCGTGCGAAGAAGATCCGCTCTGTGAGCCTCCGGTGAAGGTTTAGAAAACCGAAGCCGTCGGGTCGGCCCATCAGTTTGTCATACTGGCTGGCGTTGACCAGTTGAGGGCCACTGAGGCGGCGGCCATATTTGTATTCGAGAATAAGTTTCCAGTCACGCGGCAATGCGAAAACCAGCCAGAGCAAACCAAGCCCAAAAGCGCAGTAGCCGGGAAAGCGAGTGAACTCCCAACCTGACTGGACACTGTAGATACGCCGCGCAAGAAACTGGTGGAGCTGACCACCGGATTTGATCCGGTCGGTATCGGCAGGTAGTAGGTTCCACGTCTTCCAACCCTCTGCTTTGCGCGTGCTCGCAATCACAGCAAGCCAAGTTCCGTCCGCCTGTTTTGTTGTCAGTTCGATGTCAGCGTCGGTCGCCAATCGTGCCGAGCGTCCCTTGACCAGAAAGAATCCAAGATATTCGCTTGCGGCCTTGTAGGGTAAGACGCGGGTTTCGACGTAGGCGGGAAGGTAGTACCGCTGCAGAGCTGTCCACTTCTTCATGTATTGGAAGACCGCGCCAGCTGCGAATGCTGCCAGCATGACTATGAATACTGATCTCAACCCTGCCCAGCGCTTCGGCCAAGACCCAGATTTCTGCCTGTCGAAAGGATTCATTTCGGTGGCTCCTCTCCGGCGAGGAGAGCGCGGGCCGCGGCCACCTTGATGGTGTCTGCGTGGTCAACTAATCTCCTGTAGTCTTCGGGGGACCACGGCTTGGGACATTCCAATCCGTAGATGGCGTTGACGATGATCGACCGGGTCGCATACATCTCGGCTAGCAAAAGCTCATCACGTTCCCCGGCGAGAAGCCTGGTGCGCATCCACTCACCCAGGCTGAGGCCGTGGGCGCGTGCTTGAGCCTGGATGGCTTCGAACTCCGTTTGTGAAACCTTCGCATTAACCGAGACAGCACGGACAATCGAGGATCGTGACATATTACGCATCTCCGAGTCGTTTAGCCGCCCCGGTCCACGGGCCTTGGTACTCCGGCGTGCTGAAGGCTAGGTCGAACAGCGCCCCCATCGTGTGCCACTGGTCAGCGCTCACGTTGCATCCGAGCCTGGAAATACGGCAACGCCAGATGTACTCGTCAGGGCCCTGGCCTTGAGCAACGGCGGTGAAATAAGTGCCAAGCCACATGCTGCTGAACTCGGCGGTGAGCGGGTGCGCTAGCATCGCTGTGAACTCGGCGATCCTCGCGTATGGCTCAAGCGGATACATAATGCTGGGAGGAAGACCGCCAGGGGCTAGGAACTCCAAGACCACGGACAGATCGCGTTCGTTCGAGCAGGAAGCGTGCAGAATTATCCCACCATATTCGACGGAGGGCAGTGCCCACCACTGGCGCCGTTTGTCAGTGGGCGTGGTCGAAGGCGTATTTGTTTCGAATCGATGCCGCATGAACAGGTGCCTTTCTGAGGCTTGATAGTGTGCTTGCTGAGTGGACCTATATGGGTTCCGCGGGGAACCCGTACAGTTCCAGACATGGGGTGGTGTGTCAATCCTCTCTCTACTTCCGTTTCAGGACCGGAACCGTCCCGTTGCGAATAATTGCTTCGGCCGTTTCGGGCTTGAAGCGGATGGAGCGGCCCACGCGCACAAACTCAATTTCTCTGCGCCACACCTTGTTGCGGATGGTCGCGGGCTTCCATCCCAATTCGTGCGCAAATTCTTCAGTGGTAAGCAGCTTGCTCATTTTGACTCCCAAGAACTGTTGACTTCGGTTGCTCTCACTGCTAATCTGCCACTGGTAAGGGGGTTATGGCAATTGGTTAAAATACATAACGATAACGAACCCATAACGCACCTCGCGATGCCTGAGAGGCAAATTCCGATCCTCATCGCGGTGGAAGACGCCCGTTCGGATCGTTGGGATGGAACCGCTCCTCAGCCCTCATATTTCGAACATGTCGATGAAAACCCGAGCACAATCCTTGTTCGACGAGTTTCAGCAGGCGTGCTTAATGACCTGATTGATCAAAACGGGCGGAGAAGATTCGAAACACAGTTCGGTGCAGTAAATGTTGGGGAATGGGACAAAATAATCAAACTCATTGATCTCTTGGATCGATGGAACAGAGATGACCTGCGCTACGAGACGTACGCCGACTCCTGCGAACTTGCTAAAGAGCTTGAAAGCTTAACGGCTGGATCAGACGTCGTTCACGTCCGCCGGTTCCCTGCGCATGTAAAGACGAAATCAGTCGTCATGACAGTACAGTTTGCAATCGCTGAAGGTTTCACTACTGGTTTGGATAAGGCTCGATTTGTCATTTGGCAAGACAAGCTGACTCAGAAGCTGGTCCCAGGTCTACTTTGTCCGGATATTTTGGTTGCGCTTTACGCGTGCATACTCTGGAACTACGGTGCGCCAGGAGGGTTGGCCGTCTGCCAAAATCCAAGTTGCCACCGGCCTTTCATTCGCACCCGAGGTGAGACTCAATCGTACTGTTCGCACAGTTGCCAAACTGCAACCGCGATGAGGCGATATCGCAATAATCTAGCGAAGAAATCGCGATCAAAAACTCGCGGCCAGAAGCCGACCAAGAGGAGATAGGCATGTCCGTGTTTCGATACAAAGGCAGCAAGGTCTGGACCATGGATTTCATTTTCCGGGGGCAGCGGATTCGAGAGAGCACAGGCACGCGCTCTAAGACGCTCGCTCTCAGGATCGAAGACAAGCGCCGGCGAAACTTGGAGGAAGGTGCGGCCGGCATTAAGAAACCTGACGCGCCGCGGCTTCTGTCGGTAGCTGCAGACGAATGGCTGGAAAAGAAGAAGGTCACTCTTGCGCCGAGCTCTGTCAGGATTGAAGAGTACAACCTGGCGCATCTCAAGCCGGAGTTGGGCCGCCTGCTCGTGTGTGATATCGAACCGGACGACATCGCAGATTACCAGCAGAAACGTTTGGATGAGGGTGCCTCTCCCAAGACGATCAACCTAGAAGTTGGGACTCTACGCGGAATTTTGAAACGCTCAGGCCATTGGGCACGATTGCAGCCTGACGTCGTCATGCTTACCACTCGCGAAGATGTTGGCCGCGCGATCACTGCGGAGGAAGAGGCTGCGCTCCTGAAAGGTTGTGCGCAATCTCGCTCCCGCTCACTTGTTCCGTTCGTCACACTTGCCATTGAAACAGGCGCGAGGTACGGAACTATCCGCACTTTGCTCTGGGGCAACGTGGACTTTGAGGACCGGTGTCTGCGGTGGGGCAAAGACAAGACAGCAGCCGGAACCGGGCGCATCATCCCTCTTAGCCAAAGGGCGGTTGCTGCGCTCAGCTTTTGGTCAACTTATTTTCCGGAGCGCAAGCCGGAGCACTACGTATTCCCGGCAGAGCGGTACGGCGCGGGCGGTGACGAATTCAGCCCCAAGGCTTACCACGTTGACCCGTCAAAGCCCATCGGGAGCATCAAGGAAGCATGGGAATCGGCCAGACTGCGGGCAGCGCGGATTCTGAAAGGCGAGACCGGAGAGCCGGACCCGAACACAGAGACGGAGCCCAAAGAGAAGATCGCGCCCCTGGCTTGCCGCTTCCACGATCTGCGGCATACGGCAGTCTCCCGGATGCTCAACAACGGTGTCCCGATTGCCAAGGTTGCGAAGATCGTAGGGTGGAGCGCATCCACGATGGTGCTCATGGCGAAGCGTTACGGTCACTTCGCGCTGAACGATTTGAGAGATGCAGTCGAGAGCATCAGCAAGGGCAAAATTGAAGTGGGGTCCCCGGTATTATCCCCGGTATCGGATGGGAGCGCAGAAGCGAAGCGCCCTAACTAATTGAATCGATTGGTGGACGCGGTAGGAATCGAACCTACAACCTGTCGGTTAAGAGCCGAATGCTCTGCCAGTTGAGCTACGCGTCCTTGGGGGCTGAATCGCCGTGCATTGGAACGCCGCGCGAGTGGACTTCCAGCGCAGCGCGCGCAAGGGAAAAAACCTCCCCGCACCATAGAAATATACCATAAAGGCGGAGCGGAACCAAGACGGCGC
>JAJZGF010000304.1 GCA_021805025.1 Acidobacteriota bacterium
CAGCGCCCGGAACCGCTTGCCAGGATCCATCGCCTCCACCTTCCGGAGGTTCGGGCCGCGCTTGCACGCGGCATTCCGATCAGGCCGGGTGCAGCGAGATCTTAAGATGGAGTGCCTGCAGGACTTTGAGCACCGTTCCGAGACTCGGATTCCCGTCCTTCGACAGGGCCTTGTAGAGCCGTCGATCGGGAGTTCGAAAAGTCGGGCTACGATATTGAGAGCCGCACCTCGACGACCGGCAAGCTCCGCTTCATTGAGGTCAATGGACGCGTGGCGAGCGCGGACTTCATCACCGTGACCAAGAGCGCGATCCTGTACTCGCTCAACAAGCCGGAAGACTTCATCCTGGCCATTGTGGAATTTCTCTCCGACGGCGCATTTCCCTGGCCAAGCTCCCAGGCTAAAGTTCACCTCATGAACTGGTTAAATTCTCAGTTACGTCGCGAAGACGGCCGCGTTTGCATCATCCAATAGTATTTTTTGCATTTTTTCTGCATTATTGCCTGACCTTTTAGTCTGGTATCGTCATGCTCATCGAGTTCAGCGTCGCCAATTTCAGGTCCATTGCTGACCGCCAGACGCTTTCACTGGCTGCGAGCACACGCAAGGAGCTGCGCGCAACTCATGTCATCGAGGAGCCGCAGCTCCCCCTACTCAGCGCGGCAGCAATCTTCGGCCCCAATGCTTCGGGCAAGAGCAATCTCTTTCGCGCCATCGCCATGCTGCAATCGCTGATTCAATGGTCTGTTGGGTTTCAACCGGGACAACCCTTACCCTTGACACCCTTTCGGCTCGCAGCCGAATCGGCGAAACAGCCATCCGAGTTCGAGATTCATTTCATCGCCGACGGCGTGCGTTATCAATATGGCTTCTCCGCCACCCAGCGGCGGGTCGTCACAGAGTGGTTGCATGCCTATCCCAAGGGACCGGCGCGGCTCCTGTTCGGCCGCTCAATCGACTCAGAAAGCAGACCAACCTGGAAGATGGGGCCCAGCTTCGAGGGCTCAGCACAACAGCACAGACTGTGGCAGGAATCAACCCGGGACAATGCGCTGTTCCTGTCCACGGCGGTACAGCTCAACAACGCCCAGTTGCTTCCGGTGTTCCATTGGCTTACGCAAACGCTTGTCGTACTCACGCAAGACTTGGCCTTAAATCCGGTGCCGAGTTTCGAACTGCTGCGCGACCAAGCCGGCACCGCTCGTCTCATGTCCTTGCTGAAGGCTGCCGACGTCGGCATTGAGCGCCTAGAACTGAAGGAAGAGGATTCCGCACCGCCGTGGCCCGCAGGTGGAGTGAGGCTCGTTGTGCAGCGACCGCCGACTCCCGAAGATCCGTCACCCAAGCCCCAGTCCATGCGTGTGTTGGCCTGGCACACACAAAGCGATGGGGAGTCCATTGCCTTCGATTTTGGCGACGAATCGAACGGGACACGCAAATTGTTCGAGCACGCTGGTGGCCTACTACGCGCCCTAGACACTGGAGCCACCGTCTGCATCGACGGAATCGATACCAGTTTGCACCCCTACATTACCCGCTTCCTGGTGCAACAATTCCAGAGACCTCACAATCGCCAAGGCGCGCAACTCATCTTCAGCACCCACGACGCCACGTTACTGGATCCGGAGTTGCTGCGCCGCGACCAGTTCTGGTTTGTCGAGAAAGACTCGCGCGGCCGTTCGAGCCTGACTCCTCTGCTCGAGTACTCCCCCAGAACAGGTGAATCATTGGAGCGGGGCTACCTCAAGGGCCGCTACGGCGCGGTACCGATCATTGGAGCGCTGGAGCCATAGCGGTGGAGCGCGCTTCTCGCTCTCGAAAATCCTTTCAGCGCCGGCAGGGCCAAAGACAGCCTCGTGCGGTCACGCTCATTGTCTGTGAAGGTCAAACCGAGCACGCCTATTTCGATGCTTTGCGACGACGCCTTCAACTCACCAATGCAGAAGTTCTCTTCCCGGTCCCCGCCGGCAGCGCTCCCATCAACGTCGTCGATTGCGCGATCGGGAAGGCCAAAGAGTCGGGCGGTTACGATTTCATCTATTGTGTGTTCGACCGCGATCAGCATGAATCCTTCCACCGAGCTTTGAACAAACTGCGTGACAACGCCAAACGGCATCCATTGCACGCCATCGTCAGCATCCCATGCTTCGAGTACTGGATACTGTTGCATTTTGAAAATACTGACGCGCCCTTCGACATCTGTGACAACGTCATAGACCGAGTCAAGAGCCACCTGCCCGGTTACACCAAGACAGATCACAAACAAATCGAAGAGGTTCTGAAACGGATCGAGGAAGCCTCGCAGCGAGCGCACATGCGATTCCCTGATCCGACCGCGCTGCTCAACAATCCACACACGGCAGCCCATTTGCTGGTCCAGCACCTGCGGGAAATCGCTGCGCAGGAACCCAGAATATGAATCGGAAGAAGCTGATCGAGGCCACCTCTGGTGGGCGCGGCGACCCTTGGCCGCGGCGAGAGCGGCGATCTTTGTGCAGATGGTCGACGATCCCCCATCTAATGCAGATCTGCTTCCGACCGAGAAGGCCCAAGAGAAGGAGCGCCAGCGTCTCTTCGAGGCGGATCAGTGCCGACACACGCTGGAATACCTGGGGAAATCAAAGGCGGACCCAAACGCGGACACAGTCCCCATCGTTACCGCTCGTTTTGATTGGTCGGAGCGCCGAGATTTGAACTCGGGACCCCTTGCACCCCATGCAAGTGCGCTACCAGACTGCGCCACGCTCCGACGAGAGACTTTTGTTCTTCTGGACGGC
>JAJZGF010000114.1 GCA_021805025.1 Acidobacteriota bacterium
ACGACTTCATCGAACACCACAATCGCGATCCGAAACCCTTCATCTGGCACAAAACCGCAGATCAGATTCTCGATTCCGTTGCCCGCTTTTGTAAACGAAGTAATGACTCAGGACACTAGTTGCCAGGTGCCGACTATCCGGGCAACGGTGAGGGTTTTATCCGAAGTGCTTTGGGCCGCTACGGCGAGCGGCGACAACATTCCGAGGAGTGCAGCCGCAGCAATGTGGATTGGAAGTGCATCGCTTCGCATTGGATCGATCTCCATCTTCTACCTGTTGATCTGAATTCCGGGGAGTCATGGTGAGGATGCGTCGCCATTTTGATTTCCAGCAAAGTCTTTATCGAGAAGAAATCAACCGATTGCTGAGTTGCCGGCGATGGGATGCGGGACGGCCGTATGCGCGTGAGTCGGTCAGTGAAGACCCGCCGCCTGCAAGATGGCGTCGGCGACCTGATCGGGCGTGAGGTTGTCGACGGGGATGGAGACGTGAGCGGCGCGGTAGAGGGGCAGGCGACGCTGGTAGCGGGTGGCAAGATTGGCCTGGTCGGCGAGGACGGGGCGGATTTGCTCACTGCCGCGGCAGCGGGCGAGGGTGGTGGCCAGCTCGACCTCGAGATGAATGAGGATGGTTCCAGGCGCGGCGAGAAGCAGGTCGCGGGTTTCATCGCGCTCGATGGCGCCACCGCCCAAGGCCAGCACGAGCGCATCGGCGGCGGCGAGGCGGGTGATGGTCGAGTGCTCGCGATCGCGAAAAGCGGCCTCGCCGAGCTGAGCGAAGATCTGCGCGATGGTCATGGCGGTTTCGGCCTCGATCACGTCATCCACGTCAAGGAAGCGCCAGCCAAGCCTGTTTGCAACAAGCGGGCCGACAGTGCTTTTGCCCGAGCCCATGAACCCGGTGAGGACGATGCGGCGCGTCGGTACAGCAGAAGAGGAAGCGTGAGCGGCCTGGGGATTCAAGCGGACCTTCCTGGGTGAGTTTAGGTGGCGCCTCATCAAGTATAAGGAATCGCCGCAGTGGTCAGCGGCTAGCCAAGGACCATCACGACGGCGCCGGCAGTGATGAGCAGGCCGCCGGCGACAACGGGCACGGTCAGCTTTTCACCCAGCAGCAGCCAGGCCAAGACCATGACGAGCGGCACGCTGAGTTTGTCGAGCGGGGCCACGCGCGAGGCTGGGCCAAGCTGCAGGGCGCGAAAGTAGCAGAGCCAGGAGAGCCCCGTGGCCAGACCGGAGAGGGTGAGGAAAAGGACGGCCCGGCGGTCGAGAAGGTGAATCTCGCCGTGTTTGCCGAGGCCGATGGCGATGGCCCACGCAAAGACAAGGACTACAGTGGTGCGGATTGCGGTGGCGAGGTTTGAGTCCACGTGGGCTACGCCGACCTTGGCCAGCAGGGCGGTGGCGGCGGCAAATACGGCGGAGAGCAGAGCCCATCCAATCCATGTCATACGAAATATGGTACGCGGGCTGACCATTGCCGGGGGCGATTTTGCGGGCATTAGACTTGAAACATGAAGACAGGCCGCGCCAGCAGGACAGCTCTTCGCGTTGCCATTCGTCGCGCCGCGCATCAGCTGATCGACTGGCCGCTGGTTCTGGACGACCCCATTGCAGTGCCGCTGCTGGGCCCCGGATTCGAGCGCGACATGGAACGCGCCATGCACCCGGTGGCGCGCGATTTTCGTCTGTTCATGGCGGCGCGCAGCCGCTATGCGGAAGACCGGCTGGCGGCCGCGGCTGCCTCGGGAGTGGCGCAGTATGTAGTTCTCGGCGCGGGCCTCGACACCTTTGCTTATCGCAATCCCTTTCCAGCGCTCCGGGTCTTCGAGGTGGACTTTCCGGCCACGCAGCAGTGGAAGCGGGAGATGCTGGCAGATGCAGCCATTGCACTGCCCGGCAATCTTAGATTTGTTCCGCTGGATTTTGAGCACAAGGCGCTGGCAGACGGACTTGCCGAGGCAGGATTCGACGCCGCGTCTCCTGCATTTTTTGGCTGGCTGGGGGTCGTGCCCTATCTCACGCTCGATGCGTTTCGCTCGACCCTCGCGACCATTGGACAAATGCCTGCCGGGACCGCGGTCAGCTTCGACTACGTGTTCTCGCCCGATACGCTCGGCCCCAAGCGCCGCCTGGTGTTTGACTCGCTGGCCAAGCGGGTGGAAGCGGCCGGCGAACCGTTGCGCCTGTTCTTCGCGCCGGAAGAGTTGGAGGAGGAACTGCGCCGCGCCGGATTCAAGCGCACGGAGCAGGTGGATCCCGATCGGCTCAACGAGCTCTACTTCAAAGGCCGCGAGGACGGCCTCAAGCTCTCTCCGGTGCGAATCGGCATGTTGACGACTGCCTGGGTTTGAGCGCTGTGCAGGCTGCGGCCGCGCGCTAAGATGAAGTCATGCGTCAGTTCGCTCTCGCATCGTTTACGGCCGCCTTGCTCGGGCTCTGCGGCTGCGGGTATCACAGCCTGGGCGCTGCGGCACACCTGCCGCCGGATGCGCGCACGCTGGCGGTGCCGGTGTTTGCCACGCGCTCAGTAACCTATCACACGGAAGTAGCGATGACGAACGCAGTGATTCGGGAGTTTGCCACGCGCTCAGGGATGCGGGTGGTGCCGGATGCGGATGGGGATCCCGATGCGGTGCTGCACGGGACGATTCTGCAGGAAGCGGTGGCTCCGCTTACCTTCAACACGGCGACCCAGCAGTCATCGAGTTATCTGATGACGGTGGTCGCCTCGGTGCAACTGACAGGCCGTGACGGCAAGGTTCTGTTCGAAAACAAGAATTATGTCTTCCGGGAGCAGTACCAGTCGACAACGGACTTGCCGACGTTTCTGGATGAGAGTCCCGCGGCAGTGGAGCGGCTATCGCGGGACTTTGCGCGGGCACTGGTGGCGGATGTGCTGGAAGGTCTTTAAGGAGCGTTTACGGCGCGAAGGCTTGAGACTTCGCGCCGCACGAGCAATTGGGGGAGGGGAATGCCTGCTTGCCGTCTCAAGCTGGGACCAGTGTAGGCAGGGAGTTGCTGCGGAGCAATGGGAGCGGCGTGCTGCAAGGGTTTTGCGGGCTACAGGCAGGTTACGAAAGTCGGTTGTTGAGCGCGCGTAATTGACATTACTAACGGATTGGTTAACAGGGTGCGCGAGGGAACGGGAGTGCATTCCGAGCCCGAAGTTGCCGATGTTGACAACCGGGAAGACAGCGCGCTGGCATTGGATCGGTGTGGCGGATATTCTGGAGCTGCATGGAAGAGCAGATGGAACAACGGGGAGGATCATTGTGAGCGGCGCGCGTTGGGGCGCGGGTTTCACGGCGGTGGGCCGCTTTGTGGCGGAGGTGGAAGCCGCTGCGTCGGGCAAAGCGCCTCTGAAGCCGGGCTATGTGCTGGCGGGCGATGAGATTTTTCTGCTGGATCGGTGCAGGGCCGCGGTGCTCAAGGGGTTTGTACCGGTGGAATTGAGGGACTTTTGCCTTTCTGACATGGATCTGGGGAGCACTTCGATTTTTGAAGTCCTGGATCGCGCGCAGACGCCTTCTCTGATGGCGCCGTTTCAGGTGATCTTTGTGCGCAATGTCAAGCAGCTTTACACACGCGGAACGAAGAAGGACGAGTTTGCCGCGCTGGACCGCTACTTTCGCTCGCCGAACCCGCAGGCCGTTCTTTTATTTGTAGCCGACTTTATCCGCATCTCCTCCGACACACGGCGCATGGAGATGGAGGACAAGAACCGGTTTGAGCGACTGACGGAGACGCTGGGCGCGCACTGCGGCATGGTGGAACTGGCGCGGGTGAGCGAGGACGACGCGATGCGCTGGGCCACGGCGACGGCGCAGGAGGCGGGCAACCGCATGGACGGAGACGCGGCGCGCGAACTGGTGGACGCGCTGGGCGCGGACATGATGCTGATTGCGTCTGAGCTGGAGAAGCTGCTGCTCTACACCGATGGGCGCGGGCGGATTACGCTGGGCGATGTGGAGACGATGGTGCTGGCGGCCAAACAGCGCTCGCTGTATGAGCTGACGGATGCGATCAGCCAGCACAACCAGGCGCGTGCGCTGGCGATTCTTCACGGGCTCTTGAACAGCTCGGATGCGGGTGAGGATGCGGCGATCGGCCACCTGTATATGCTGGCGCGGACCTTTCGTCAGATGCTGGTGATTCTGGAAAAGAATGTGCGGGATTCGCGGGCGATCTGGCAGGCGCTTTGGCAGGGCTTCAGGATGCCGCCGTTTGCGGCCGACGATCTGATTCGCCAGGCTCGACGGTACAAGGGCCGGCGGGAACTGACGCGGGCTCTGCGGCTGATTGCGCGGGCGGACCTTGAACTGCGCTCGTCGCCGCCGGATAAGCGGCTGGTGCTGGAGCGGCTGGTGTATGACCTGGCCGCGGAGCCCAAGGCGGCACAGCCGGGATGGGCTTCAGGGCAGCTGTCGTTCGAGGGGTAAGCGGCTACCTGAGTCCGCGAGCCTGCATGGCAGGCGTGTACGCCCGGTCTTCCTTCTGGATGTGCTGGGTGAGCCAATCGCGCAGGAAATGCATCAGGTGCAAGTTCAGCGTGGCATCGCCCCGCTCAAAGCGAGTCGCATAGCCCTCGACTTGCCGCGTAAGGTCGCGGTGACGGATCTTGTGCTCGGCAAGACCGCCATAGTTTGCAGTGGCCATCAGGGCTTCTTCCGCGGAGAAGTGGTCGCGTGTGTAATGGAGCAGTTCTTGCAGAATGGCGGCGGTGAGGGTTTTCGCCCTGCCTGCGAGCATGGCGTCATGCAGTTCGTTGAGTGTGTCAACCAGGACTTTGTGCTGCGTGCCGATGGTTTTTATGCCTACAGATAAGGCGTCATTCCAGTGGATCAGTGGCACTTGTTCTCCCCTCCCGCGACGACGGTAATTGAGTGATCGGAAATATCCTCAACAACTTGAGCGGATGCGCTGCTGGATTCTCGCATTGTGACCGGCGCTGGGCTTACTCCAGAATGACGGTGGGCTGCGTCTCATGGCCGCGGGTCGTGAGGACGATGGCCGCGCCTAGAATGAGCGCACCGCCGGCCCAGGCATGCGGGCCGAGGTGCTCTCCGAGCAGCTTGACGCCCAGGTAGGAGCCGAGTGCGGGCTCGATGTTGAGGAAGACGCCGGCGCGCGATGCGGGCACGTGATGGATGCCCCAGTTCCAGAGCAGGGTGGTGGTGGCGGTGCAGGCGAGGCCGCTGATGGCGAGGGCTGTCCAGGCGACTGCACTGACGTGCGCGAAGGGCGGCAACTGGTGCTTATGCGCGAGCCAGGGGTTGAGCAGACATGGTCCGACAATCCACACGGCGAGCATGACGGTGCCGGAGAGGATCGTGTATGCGGTGACGACCGGCGGACTGTGGGTCTCCATGAGCTTTTTGCTCAGCAGGATCCACGCCAGTGCGGTGCAAAGGGACACGACCACCAGCAGGTCGCCTTCTAACGAGGGCTGACCATACGCGGCGGGGCCGCGATGGCCGCCGAGCACGATGAGTGCTGCGCCGATGGTGGAGGCGACGAGGGCCATCCAGCCGATGGCATCGAGCCGCTCGCCGGCGAAAAGGGCCGCTGCGACGCCGAGCAGCACTGGCATGGAGCCGACCATCAGCGAAGCATGGCTGACCGTGGTTAGCGCCAGTCCATGAAATTGGATGAGGAACTGGATGGGGATGCCAAAGAAGGCCGAGATGAGCAGCAGGCGGGTCTCGGGCCAGGTGAGGCGCACGCGATGCAGCAGGGCGACGGGCATCATGCCGACGCAGGCGAAGAGAAAGCGGTAGAGGACCATGGATTCGACGCTCATCTCATTGAGCGCGAGGCGGCCGAAGTAAAAGCCGGTGCCCCAGAGGCAGCCGGCCAATGCGCAGGCTCCATAGCCGAGAAGGCGGATGCGCGGACTGGATGAAAGGGAAGATTGCATTGCTTTCTTTACTTTCGCATAGATAAGGGGATACAGCCGTCACTGCCCAAGGTGACCCCGTTTCGGCGAGAATAGCAATCGATGGCAAAGTGGCTCGTTGAAGGGGATGACCGGTTGCGCGCGGGCCTGGTGCTGGCGGTGGTGGCGGGGCTGTTGTGCGCGCCCGCAATGGCGGCAAGCGGTGCGGGGCTGGGCGGCTTGCTGAAGAAGAAGCAGACACAGGAAGCGCCGCCGGAGAAGCGGCCGTGGATGGTGGCTACGCAGCCGCCGGCGATGACGGTGCCGGTGGAGCCGTTGGGATTTTATGCGCCGGGGCCCTACTACCAGGGACAGCGGCAGAGCCTGGTCTCGCTGGATTTTCTCGATGAGAACCGGCTGCTGTTTACGTTTCGCGCGCCGGGCCTGATTCACCGGACGGGCGATGAGAGCGAGGAAGAGCGACAAATTCGCGCGGTGGTGATCGATCTGCCCACGGGCGTGGTGGAGCACGAAGCGGTGTGGACACTGCACGACCATGCGCGTTACCTGTGGATGCTGAAGGACGGTCACTTTCTGCTGCGCGACCTGAATGATCTGAAGCAGGGCGATGCTTCTCTGGAGTTGAAGCCTCTGCTGCATTTTCCGGGCCCGCTGCTCTGGTTGGAGATGGACCCGGAGCAGCAATACCTCGTGACGGACTCGCATGAGCCGATTCAGACGCCGGAAAAGACGGAGAGCCTGGTCAAGCAGCCTGAGGCGGCGTATTCACCGCCGGCAGCCGGGCAGCCGGAGGTGGTGCTGCGCATTCTGCGGAGAGCTTCGGGGCAGGTGCTGCTTGTGAGCCGTGTCCACAATACGGTATATCTGCCCATCAATTCGGCGGGCTACCTGGAGACACAGGCGAAGAACGACCGGCAGTGGCGTTTGAATTTGAGCAGCTTCACAGGGGGCACGCGGTCTTTAGCTACAGTGGATTCGACCTGCGACCCACGGGTTGACTTCATCACCGACAGCGAGCTGCTGGTGAATGCCTGCAACCCGGATGGTACACAGCGACTTGTGGCATGGTCGTCCGACGGACGGCGGCTGTGGGAGGCCCCGACGCTGGTGAACGAGGTGTGGCCGCTGTTGGTGATGTCCCCGGCGGGTCCCTGGATGGCGCGCGAGACGCTGTTTGTGACGCATCCGATTGACGCATATTCGCCGTTGAGTTTTGACGATGTACTGGGACAGGTGGTGGACGTGTACGACGTGGCGACGGGCAAGGTGGCGTTGCGCGCGCCGGCGAGTCCGGTGCTGGATGGCGGGGGCAATGCGGCCTTTTCGCCATCGGGGAAACGGTTGGCTGTGGTGAATGCTGGGTCGATCGAGGTCTATGACCTGACCAGGGCCGCGAAGTCGGGCGCGCCGGGCCGGGCACACTGAGTGGGTCAATTTTGGGGCATGTCTTTCTAGCTCCGCGTGTACACTGTTGGGTGGAGGATTCGTTCGTGGCCACGGCAGTTGTCCATTACCTGGCATCGGCAATCACGGACCGAGGGCGCAAGCGGCCTTCCAACGAAGATGCCTTTGGCTACTCGGTGGAGGATGGCGTGTATGTGGTCTGCGACGGAATGGGCGGGGCGGCAGCCGGCGAAATTGCCAGTTCACTGGCCGTGGACGAAGTGCTGAAGCTGCTCGAGGGGAACGGGCAAAGTGAGCACGGAGGAACCCTGCCTGATGGACTCGCGCAAGCTGTAGCCGCAGCCAATGAAGCTATTTTCGCCCGCAGCCAGCGCAATCCCAGGCTGAGCGGGATGGGGACGACCCTGGTGGCGCTGGCTGTGCAGGAGTGCCATGCCTGGGTTCTCAACGTCGGCGACAGTCGAGGCTACCTGCTTCGCCACGGACAATTGGAGCAAATTACGGCGGACCACTCGCTGGTTGAGGAGCAGGTGCGCAACGGGCGCATGACGCGCGGGGAAGCACAAAGATCCCCACTAAAGAACGTGATTACGCGGGCGCTTGGAACGCAATGCCGGGTGACGCCGGATGTGTTCGCACTGGAAACCGAGCCTGGTGACCTTTTTCTGTTGTGCTCGGATGGGTTGACCCGCGAACTGCCCGACGAGACGATTGCGGCCATTCTGCGAGAGGACCGGAGCCTGGCCGAGCACTGCACCTGCCTGGTGGAAGCAGCGAAGAAAGCCGGCGGGCAGGACAACATTACCTGTATGCTGGTGCGCGCCGAGGCTTGAACTTCGCCGTCTTCCGACGGCGCCGGCTACACTCTTTCCAATTCAAACAACGTTACGAACGCCTCTAATGGAACATGGCGCCGATGTTGGCGTGAATCGCGGGGCTTTTAGCCGTGCCTGTAATGGTGAGCGGGATGCCGTTGCTGGTGTTCTTCTGAAAGCGACTGCCCAGAAATCCGCCGAGCACATTAATTGCCTGATTGGCGACTGCCCCGGCTGTGTTGGATGAGGTGATCTTGGCCTGCATCTGGAAGTTGAGGGCGCCGCTGGACGTAACGGTTCCATTCCCGCTTGCCGAGCCGATCTGCGGCAGGTTTCCGTAGATGTTGGTGAACGAAGTCAGATCCGGGGTGGAGTTAACGCTGGTGCGAATGACCTGAATCTGCGTGCCGCCATTGGTTTTGCCGAAGAGATTGAGGCCCTGGAGGCGGGAACCGAGATCAAAGCCGGCGAGGAGTGTGTTGTCGATCTCGACCGGGCCGGTGATGCTGGTGGCCGTAGCGGGGCCGGTGATGGCGACGTTGGTGGTGAGTGTGCCGCCGCGCAATTGCGATCCCGAGGGCAACTGGATGCCGAAGGCGGGTAGCAGCGCTTCGAGTTGATCGATCGGGAGATTCGGTGCGTTGAGATGAAGATCCAGCATCACAGCTTTGGGGGTGAGATGGAAATTGCCCGCCACATGCACCACGACATTGCCCGTATGGATGGCGATGTCGGAGATTTTTCCGGAACGAGCATCCAGATCGTCGCTGGCCGCGAAGTCGACCTGTACGGGATGCGGCGCGGGTGAGCCGGTGCGGGCCAGTTGCAGGCGCGAGGCGATGACTTTGCCGCTGGTGGCGAGGTTATCGCCATCCGAGCTGCACTGGACATCGGCGTCGGCGAGCATGGAGATGCCATTGCTGGGATCGATGGCGCCCGCTGCGACGGGGTCGAGGTTCTTGATGTGTAACGTGGCATGAAAGGGTGTGTCGGCGGCATCCTTCTGCGCGAGCGGTCCTGCCTCTCCGGTCAGCGTGAGCGACCCGGAGCCGGGCAGAGCGGCTGCAAGATCGAATGGAAATGAGCGGACGAAGGAGAACTGCTTGACGGTCAGGTTGAGTTTGGAGTAGACGAAGGGCTTGGTGATGGCGGGCAAAGAGGAGATGGTTGCGGTTCCGTTCTTGACCTGCAGCTCACCCACGGTCAGGTCAGGCAGGACGGTGGGCTGTTGCGGGGTTGCGGGCTGGGCAGTTGAGCCGATGCTGGAGAAGTTCCACTTGCCGTCTGCAGCGTGAATCAAGTGAATGTTGGGCGAGTCGACGGTGAATCGGGTGACCTGCACTTGGCGATGCAGCAGCAGCGGCACGATTTGGACACCGATGTAGAGTTGGTGGGCCTGGAGAAAGGGCGCAGAGCTGAAAGCCGGATCGTCTCCGATGGTGATGTCGCTGGCGACGAGGCTGCCGGAAAGCAGGGAGAAGTCCAGATGGCCCAGGGAAATTTTGCGTCCTATGGCAGAGGAGAGCTTGGTTTCCAGCGTGGGGCGAAAGGAGTCGGCATTGACGAAGAATGGAACGAGAGCCACGGCCGCAACGAGCACGACCAGCACGACAACGATCTTGATCCAGTGCTTCCGCATAGACTTATCCTCCTGTGCACAGGTGCAGGAGAAATTGTATCTCGCCTGAGTCGTTGGAAGGGGAGGCGGGGGGGTGGGGCGGCGATTTTATGCGTTTTTGTTGATGGACTGGGCCCACGCCATCGCTTCAAGGCTCGCCTGGGCGACGAATTCTTCGTCGAGCCTGAGATGCTCGCACAGGCGGACAGTTGCGCCCCAGGCGCCGGCTTCGACGGCGAGGATGAGGTCGTAAATGGGTGCGAGCGGGCCCTGATGTTCGAGCAAGGCGGTGTTGATATTGGGATTGAGGTGGAGGCCGTCAAGGACGAGCCCCATCGGCATTTCCAGAACCGCATCCATGAGCGAGAGGATACCGAGGAGGAAGAGATCGGTGTCGCTCATGCGGAGTTGTTTGCCGACCAGCTCAGCAAACTGTGCGCGAATGAGAGCGGAGAGAACGAGGTCGGAGGGCCGGTTCTGGGCAACGTCGAGGAGAATGGCGAGCCTGCACCAGCGGCGGAACTCATTTTCGCCGAGGATGGTGAGCGCCTGGCGAACGGAACGGATCTCATGGCGGAGGCCGAAGGCGGCGGAGTTGAGATAGCGCAGCAGGCGGTAATAGAGAGCGGCGTCGCGCCGGATGACGTTTTCAATTTCCTGCCAGTCAAGCTCGGCTTTGGTGATGGTCTGTAATAGCTGCATGCCGATGATGCGGTTTGAGGCGACGGGGTGGGTATGGAGGATTTCGGGTTTGCGGAAAAAGTATCCCTGGAAGTACTGGAAGCCGGCGGCGCGAGCAGACTGAAAGTCATCCCATGATTCGACTTTGTCGGCGACCAGACGGGAGCGTCTCCCGCGGTGGAGCGCGGCGATGGCTTGGAGATGCGGCGATGCGACGTGATGCACGTTGACTTTGAAGAAATCGCAGAGCCCGAAGAGCGGTTCGCGGGGATCGCCCAAGGTGACATTTTCAAGAGCAATGCGATACCCCGCCTGCTTGAGATGTAGGCAGGCATCCACGACCTCCGGGGAGGGATCGATGTTGCGTGGAATCTCAGCCACGGCGCGCTCTGCGGGCAACAGAGTGATGTGTTTGTCGAGCAGGGCCTGACGAGAGCAACTGATAAAAGCAAGGCGCTGGTCGCAAAGAGTATTCAGGCCGACCAGACTAGAGAGGTCGATGAGGGCGCTGATCTGCGCCTGGGGCGAGTCCTGGTCGGGGCCTTGCTTTCCGTCCTGCCGGAAAAACAATTTGTAGCCGATCACTTTCTGATTGGCGGTGAGGATCGGTTGCCGCGCAGCATAATGCACCGCTCCTTCGGCACATTGGGTCGATGGATTTGCCTTCACGTCTTCTCCCTCTGCAAATCTAGGGCGATCTGCGTCAGCCTCTGGCCAACCGCTGCGCGGCTGAGACATGCGCAAGAGCGTCGGACCGGAGTGTTCAGTACCAGCTTCCCGGGTGAAAAGCGCGTTCGCGCTTACGGGCTGACCTGTTTATCGGAAGCGAATGGGATTCCATGAAGTGGAAGGGGAGCCGCTCCGCATGGAAGCCCGGGTGGCGGGATAGGGCTTGATGGATTGGGCTGCAGGCATCGAGGCTATCCGGGATGGCGAAGGATGGGCCATTGCCGCAGTGCTTGCGGCAGGTTACCGCCGGGAACAGATTCGCGCAACCTCCCACGAAAGGGGTACATGAAATGGGGTAAGATGCGGATGCTTTCTCAAGGTTGCGGTGATTTAATGGGATGGGTATTTCCGGCTTCTAGCTATTTACTTGACGCCACCAACCCCAAGCAGTAGTATTTTGGGTTGTGGACGAGGATTATCCTAGGACGTTGCTTGAGTTGGAGAAGCGTTTTTCCAGCGAGGAGGCCTGTGCCGAGTATTTGGCGGCCTTGCGCTGGCCAGCGGGTTGGAGTTGCCCGCGCTGCGCAGCCTCCGAGGGATGGACCGTGCGGCGCAATCGTTGGCTCTGCGGGCATTGCCGCTATGAAATGTCGGTCACGGCGGGAACCATTTTTCAGGACAGCCATCTTCCCCTGACGATCTGGTTTCGCACTATCTGGCAGGTGACCAGTCAGAAGAACGGCATCAGCGCCCTTGGTCTCCAGCGCGTGTTGGGCCTGGGGAGCTACAAAACAGCCTGGGCGATGTTGCATAAGTTGCGCCGGGCGATGGTTCGTCCAGGCCGCGACCGCCTGTCGGGCACGGTGGAAGTTGATGAAACATATTGGGGCGCCGAGGAATCAGGCCTGATCGGGCAGCGGAGCGTGAACAAGGCGATCATCGCCGTGGCGGTCGAGGAGGACGGCAGAAAGATCGGCCGCGTCCGGTTGCAAACGATCCCAAATCTGACGCGAGCAGCCTTGCATGGCTTTATTGCCGCATCGGTTGAGCCAGGCAGCACGGTGCGAACCGATGGCTTCAAGTCC
>JAJZGF010000305.1 GCA_021805025.1 Acidobacteriota bacterium
CACCGAACCGGTGGTCCCCATCACCTCGACACCACGGTCGCGGTTGAAATACTTCATGCCGTTGCAGCTTTTTCCTTCCCACGAGATCATCGCGTCATCGTATGCGAAGCTGGTCACCATGGTGTCGTAAAACTGCCAGTCGTCCTTGAACTGGTACCGCCCTGCCGTCGATGTGACACTGTTCGGATAGCCCACCCCAAGCGCCCAGCGCGCCACATCCACCTCGTGTGTCCCATTGTTCAGCGACTCGCCCGTGCCCCAGGTCTTAAACCAGTGCCAGTTGTAGGGCTGAACGTTGTCCTTGTACTCCTGACGCGGCGCGGGCCCCTGGAACAGATCCCAATCCAGCGTGGCAGGAACCGGCACAACCTTCCCGTAACCGATGGATTTGCGCACGTTGGAATACCAGGTCTTCGCAAAATAGGCACGGCCGATCAGCCCCGCATGAATCTTCTCCACAATCTCGATCGTGTGCGGAGACGAGCGTTGTTGTGAACCCATCTGAACCAGCTTGCCGTACTTCTTCTGCGCCTCCACCAGGAGCGCTCCTTCAGCCGGATTATGCGAGCAGGGCTTCTCGACGTACACATGCTTTCCCGCCTGAAGTCCCAGGATCGCCATCGGTGCGTGCCAATGGTCGGGTGTCGCGATGGTGATCGCATCAATCTCTTTCAGCGCAAGAACGTTCCGAAAGTCCTTCTCGCCGACAGGCTCTTCGCCCATCATCTGCGTGGTGCTATCTACATATCTCTTCAGAATGTTGCTCTCGACATCGCATACATGGGAGATGCGAGCGTTGGCCTTGTTTGCCTTCAGTGCGGACAGGTGTGCATAAGCGCGACCGTTCAGCCCAATCACGGCGAAGTTCAGGCGGCTATTGGATCCGAGAATCTGTGCATAGCTCTTCGCTGTGCTGTTGATCGCCAGACCTGCGGTTCCAACTGCAAGGGCATCGATGAATTGACGACGTGTGATCATTGGGTCTCCGGAATGACTCGAGCTGATTCTCGTTTATTAGGCAAGCACGACAGCCGAAGTTCTGAAGATATCTATTCCTACTGGACTCAGGCAAGTCCGTCAGCTCCTTAGTTGGCATCGTCAAGGCTTCCACCCTCCAGTAGCTGTTAATAGCTACCACCTGTACTTTGCCCGCACAGCGAGAGTTTAAAGGCTTTCAACTGAGACCCAGCGGTAGATAAGAAGAGTTGGTGATTGTCATCCGTTACCTGATCTCTACGCCACTCCTCGATCCAATCGGCCATGCGGAGCCTGCCTTCATCACTGGGTAAGATCATCACGTCCATTGTTCTGGAGATGAATGCGCGCGGAAAAGAAGGGTCCCTTTGTCTATACTCCAAGCGGCCTTTCTACCCCAAAATCTAACAACTTCGCGGCCGCGCGCCCCCGCCGAACCAACGCCTGGCCATACGCATCACCAATCCTGGCGGTCGGTTTGACTGGGTGGATGGGATTACGATCCGGTGGGAGCAGTGAATGTTTACTGCTCCCACGGTTTTGGCGGTCTGGACCAGCCCGGCTCTCAGTACTTGAACACATACGGAGCCGGCCACGTCATGGTCTTATCCGCACGGTTCACGTACATATAAATCTTGTGGTCGCCGTTGGCACGCACCGCAACAATTACGCCGGTGCCAAAGTAACCGCTGCCAGCCGCCACCGACTTATCGACATGGTGCGACGTGATCGACTGGTTGATCGGGCTGTCCGTGGTCCAGTCCTGCGTAAAGCGGGCAAGTGGATAGTCGCTGTACCTGGCCGGATGCTGCTGCCAGTCAGGATCGTTGTAGTAGATCCCGTACGCCTTCGAATAGTCCTTGGCTTCCAGCGCATCGAAGAAGTTGTTCACCCGATGCTCATAGCCAATGTTCGTAAAAAGCCAGCCATGGCCGGACACATAGCCGGCGAACGCCAGCACACCCAGCAGGACAACTGTAACGGCCACGCCGATCAAGATATTGCGGCGGCGCTCATCGCGGGCGGGATCATAGGCAGGTGCATCCATCAGGTCCATCAGGCTCATCGGCAGTGTCCTCGTTCGGTCGATTGCATACTCAGCATATTAGACACCGAAGCTGCTGAAATCGGATGCACGTTCACCAACGGCCGCGCTCATCCCCTGTCTCGGTGCGTGAAAAGGCGTTGCGGATGTGCTCGAACTCCGTGCCACTAGCCAGCAGATACACGGAGAGAATATCGAATCGCACCGGAATAGCCGCACGCATCGACGCAGGAAACTGGCGAAGATACGCCGCCGCCATCTTGCGCAGCATCTGCTTCTTCTGCGCATCCACCGCAGTGTCAGCGGGCGCGAGGTCGCGGGCCGTGCGCGTCTTCACCTCGAACATGACAATGGCAGGCCCGTCCCATGCCACCAGGTCCAGATCGCCCCGTAGTCGCGCTGTCCGCCAGCGGCGCGCGACTACGGTATAGCCCAGGCTGCGGAGATGGAAGTACGCGGCGTCTTCACCTCGCTCGCCGGTCAGCAGATGCACAGGTTTCAGGCTCTTGCGGTCAGCCAACGAGCGCAACGCAGAATGGACCCTCCGTTCCAGCGAAATCGTCAGATATTGCAGCCCCATAGCAGAAGCATAGCCTACCGGACGACATCTCCACAGGTCCCGCGATATACTTGGTTGTGCACACCGAGCACAACCAAAACCACCCACCAAAAGAGGTAGCGGCTATGTCAGCAAAGTACATCTTTGTGACCGGCGGAGTTGTGTCGTCATTAGGCAAAGGATTGG
>JAJZGF010000115.1 GCA_021805025.1 Acidobacteriota bacterium
CGCCGCCGACACCCTCTGACCGGAGGCCACCAGCCGAACCGCCTCCTGCTTGTACTCCAGTGTGTACCTACGCCGTATCGCCTTCTCCATCACAGTCTCCTCTTCGCGATTACAACAGCTCGCTATGAGAGACGTTTTCCGGGGGCAAGCTCAGTTTTGGTTTCTGACCGCTTTCATCTCCGAACGTGGGCCTGATCCGCATGGTATCGAGCTGCGAGCCGTCTCTCAAAAGGTGCGCAACATCGCGAGGCCGGGCATTCTCGTCCTCCGACCGAGCAATCGATTGAAATCGGTTGACAAGGGTTGCTGCCTCTTCCTATAATCCGCACTTCATGTGAGAAATAGTTCTTGGCGAGTTTAAAGACTGAACCGGCAGAGAGTAGCACCGGGGAGAAGTACTGCGGTCAGCCATGCACTCATGCCGCAAAGATGTAGGCGCTCTTAATACTGATGAGAGAGGTCACGCGCTCTTGATCCTGAAGCCTTTGTATTGCTCGCGAAGCACTTTTATCGCTCTCGTCCGTAGTTTCGAACACTGGAAGGACGGTTGTCTATTTCGTCCCTACCATATTGCGCAACGACCTGCTCTAGCTCGGCAATTAGCAGACATTTAGCATGTGATGCCTATCGACACAGATGGCAACTATCAATTTGGAGGCTCCCGTGAAACTTCGCTCCCAGTGCTCTAGCAACACAACCTTGTGCGCAGCTATCTGTGCCCCGCGTCAATCGCAAGAACAGCTCACCAACACAGAGGTAGATCCATCCAATAAGAAAAGCCGCTTGTTCTCCTTGGCGCGCAGCTCAAGGGGAATATCACTGTTTGTGGCGGCTTTGCTCTGGATATGCTTAGCGATCCCCTCCGCAACTTTGTACGCGCAGGACTTTCGAGCGTCTATCTCAGGCCAGGTGGCGGACTCCACCGGAGCTATGATTCCAGGTGCCACCATCACAGCGGTCAAAGCAGATACTGGAGTGTCGTCCTCCACAAAGTCTGGCAAAAAAGGGTCTTATACACTGCTGTACCTGCTTCCTGGCCAGTACAAAGTCACGGTCGAGGCGGCGAATTTTCAGACCATGGTCTACAACAACGTGGTTCTGGATTCTTCGGAGCAGAAGGGATTGAATGTGACGCTCAAGCCGGGCAGCGTGGCGCAGGAGGTTGTAGTCACAGCCGATAGCGTAGACCTGGACACGGTCTCAGCATCTACCGGGGGCGTGGTGGATCAGCTGAAAGTCGACAACATGCCCTCGACCGGCATGGATGTCTTCAACGATGTCGTCTTCACAGAAGGAATCCGGACCGACAGCACCAATACATTTAATCTCACGATACGGAACAATTCAGACCTTTATGCCGTAGCCGGCGCTCCGACGAATGCAAGCACGTTTTATGTCAACGGGGCGCCGATGAGCGATCAGAACAGTAACGGCACCTGGCGCTTCGTCCCCAATCAGAATGCGGTGCAGCAGGTGCAGTCCAGTGTGATGCCCTATGATGCGCAATACGGGCGAACCGGGGCCGGAGTGTTCAATGCGAACATAAAAGACGGCACCAACGCCTATCATGGCGCGGTCTACGACTACTACGGCAACGCGTTCTTGAACGCGAACACCTGGCTTGCAAGCCTGAGCCATATTCGGAAGTCCATTAATATCCGCAACACCTTCGGAGCCCTCGTCGGCGGGCCGATCCGCAAGGACAAGACGTTCTTTTTTGCCTCGTACGAAGGCTACCGTCAGGATCAGCCGACGGTCATAACCGAGAGTGTTCCACTCCTGCCATGGCTAACGGGAAATTTCGCCGGCTCGGGATTTACGGTCTACGATCCCATGACCACCCACTGCGTGAAAAAGAACTCTGGTGGAGGCTGCACCTTGTATGGGAGAAACGAATTTCCAAACGACCAGATTCCGACGTCGCGGTTCAGCCCGATCGGAAAAGCGATTCTCGCCATGTTCCCTGCGCCGAATAAACCTGGCTACATCAACAATTACACCGTGGTGCGGCCGACCACCTACATGTATGACCAGTATATCGGCCGGGTGGACCAAAACTTCTCGGAGAAGACCCGCCTGTACGCGCTGGGCACGCTTCAGAACAACGGGATAGCCAATGGGGGCAACACATTCAACAACGCGGCCTCCACGGCAGTCATCGGGCCCGGCAGGGATTACAATGTGATTCTGGATTTGACGCATGTCGTCTCGCCATCGATGGTGCTGGACCTCAAAGCGTCCTATTCGCACAGCGTCGGGACGCAGACCACGGGCACCGCTCTCCAGAACAACTACCTGGCCAGCAATCTGGGATTCAACATGCCGGTGGTCGGGAGCACGTCGCACCAGAACATCGTCCCGCAGATGAACATCGTGGGCATGGCGCCTCTCTTCGGCAACACGCAGGCGGGCGGCGCCGGCGCAGACGCGGATGTTGCTGGAAGCGCGACGCAGCTCATCGGACGCCACAGTCTGCACTATGGAGGCGAGTTTCTGGATACTCAGTCGGCGCCAACGGGTATTCCAGGCCTGCCGAACGGGGAATTCACGTTCACTAACGGTTTTACCCAGCAAGATCCCTATAGACCAAAGACCGGTCAAGGGCAGGAGGTGGCGGATGCTCTTCTCGGCTATCCAGCCGGGGGCGGGCTCTCCTGGGTTTCGAAGACCTTTGTGGTCATGCACTATTACGGGCTGTTCCTTCAGGACAACTTCAAAGTCCGCTCGAACCTGTCGCTCAATCTCGGGCTTCGCTGGGATGTCAACATGTCGCCGAGCGACCGCCACAATCGGATAAACGCCGGCTTCTGCCTGACCTGCACCAACCCCTACAGCGGCCTGGTCCACTACGGGGTGGCTCCAGGACTGCAAGGGCCGATGTTGGGAGGCCTTCTTTTCGCCGGCGTGAACGGCGTCTCGAGCTCGCCCTTCCAGGTGTTTTGGAATGACTGGCAGCCGAGGGTTGGATTCAGTTGGGCCATTTCGCCAAATACCATCGTGCGCGGAGGCTACGGTGTGTTCGACGCCTCTCCGTCCAGCCGCACCGACTCGATTGGCTTCAGCCAGAGCACCGCGTTTGTTGGCTCACTGGACGGCAATTTGACTCCCAGCCCATATTTCAATTCCGGAACACCATATCCTTCCGGAGCGATTGCGCCGACTGGGGCTGCCGCCGGCCTCGAAACGCAGGCGGGGGTGGGCATTACCTACAACAACACGAACCGCCGCATTCAAATGACGCAGCATTGGTCGCTCGGCGTCCAGCGGGAGTTGCCAGGATCGCTGCTGCTGGATGTGCAATACATGGGAACCGTTGTTCACCGCATCCCGATAGCCACCTCCCTGGGAGTTATTACGACGGCCCAGCAGCAGGCGTGCTTCGCAGGCGGCTCGGTCTGCAACAATAACGTCGCAAATCCTTTCCATGGCGTACTGGCGGCGAATACCGCGCTGGGCGCGTCCCCAACCATTCCAGCATGGCAACTGATGCGGGCTTATCCGCTCTTTAACGGCGTCACGGAAAACTCGGTTCCTTCGGGAGACTCGCACTTCAACTCCCTCAACGTTCGGGTGGAGCGCAGGCTGAGCAGTCTGGACTTCGTATTCAACTATGAATACTCGAACTGGATAGACAGGACCAGCTACCTCAACAACGGAGCCTTCCGCGACGCCAACCTGTGGAAAGGCCTCGACAGCAGCGATGTAAGAAACTATTTGAATGCCAATGTGGTCTATCCGCTTCCGAGCAGCAAAAAAGGAGGATTCGTAGGCGCTTTGGCGAATGGTTGGCTGTTCGACTCGACGGTGATATGGGAAACCGGAAGCCCATTGGCGCTTCCGTCGGCGAATTTCAACTGCGCCAGCTATGCCCCCACGGGAGGCCAGACGCGCGCGCACTGGTTCAACAACGACCAAAGCTGCTGGAGCAATCTGCTTCCATGGCAGCCTCGGACGACACCGCTGTGGATCGGACATCTGCGAAATCCAGGAAGTGTGCTCTGGAACCCAGCGTTTCATAAGCAATTCGCGCTTCCGCGCGAAGGGATGTTCGCGCAATTCCGCATGGAGGCTCTGAACGGCGCCAACCATCCTACGTGGGGAGCACCCAATCTCAACCTCGGCGCGCTGACGCAATTCTCGCCCACAACCAGTTGGACCGGGTTCGGGACGCTTCCCACCACATCGGACCGCGTTCCGCGTTCGATAATAGTGTCCTTGAGGATATTGTTTTAGAAAGAGCGGAGTTGAGAGTTTCCACCCGCGTAGCGAGGGTCTATCCGGCCCTCGCTATTCGAGATCGTCTTCACGAAATACCATCTTCGCATTGCAATCGGATCCACTGAGCGGCTCGATCAAGCAAAGGCAGTCACATGAAAACTATCCAAGCCGTCCTAGTAATTCTCCTCCTAGTCGGCGTTGAGCCATTGCTGTCTGCGCAACCAAAATATCCATTTCAGGACACCAGTCTACCAACAGATCAGCGCGTCAATAATCTACTTTCTCTTCTGACCCTTCAGGAAAAAATAGACTTGTTGGGGAAAAATCTTAATGTGCCACGTCTTGGCATCTACGGATCAGGGAAGATCGACACCATCCCAGGTTCGGGGGGGCAGTTTGAAGGTCTGCATGGGCTGGCGATGGGCGGGATCGGGTGGGCTGGCCACTCGCCGGGGGGGCCTGGCCGATGGGGTGGCAAGTCCGTCATTCCGACCACTCAGTTCCCACAGCCGGTGGGACTGGGGGAGACATGGAATCCAGATCTGCTTCAGAAAGCCGCAACCCAGGAAGCAACCGAGGCTCGCTACATCTTTCAAAGTCTGGATCGCGGCGGGCTCATCGTACGTGCCCCGAATGCCGACCTGGCCCGCGATCCGCGCTGGGGAAGGTCTGAAGAATCATATGGAGAAGATCCTTATCTGACAGGCACGCTGTCGGTTGCTTTCGTCAAGGGATTGCAGGGCGACAACCCTCGGTACTGGTTGACCGCATCCCTCGTCAAGCACTTTCTCGCGAATAGCAACGAGGACGGGCGTACGGGATCCTCCTCGAATTTCGATAGCCGGCTCCTGCATGAGTACTATGCTGTTCCATTTCGCATGACAATCGAGCAGGGACATGCCAATGCATATATGGCAGCATTCAATGCGGTAAATGGAATTCCCATGACTGTCAGCCCGCTGCTGCGAACCATGACAATGGATAAATGGGGCTTTAATGGGATGATTGATACGGATCGGGACGCTGTCCCATTCTTGGTCAGCGACCAACACTATTATCCCAATACAGTCGAAGCAGTTGCAGGAGCGATTCATGCCGGGATCAATCAATTCCTGAGCTCATACCAGGAGGACCTGTACCGTGCTCTCGACAAACACCTCATCACCGAGACGGATATTTCTCGCAATCTGCAAGGCGTCCTTAGAGTTATGATTCGCCTCGGATTCCTGGATTCTCCAGACCTCGACCCATATTCGCAGATAAAGGCTACCAACGTGCCAGTTCCATGGGAGCAGGAGCAAAGTAAGCAGTTGGCGCTTCGCCTCACGCAGGAATCAATTGTCTTATTGAAAAATTCTGCTAATATGCTGCCCCTAAAAGCGTCATCTCTAAGGTCTCTTGCCGTTATAGGGCCACTTGCGGATGTAGTGTATCTGGACAGTTATAGCGGAACGCCGCCGTTCTCGGTTACACCACTGCAGGGAATTCAGAAAAAAGTTGGCCTAAATATAACCGTGCGCTATAGCGCAAACGGAAGCGACGCGGTGCAATTGGCGCGTAGCTCTGATGTAGCCATCGTGCTTGTTGGAAATCGGCCGACGTGCCACAAACTCACAGATACATCGCCGTGTCCCGATCCCAGCGAAGGCAAAGAAACGGTTGATCGCAAGCAAATCAATCTGATGTCGGAGCAGGATAAGTTAATCCAGGATGTATATGCGGCTAATCCTCGCACGATTGTCGTATTGATCTCAAGCTTTCCTTACACCATCGACTGGGCTAATCAGCATGTTCCTGCCATTCTGCATATGGCGAATAACAGCGAAGAAGAAGGCAATGCTCTTGCCGATGTGCTATTTGGGGATTACAACCCTGCCGGTAGACTGGTAGAGACATGGCCGCAATCCATCACTCAACTGCCTCCTATGGTGGACTACAACATTCGTGATGGCCGTACTTATATGTATTTTCACGGAAGCCCGTTGTTTCCCTTTGGGTATGGTCTAAGCTACACGAAGTTTGCATACTCAAAATTGCACATCAACTCATCGCGCTTGTCTATGGATAGGGACAAGAAAATTGAGGTGAGCGTACATGTCAGAAACACCGGAAAGTATTCGGGCGACGAAGTCGTTCAGATGTACGTCAAGCACGTAAATTCCAAAGTGTCGAGGCCAGCTTTAGAATTGAAGGGGTTTCAAAGAGTCCATGTGCCCGTCGGCCACACAGCAATTGTAAGACTTACATTGACGGCGAAATCTTTAATGTATTGGAGCACTCAGCAAGAGATGTGGACTCTTGAAAAAGACAAGGTAAAACTAATGATAGGAAGCTCTTCCAGCGACATTAGGCTATCGAAAACAATAACAATTCAGTAGCCTGCTTCCCCATGAAATTCGTCCGGTTCAGAAGTCGTGTCTCGAGGAGTTCAAGAGGAAAGAGAGATGCATGAAGGAAAATAATGGAGAATCGGCGTTGGATCGCCGCCAGTTTCTGCTCGGCACTGCAGCGATCAGTATGGTTGCGGGCCTGGAGGCTGCACTTCCTCACGAAGTAGCCGCTAAAGAACAATTGCAATCCTCAAGACCCAACGTCATCATCTATATAGCCGATCAATTCCGCGCAGATTTTATCGGTGCCAATGGCCAGAACTACACAACGCGCACCCCCAATCTGGACGCCATGGCCGCTCGTGGTACCAACTTCACCGGAGCTATCTGCAATCAGCCTGTTTGCGCACCATCCCGTTCGGTACTTCTAACTGGACGCTATGCTACCGAGACTGGTGTCTGGCATAACGGGTTGAATCTAGACTCATCACTACCCACTCTGGCTTCCGAGTTTCGCAAGGCGGGCTACTCCGCAAATCTGATCGGCAAGTGGCATCTCGCACCCAGCAGGGAGGCCGAAGGCGGTGGTCGCGGCTATGTCAAGCCAGAATTTCGTGGAGGCTTCCTCGATCTATGGGAGGGCGCAAACGAGTTAGAATTTACAACCCACCCTTATGAGGGCACGATCTTTGATCGTGATGGAAACCCGATCACCTTCAAAGATGAGTATCGCGTCGATTTCCTTACCGACCGAGCCGAGCGCTTTCTCAAGCAAAAGCATGACTCGCCATTTCTCCTTTACATCTCGCAACTCGAGCCTCACTTCCAGAACGATGAAAAGCGCTTCGTCGGCCCTATAGGATCTGCCGACCGCTTTAAAGATCCTTGCATCCCCAACGACCTCCGGCCACTGCCTGGCAACTGGCAGTCTCAATTGCCTGACTACTATGGCTGCGTTGAGGCGATCGACAAGTCCGTCGGCCGGATCGTCACCGCTCTCGAGGATCGGAATCTCGCGGAGAATACGATCTTTATCTTCACCAGTGACCATGGCTGCCATTTCATGACACGCAACGAGGAGTATAAGCGGAGTCCCCACAACAGCTCCATCCGCATTCCACTGATTGCCCAAGGCCCTGGCTTCAACGGCGCCTCTGAAATGCCCGAGATAATTGGCAACATCAATATCATGCCCACCTTGCTTGAAGCTGCGGGGATTCCAGTGCCTGTTTCTGTTAAAGGCCGTAGTGTCATGCCGCTTCTTCGAGAGACAGAGGCCCGCAAATCCTGGCAAAATCGAGAGCTCATTCAGGTCAGTGAGTCCATGACAGCGCGGGCACTACGTAGTAAAGAGTGGACCTACTGCGTCATCGATTCCCAGGAACGCCGCTCTGAGAAGTTCTCCGACCACTATGTCGAATATCAGATGTACAACCAGGCATCCGATCCTTTTGAGCAAGTCAATCTTGCCGGTAGAAAGGAGTTCCGTTCCATAGCTGATCAACTCCGCAATGAACTTAAAATCATGATGCAGATGGCTGGAGAGCCTCCTGCCGAGATCGATCCGGTCAAGCATTACCCATAAGGACGTTGTCGTTTGCTGTCGACCACATTCGGATTCCTCCCTGTACCAGTCGCGGGTATTCAAGGAGCCTAATGGTACTCCGTCATCAGTGAAGATCTCATGGGGACCGGCCTGGTTGCTCGGAAAACAATCGGCTTGTTTGTCAATATGTCTAAGGCCTGCATTTTTGTATCAGAACAGCGCACGGACCAATAAGATGCCTGGTTATGGAGTAAAAATTATCGGTTCTCTATTGCTTGTCTGTCTCTCGTGCCTGGGCATGGAAGCGAAATCTTCGCCTACGGTGCCGGGGCAAGACGCAATGAAACGTGAATTTGTCAACCCGCCAAATTCATCGAGACCGCGCGTGTGGTGGCACTGGATGAATGGCAACATCACTCCAGAGGGCATCACGCTGGATCTGGAGTGGATGCATCGCGTAGGCGTGGCGGGCTTCACCGTGTTTGAGGGTTCGATCAATACACCCCAAGTGGTGCCGCACAGACTCATCTATATGACGCCTGAGTGGAAGAAGGCTTTCAATCAAGCCGTATCAATGGCTGGAAAGCTGGGATTGGAGGTGTCGATCGCTAGCTCGCCGGGATGGAGCGAAACTGGCGGACCATGGGTTCCTCCTTCGCAAGGGATGAAAAAAATGGTCTGGAGCTCTACCAGGGTTGAGGGTGGCAGACGCTACTTAGGGGCTCTAGCTCTTCCGCCTGATGAGACGGGAACATTTCAGAACTACAGGATCCAAAGCCGAGTCTATGCAAATGGCAAGATTTCTCCTCCGCTACCGCACTACTATGCGGATAGTGCCGTGGTTGCTTATCGCATGCCTGAGGGGGACAAAACCCAATCCGAGCTAAAGCCGCAAGTGACCTCAAGCGGCGGCTCCCCGGATGTTGCGGCCTTGTCTGATGGAGATGTGAATACGGTAGCACTGGATCTTCCAGTCGGCGCTCCAGGGAGAGATGCGTGGGTTGAATTTGACTATGGCCGACCGCAGACGATCCAGGCCATCACGCTAGCCACTTTGGATGATATTGTTCGCGTCTTCGCCTTCGACGATCAAGCAGTTAATACACCTAGGCTAGAGGCCAGCGATGACGGCCAGCACTTTCGCAAGATCGCGGATATTCTTCCGAGTAGCATTCCACAGCGCACCGTTGCCTTCGATGCCGTAACAGCCCGCTTCTTCAAGCTCAGCTTCACTGCCCCGCCGCCGATAAGCAAAAGCAAACCGGTCACTGATCGCTTGATCACAGAGTTGGTGCTCAGTAGCGGGGCCCGTGTCAACGAGTTCGAGAAGCGCGCGGGGTATGCAACGGTGCGAGACTACTACGCCATTCCTGATCCAGGCGTAGCGCCAGAATTTATCGTGGCGAATCAGGACGTCGTGGATCTCACAAGCAAGATGAAGCCCAATGGATATCTTGACTGGACACCACCTGCTGGAAAATGGATCATTCTTAGGATAGGTTATTCGCTGACTGGCCACGAGAATGGCCCAGCGCCACAGGAGGCAACTGGCCTTGAGGTCGACAAACTAACTCGACAGTATGTCAAAAAGTATTTGGACAGCTATCTCAAAATGTACTCCAATACAGTCGGGACATCGAGGATAGGAAAATCCGGAATTTCTTATCTGCTTACGGACAGTGCTGAGGTGGGATCTCAGAACTGGAGTAAAGATATACTGACCGAATTCAAAGATCGGCGTGGCTACGATCCTCATCTTTGGCTGCCTGCACTTACGGGAGTCGTAATCCAGAGTCCTGAATCTACTGATAGATTCCTCTGGGATTTCCGCCGCACCATCAGCGAATTGATTGCGCTCAATCACTACGGTGAGATATCACGAGAATTACACCGCCGCGGCATGGGCTACTATGGAGAGGCTCTGGAGTATCATCGTCCATCCCTGGGCGACGACATGGAAATACGCAGTAGAACAGACATTCCGATGGGTGCGATGTGGACGTTTTCCGAGGATTCAGGACCTACACCGAGCTATGTAGCCGATCTTCAAGGAGCCGCCTCAGTTGCACATATCTACGGTCAAAACATCGTTGGTGCGGAATCGCTGACGACAGGTCCACCCGCCTGGGTGTGGGCACCGGACAATCTTAAGCGCATAGCCGACCTCGAGTTCTCGCTTGGCGTCAATCGCTTCATGATCCATGAATCAACCCATCAGCCTCTTCTGAACAAGGTGCCTGGCCTTACACTCGGGATCAACGGCCAGTGGTTCAACAGAAATGAGACTTGGGCGGAAGAGGCTGGGCCTTGGATAGACTACCTTGCGCGCTGCTCTTATCTGCTACAGCAGGGGCGATTCTATGGAGACGTCGCCTACTTCTATGGTGAGGAGGGTCCGCTGACTGCCGTGTTCGGTCTCAAGCCACAGGAGGATGCTCCCCGGGGCTATGGCTTCGATTTCGTGAACAGCGATGTAATCCTGCATTCATTGTCCCTCAGAGCAGGCCGGCTTGTCACCCCATCAGGCGCAAGCTATCGCATCCTTTACCTGGGTGGAACCAGTAGGCGGATGACATTGCCTGTGCTGCGTCGGCTTAGGCAATTGGTTTCACAAGGAGCCATCATAGCTGGCAACAAGCCTTTAGACTCGCCAAGTCTGTCTGATAATCAAGCGGAGTTCCACGCCATCGCCGATGACCTCTGGGGAAGAGGAACGCAACCTTTCGCCGCTGTTCGTCGCTTCGGAAAGGGATCGATCTACACGGGAAAAACTGCAAACGAAGTCCTCGCAGACCTACAACTAGATCGAGATTTCGAGTATACCCAGCCAGAACTCGACACAACGCTAATGTTTGCTCATCGTAGCTTGCTCAACTGCGATATCTATTTCGTGGATAACCGTAAAGACCGCAGCGAGAGTTTGGAAGCATTTTTTCGGGTCGCAGGAAAAATTCCTGAATTGTGGGATGCCGCAACAGGAACATCAAAGCCTGTTCCGTATCGAATCGCTGGCGGACGAACTGAAATACCGCTGCATCTTGATCCGTACGGTACCGTCTTTGTTGTCTTCCGCAAGAAGACAAATGTCAAGTCGCTGCAATTACCGCAACCAGTAGAAACCTATTTGCCGAATATGGATCTTAATGCTGATTGGACTGTCAGCTTTCAGGAGGGCAGGGGGGCACCAAAGAGTTTTGCTTTCGATCACCTTATCTCCTGGAGTAATAGCCAGAATCCTGGTATTAGATACTTCTCTGGAACCGCTTCCTATGAAAAAGTTATTTCTGTTTCTGCAGCTTGGCTCCGGCCAGGAACTCGCCTTTGGCTCGATCTAGGCGATGTAAAAGATATTGCAGATGTAGCTATCAACGGAAACCATGTCGGAGTTGTATGGAAATCTCCCTATAAGATCGATTTGACCAATGCGATCAAGCCGGGAATAAATAGACTGACGATCAATGTGACGAACTTGTGGGTAAACCGTCTTATTGGTGATCAACAGCCAAACATTATGAAGAAGTATACCTTCACAGATATCCAACCCTACAGCGCAAACTCACACCTGCTCGCCTCAGGACTTCTCGGCCCTGTGCGGATGTCGTCTATTGTTCCGCAATAAGCATTTCCGTCTGACCCGCCCTGATTTCCCTCCCCGGGTGGCGAATTGAGCAGTTTACTGAACGAGTTCCAGAGCAGCGAGCGCCATGTCAGCGGCTTGATGTGGGTGGCCAAAGCAGACCCAGCTGAGTTGACGTGATGCCGGATGGCTGTGCGAGAGTCTGCTGGAGTTGGCCGACAGAAGCCGCGGTTCAGCTATCGGCAGCGGATTCGTCTTGGAAATATGACCTTGATACGGTGAAGGTTGCAGCGCTTAGCGGAGGAGTTCTGTTCGATGAAGCATTTGAAGTCAAGCGTAAGGCGCATCTGTAGAGGCGAGATCACCTTGACACTCGATTGCAATCGATTATAGAATGCAGTTCATTAGCCGGACAAATAGCTTACTTTGCTACGGTCTCCGGCAAGTTTGAGTTCTGGATCGGTAGTCAGCCAACAGCAGAT
>JAJZGF010000306.1 GCA_021805025.1 Acidobacteriota bacterium
CTTCGTGGTGACCGTGGGGCCGCCAGAGCAGTACTGAACAGGGCGGCCTGTCGTGGCTTCGGGATCGAAAGCTGAAACGCCCCGGTCTGGATGGCCGGGGCACATTTCGCTGGATCGCAACCACGCCGTTATGCTCGAACCGAGTGCGAGGGGAGATGCACGCCTCGCCTGCGATCCGGCATCGTTACATGGGGCCTCCGCCGGTGCCATTGCCTGTGCCGGGACCGCCGCCCCGCGGTCCGCGAGACCATTCGGGGATGCCTTGAGCATTGCGAAGCGTGAGAACCTTGTCTCCCATCCTGACTTCGCGGGCGATGATCGCAGGGTGGCCTTGATACGTCGCCCTGGAGCCCGTCACCTCCAACAGATCGTTTTTGGCAAACTGAAAGCCCTTGGAGGAAAGATAGGCGGAGGGTCCCAAATGAACATCTACTGTGCCGGAATCGGTTTTGAGGTCGAGATGAGTTCCTGACCAGCCGCCCCTGCCGGTGATGGTGGCTACTTTCTCGACGGTGCCGTTTACTGTCGTCTCAGTGGCCGGGTTGTACATTCTTGCCCCGCCCATTCCCTGACCGGCAGCAAACGGGACCGCACAAGCGATCAGGGTTGCTGCCAGCAATGCGCCAAACGTACGTTGCGATTTCATCGCGACTCCTTTGCAGCGTTTCGCCCAATACGCGTAGCTGCCGCCCGCGCGGTTCGTGCAGGCGGCAGCTTACGTTCCTTTGCGTGGCGTACTAGACGAGTTTTGAGACAGACCGGGCCGCACGGTTAGCCGACTTGACCACGCCACTGGCTGCGCCTGTGGCGGCATCAATGGCGTCGTCGAACTGGTCCTTGCTGGCGTCGATCAGCTTCTGAGCCTCTTTGCCGAGACGCTCAGCCTGTTCCTTGAGATATTCACCAGCATCTTCGAGGGTGTCACCCAGATCTTCAAGGCCGCGCTTCAGCTTTTTGCGGGTCGCGGTCCCGGTCTGGGGCGCATAGAGCAGAGCAGCTACACCGCCAATCGCGGCACCGACCCCAAGAGCAATCCAAAATTCCTTATGACGCATAGTGTCCTCCGTTCTTTCGTTTGTAAGATTCGCATGTTGCGGTTGAGGTTGCAGTCAGGGCTGCAAAAGTGGGCAGCTTCTGCGACCTCATTGCTTTACAGTACAGCGCCGGATCAGGCGATTCCGCTCAATTCCAGAGCATGCAGAAAGACACGCGCGAACATCGGACGATTGAGACGGCCGGTATTCGTATTGCGAAGGGATGGGTGATAGCTGCCGAGGAGGGTAATGCCGTTGGGCAGATGGTATTCAGCACCGTGAGAGAAGGTGAATGCGGAGCGACGCTCGATGATTCCCTGCCCGAGGAGATGTGCGAGGTAGCCGTCCCAGGCGATTTTTCCGAGGCAGACGACGACGCGGACTTTGGGGAGGGCGGCGACCTCTGCGCTGAGGTGGGTGGAGCAGTTACGAATCTCCTCTGGGGTGGGCTTGTCGCCGGGTGGAGCGCAACGGACGACGGAGCCAATCCAGAGCTTGCGGAGCTTGAGGCCATCGTCTCGGCTGATGGCGACGGGCTTGCTGGCAAGGCCGAGCTCGTGGAGGACTGGGTACATGAAGTCGCCGGAGCCGTCGCCGGTGAAGGGGCGGCCGGTGCGGTTGGCACCGTGGGCTCCGGGGGCGAGGCCGAGGATGAGGATGCGGGCGTTGGGGTCGCCGAAACCAGGAACGGGTTTGGCCCAGTATTGCTGGTCGCGGTAGGACTTGCGGCGGTTTTCGCCGATGGTGCGGCAGTAGTCGATGAGCCGGGGGCAGCGGGTGCAGGTGGCGATGCGTTGCTGTCGGGGATCGAGAATGGGGAGAAGGTGGTTTGCTGTCGGCCGCCGGGGGTTCACTGGGGACTCTTCCTTGGGTCTGGGTAAATGCTTCGGTGCCGTCGGTCGATGATAACGTTGGAACTGGACGAAGGAGAGGTGAGCCATCCTATGGGCTCGTTCGGACGTCTCTCCATCCTGGGGCCGACGATGGCGGCAAGCAATGCGGCTCCCAAGAGTTTATCGCGCGATAGGATGAGAGTGGCTCGTCCAACCTGCGCCAGGAGCGGCAATTTGGCCTTTGTGATGAAGAAATCAGGCCTGGAGAAGGTAAACAGATGAACCTCGCGGGACGGAAGACAGGGCAACGGAAGCCATCGCAAGGAGGTCGGCACTTTACGTCTCGCGGCTGGGTGACTCCGAGCCTGGTAGGGCTGCTGAGCGTTGCACTATTGATCGCGGCGTATGAGCGTGGGCACGGGAACCTTCACAAACTCAAGACCAGAGTGGATCCGGGGCCGCCCGTGGAAGTGCTGCCGCCGGGACCCGGTGGACAAGATCCAGTACGTCTGAGCCGCAGTGCGACCTCGATTGGCAGAGGGGCGGAGTTGGTCTCGGCGACATTTCTTCCGGGACGTGGCATGAATGTATTTCAGCTTACAGCGCTGATCCCGGGGCACGGTGAGGTTCCGCTGCTGGTTTCGCCTGCACTGGCCAGTGCTGCCGGCATTCTGAATGGGCAGGACGAGGATGCGAATGGGTCCGCCAGCACCACCCTGGGAGGAGCGATTCTGGTGCCCTGGGCGCAAAGGCTCTCGGGAACTTCAAGAAGTACGCAGGGAACGCTCCAGACGAACTGGAATGGCCGGCAGTTGAGCTTTCCGGCGGAGAACTCGGGTAGCAATATGTCGGTCGAGGGCTTGCTGCTGAACCG
>JAJZGF010000116.1 GCA_021805025.1 Acidobacteriota bacterium
TTCAGTACGGTGCCTGTAGCGAAGGCCGGGGCCACATAGTGCAGATCCTGACCTGCAACCGGACGATCGGCATTATCCAGCGTGTTCTGCACGTTGGTGCCTGCGCCGGTGAGGATCTTGCGCCACTCTTCGTTCCAGAAGAAGAAGGTCTTCTGCTTGTTGGTGTTGTAGACGTGAGGGATAAACAGCGGGCCGCCGATGTTGCCGCCGAAGATGTTGTAGTGGACATCCGTCTTCGAGTTCGCGATGTCCTGGATCGCGTTGTAGTCCGGGGTCCGGTTGAACTCCCACAGTTCGCCGTGGTACTTCTGCGTGCCGCTCTTGAGCGAAAGGCTCATGGTTGCGCCGGAGGAGATACCGTAGTCAGGCGGATAGTTTGAGGTCATCATCTGGAACTCGGCGATTGCGTCCTGCGAAGGCATGATGGCCATGCCGCCGGCGCCGCCGCGGTCGTCAGACTCGCCACCGTCGATCAGCCAGATATTGTGGCTTTCACGAAGGCCGTTGACGCTGATGGAGAAGTTGGACGCCACCGAGGTCGGCGTGTTGCTGGAGGGCAGGGCGGAGCTTACGCCAAGACCCAGAGCCGCCAGGGCTGCAAAGTTGCGGTTTTCCGTTGCCAGCTGGGTGATCTCATCCTTGCTGATCAGTGTGCTGACGACGTTCGAGTCCGCCTGCACTGTGAGTGCATCGGCCTCAACCGTCACGGTCTGCGATTCCGAACCAATGGTGAGCTTGACGTCGACGCGGAAGGTCATCGAAACGTTGACGACGATGCCCTTCTGCTCGTAGGTCTGGAAGCCCTTGGCCGTCACCTTCAAGTTGTAGTTTGCGGGGTTCAGTCCGGCTAAGTCGTACAGGCCGGTGTCGCTGCTCACGGCGGTCTTGGTGAAGCCGGTCGCCTGGCTGGTAAGAACGAGCGTAGCGCCCGGAACCACGGCTCCCGTCTGGTCTGTCACGATGCCGGTGATATCCGAGTTGGCCTGCGCAAATGCTGCTGCGCATGCCAGCACGAAGAACAACGGCAACAGGAGGAACCTGTATTTCGTATGTCTCATGTGACCTTCCTTTTCAAGGTTGTACTGCACGTTCGTTTCTGTCACTGTCGCTTCCCCGTCTGGCAGGTATGAAGCCGGTTGAGGCGCATCCTGGATTCGACGCGGTGCCTGGGCTCTGGAATCGACTCCCGTTCTGCGCCCCCCGGCAGCATTTGTACTCTGCCGGCGCTCGCATAGCCGCCCCGATGCACTTCACTCTCTGAAGTGCGCCGCGGCAACCGCGGAAGTTTTGAATCACTTTCATTCAGATACATCGATTTTTCAGAAGCCCCTGAACAACAATCGTGCCATTTAATGCGCGCCGTACAACGAATGTCAAGAAGAAAATCCCTTTACTTCTTCATCGGTGTACAGTTCAACCCTTCTTCATCAGTCTTTCACCAGGTTCTCTGGCGCCTGACCGCCGGCATGCTCTTGTGCCGGCTTGCGGGGTTTGTCTTCCTTCTATATCCCCGTGGAGCGCTCCTCAGTACCCCACAGGCCGTAATCTCTTGCTCGGTTCCGTCCGCTGCTTCTGTCGGAACCGCGCCCGCGCAGACAGATTTCTCCGTAGGACTGGAGAAAGAAATTCCAAAAATACGCTATTTGGAATTCCATTGCTCAAACGTTTAAGCTTGTTGAGCAAAATGGGTCTGTATGTAGGCCGGGAGTGATTAGACCCTCACCTGGCATCAATTGTCAAGAGTGAGTTGTCCGAGGAATTGCAAACATTTCTCCGCGGCGCTGCGTAACAACGCGGGATTTTCTTTAACTTGATTTTCATGAGTCTCTTGCGAAATTGTTTCAAATAACGCTGGGGCGGGTAACTGTTTCAATTCGCTGGGAGCCGGGTGGGGCAGCCAAGCTTGTTTTTGCGCAGTTGGGCCGTGAAAGTCCTGGAAGGGCGGCCATCGGGCAACGAGCGCTCACCTCATCCGTGCCAGATCGCGAATCTGGCGCGCAGTGGCCTCAAGGAAATCCTCGGTCGTCATGCCGGGGAGCGGCTCCAAGCCGGATTTGGTCTGAATGGCCGTGGCAATTCGCCGGCCCAGGGCCCGTCGCGTATCGGTGGGCAAGTCGAGGCGGCGGGCAAAGAAGCCTTCCAAAACCTCGAGATCCGCGGCAGAGAGGCGGGCGAGGGCTGCGGCGGGCAGCACAGGGCCGGCGGGTGGCGCGACGGGATGAGCAGCCGCGGCAGAGGCAGGCGCGGTCCATGTGCGGATGCCGGTCTCGGCCCACAGCGGCGTCTCCTGTACACGGTCGTGCACCACCAGCGTCCCCGCGGCCAGATCGCCCAGCCGCTGATGCTGGCGCGTCGAGAAGATCGCAATCGCGCCCACGGCATAGCAGAAGGGAATCTGGTCAACATAACGGATGAAGTTGCGCGCCATCGATTCGAACAGCCCTATCGCGCGCCCGGAGCGCTGGATGACGCGGATGCCTGCCGCGCGCTTGCCCGGCGTGCGCCCATTCCAGAAGGCCTCAAACAGCGTGAAGTAACCCCAGTTGAGCAGGAAGAGCGCAAACGTGTACACGGCCGCGGCCCACTGCGCCGAGAGCCTGGAGAATGCGCCGACCGCGGGCCGCAGGAACCACGAGGCCACCGAAAGCACCCCCACAGCCGCCAGCCAGATGAGCATGTCGACCAGCAGCGCGACAAAGCGGCTGCCGATGCCTGCCAGCCGCATCTCGATGGGCACCAGCTCCGGCGTGTCGATGCTAAGCTGATCTGAATTCGCGTCCATGGCTCACGTTCTCTCCAACCTGTGGATTCACAAGCGCCGGCCCCATTGGGACCGCCTTGCATTGCTGCTTGCCCAGGCGGGCAATGGCGGCCTCGGCCAGCTCTCGCGCGCGGAGCTTGAAGAGCTGGCCCTGCTCTATCGTCAGGTGGCCGCCGACCTTTCGGTCCTGCGCCGCGACGCAACGGCCCGCAGCTATACCGACCATGTCAATGAGTTGCTCACTCGCGCTCACCATATCATCTACTCCGGCCGCAAAACGAGCGCTCGCTCGCTCTTTCGCTTTCTGCGGGACGACTATCCCGCCATCTTCCAGCGCCAACTCCCTTTCGTGCTGGCCTCGCTGCTGATTTCGGTTGCATGGGGCCTGTTTGGCGCCGCGCTCACCAGCGCCCGGCCGGACTTTATGCGCCACTTCGTCGGCCCGGCAATGATTGCCACCATGGAACGTCATGAGATGTGGACCAAATCCGTGGTCAGTATGGCGCCCACCGCGTCCAGCTACATCATGACGAATAACCTGTCGGTGAGCTTTGCCACCTTTGCCGGCGGAGTTGCCTTTGGCCTGGGCACTTTTTTTTACCTCTACGTCAACGGCATGATGCTGGGCGTCATCGGCGCGGCCTGCCACCAATATGCCATGTCTCTGGCGCTGTGGAGCTTCGTTGCGCCGCACGGCGCACTGGAGTTGCCGTCGATCGTCATCGCGGGCGGCGCCGGTCTTCGTTTGGGCTACTCCATGCTCTTTCCCGGCAGTCTGCGCTGGAAGGAATCGGTGGCCCTGGGCGGCATGGAGGCCACGCGGCTGGTCTCGGGCATCATTCCGCTGCTCGTCCTCGCCGGGCTGCTGGAAGGCTTCTTCTCGCCCTCCCATGCGCCTGTCTGGCTCAAGTTCACGGTCGGCGGATTGCTGTTTTCGCTACTGCTGTTGTGGCTCTTCCGGCCGGTGAAGCCTGCCGCGGGCATCTGAGCTGACTGCCATGCCTCTCCACACCATCCTTCGCCCCGAGGTCATCGCAGCGGCGCTTCTGGTGCTGCTTCCCATGCTGGCAGCCGCATTTTTCCCGGAGCGTTTTGCGAGTCTCGCGCCGCGATTACCGCGCATCGCGCGCATCACGGCGCCGGCGCTGCTGTGCCTGCCCTATGCGCTCACCGCATCCGCGTTCGGCATCTTTCGCTGGGGCTGGCTCGCGCTCTATGCGCTGCTGCCTGTCACCATCGCGCTCCTCATGGATCAGGCGGCCGTCGCCGATCCTGACCTGCACGGCAACTGGCGCGACTTTGTGCTGTTGGCCGGGCTCGGCCTGGCGGTCGATCTGCGCTGGCTGGAACCGGCATGGCCGCAGGGACTCACCTCCGCTGGCAAGATGCTGCTGCTGGATGCCGGCATCTACGGCTTCCTCGCTGTGCGAAAACTTGATGGCGTTGGCTTTGATCTGCGCCTGCGTCTGCGCGACGCCGCCACCGGCCTGCGCGAGTTCGCTCTCTACGCGCCCATCGCCATTCCACTCGGCCTGGCGCTTGGATTCCTGCACCTGCACGCCGGATGGCCTGCGCCGCTGCGCGCCGCCGGCGCATTTCTCTTCACCTTTGTATTTATCGCCATCCCGGAGGAGCTGTTCTTTCGCGGATGGCTGCAGAATCTGCTGGAACGGCGCATTGGCCGCACGCCCGCGCTGCTGGTGAGCGCCGTGCTCTTCGGCCTGGCGCACTGGAACAAGCGCACCACTGCGTTCAATGGGCAGTATGTGCTGCTGGCTGCGCTGGCGGGCATCTTCTATGGCCGAGCCTGGCGCGCCCGGCGACGCGTGGGCGCCTCCGCCATCACACACGCCACAGTCGATACGCTCTGGTCGCTCTGGCTCAGGTGAAGCGGCCGGGGCGCGTGATAGTGCAGATAGCCAAGCCCCACGCGCATGTTGTGCACCACCGGACCCGGAAACGTAACCGCGATGCAGACGCCGAAGATGGCGTGGGCGATGGCCAGCGGATAGATGTTGCGCGCGCGGAGGAAGACCATGCACGCCACCACGCCCCAGAGCAGCGTGATGGGGGTGAGGATGGGATTGGGCAGGTGCGCGATGGCGAAGAGGGAAGCTGCCGCCAGCGCCGCCCATTTTGGATTTGGAATGAGCCGCAGAAGCCGCAACAGAAAATACCCCTGCAGCAGAAACTGCTGCATGAGCGACCACACCGCGTAGCCGCCGAAGGTCCGCAGCCAGTCGCGAAGCCCGTGCGGCGTGTGCAGCGTTTGCAAATCACTGGCCAGCACAGTGGCTACCGCCGCCAGCACCCCTGCCGCCAGCACCACCCACACAGAGCCCAGAAATCCCGCGCGTCGAAAGCCCAGGGCCTTCCAGCCGGAGAACGAGGTAATGGTCGTCAGCACCACCCACACGAGCGCGGTCCAGTAGAGCCAGCGCTGCATGGGCCGCGCCGTCCAGATGGTCAGCAGAATCAGCCCGTAGCAGACTGCCAGTTCCACCAGCGCCCGCGCGCGTCCCTGCGCCGCAGCCCGATCCTCTCCGCCGCCGACCTCCAGAGTGGCTCTCCGCATCCGCGTCATCCTGCGCCGCCGTTTCGCTGCTTGTGCGGGGCGCTCTCAATCTGTAGACCGCGCTACCCGCGCCGGCGTCACCGTTACACCTTCAAGAAAATCTTCTTGCGGTAGAGAATCCATACGGGAATGAAGCAGACTGCGGTGAAGGTGACCGAGTAGGCGAACGCCGCCCATCCGGGGTCGGGAATGTGCGCGACCGTATGCCCAAAAAACCAGGCAATGAGGTTTTCGCGCTTGCCTGCGTCGGATGTGACCGTCACATTGTAAAGCGCGCTCGGCAGCAGTTCGCTGAACATGTAGGCCGCAATCGCATTTGACCCGAAAACCAGCCACACCCAGGTCCAGCCCTTGCGCCATCCCTTCTGCTCCACCGCCCAGTAGGCCAGCGCGAGCAGCGCCAGCGAGTAGCCCGCCGCCACCAAGACAAACGAACTGGTCCACATATTCTTGTTCAGCGGGAACTCAAGCGACCACAGATACCCCAGCGCCAGACTGACCAGAGCCGCTCCCGCAAGCCCCGCCGTCTTGGTGGCGATCATCTTGCCGGTGCGCAGCCACAGCCCCGCCAGGATGCCGATCAGCGCGGTACCAATCGCGGGCAGATCGCTTAAAAGGCCCTCGGGGTCGCGCACGTTGTGATCCGGCGGAAACAGGTACAGGTGATACGGACAGACATGCCGGTCAATCCACGAGACGAGGTTTTGCGTCTGGTCCATGAAGGGCACATCGCGGCCCGGCACGCCTACGCCGGGGATCGGAACCCAGCGCACCAGAATCCAGTAGCCGATCAGCGCGACAGCGAGCGCGGCAACTTTTGTCCAGGCGCGTTTGTCCCACAGATAGAAGAGACCCACCGCCAGATAGCAGACGGCGATTCTCTGCAGCACGCCGTAGAAGCGCATGTGCGGCAACGCAAAGAAGGGAAAACTGTTGACGACGATGCCCAGCAGAAACAGAATGACCGCGCGCTGCACGGTGTGCCGGGCCAGTTCAGCGCGTGTGGCGCCGCGAGCCAGCCGCGCCTCAGTGGCAAAGACCACCGACACGCCCACTACAAAGACAAACGTGGGAAAGACCAGGTCGGTCGGCGTCAGCCCGTTCCACTGCGCGTGGTTCATGAAGCGCCACGAGCCGGGTCCGCCGTTGTTATTCACCATAATCATGAAGGCGATCGTGATACCCCGCACCACATCCAACGAAAGCAGCCGCCGGACGGGCGCGGGGGTCAGGGATGGATTGGTCATTGCGATGCGTCGCTCCCTACAAATCGATTGCTCCTAACCCTACGCGCTGCCGCCGCACTTCGCCAAGTCCCGGCATGGAGCGGTGGCGCATCCCTGTAACTCCATCCCCCTGCGCTGCTAAACTCCCCCTTCAGGGAAAATTCCGCAACTTTGCCTGCGCTTGCTTTGGAGGCTCTTCGTGCCCGACTTTCAGCCTTTTGTTTCGCCCGCCGAGAAACGCCCCGAGTTCACCCTTCGCGCCATCCTGCTCGGCTCGTTCTTCGGCCTTGTCTTCGGCGCGGTCACGGTCTACGTGGGCCTGCGCGCCGGGCTCACCGTCGCCGCCTCCATTCCCATCGCCGTGCTCTCCATCAGCATCCTGCGGGTGCTGGGCCGCGCATCGATTCTCGAAAACAACATCGTCCAGACCACCGGCAACGCAGGCCAGTCCATCGCGGCGGGTGTCATCTTTACCCTGCCCGCGCTCATCTTCCTGGGCTTCGATCTCGAGTACTCGCGCATCTTTCTGCTGGCGCTGATTGGCGGCTGGCTCGGCGTCCTCTTCATGATTCCTCTGCGCCGCCAGTTGATTGTGGAGGAGCACGGCAACCTGACCTATCCTGAAGGCACCGCCTGCGCGGACGTGCTGATGGCCGGCGAGCGCGGCGGAGGCCTCGCCAGCCGCGTCTTCTTCGGCCTCGGCCTCGGCGCGCTCTACACACTCTTCCAGAACGAGAACATCTTCAAGGCCTGGCCCGGCACGCCGGAGTACCAGCCGGACTTCGGCGCGCAGCACATTCTCAAAGGCGCATCCATCAAGGCCGACGCGACGCCGGAGTATCTCGGCGTGGGCTACATCATCGGCCCCAAAGTGGCCGGCGTCATCTTTGCCGGAGGCGTCTTTTCATGGCTGGTGCTGATGCCCCTGATTTACTTCTTCGGCAAAGACCTGCCGCATCCAATTTATCCCGGCACTGTACCGATTGCGCAGATGGGGCCGAGCGACCTGTGGGCCACCTACATCCGCCCGATGGGCGCTGGGGCGGTGGCCGCCGCCGGGCTCATCACACTGCTCAAAACGCTACCCACCATCTTCGGCGCGCTCGCCTCCGGCTTCAAAAACCTGCGCCCCGGCTCTGCAGCGGCTAAAGCCGCGCCCAGCCGCACGGAAGACGATCTCTCCATGCGCGTCGTCGTGGGCGGCTCCATCCTTCTAGTCATCCTGATGTTCTGCTTTCTCCAGTTCAAGCCGGTGCCCGGCGCCTATGTCGGCTGGGTGGCAAACCTGGCCGCCTCGCTGCTTGTTGTCGTCTTCGGATTCCTCTTCGTCACCGTCAGCTCGCGCATCGTCGGCTTGATCGGCAGCTCTGCCAATCCCATCTCCGGCATGACGATCGCGACGCTGATGGCCACTTCCGCCATCTTCCTCGTCAAGGGCTGGACCAGCCCCGCCTTCGGCGCGCTGGCCATTACCATCGGCGGCGTAGTGTGCATTGCCGCAGCCAACGCCGGAGACACCTCGCAGGACCTGAAAACAGGCTTCATCGTCGGCTCGACGCCGCGGCTGCAGCAGATCGCGCTGATGATCGGCGTCGTCGTCTCCACCATTGCCATCGGGTTCACGTTGAACCTGATGAACACCGGCCTCCAGTCCTTCCGCGCGGCATCGCAGCCCTGGGACATCCACGCATCGCATCCCGGCGTGGCCGTGCAGGACGATGTGCGTCACCTGCCCGATACATTCGAGGTAGTTGGGCCGAACCAGGCCTCGGCACAGCATCACAAAAGCGAATATGTAGTGCTGAACGCGCTCGGTTCGCCGGAGCTGGCCGACGGCAAATATCTCTATTCACCTGCCACCGGCCGCATTGAGGCGCAGTGGATTCAGGGCATCGGCAGCGAGAAGGCTGCCGCCCCGCAAGCGCGCCTGATGGCCACGGTTATCAACGGCATTCTGAGTCGAAAACTGCCCTGGGGACTCGTCATGCTGGGCGTCTTTCTGGTGATTGCAGTCGAACTATTGGGAATCCGCTCGCTGTCCTTCGCGGTGGGCGCGTATCTCTCCATCGGCACTACGCTGGCAATTTTTGTGGGCGGCATGGTGCGCTGGTTCATTGACCAGGCAGCGCAAAAGGCGGGCGGCGAAACCACGGAGAGCGAAATCTCGCCCGGCTCCCTCTACGCCTCGGGACTGATCGCCGCGGGCGGCATCGTGGGTCTGATGGGCGTGGCGCTCAAAGGCTACGAGACCACCTTCGACAAAGGCGACATCCTCAATTTCCCCCACACCTTTCTGGATCACTCGTGGGTCTCGGTGCTGGCCTTTGCCCTGCTGGCTTTCTCGCTCTATTACTTCGCAAAGAAGCCGCTGGAGAAATGAGAGGCAACACTCTTGATTGGGAAGAATACGGCCGCCTGCGATGCAGCGGTTCTGTACTCACTTTGTTTGCGGCGCTGTGCCTGCTTCCAATTCATGAAAGGATGACGGCGGGTTGCTCGTCGATGAGATAGCGTCTCCAGCCGTCGCCTTCGGCAAGCTCTTTCAGCCGCGCAAGCCTCTTGCGGATCAGACGCCGGATGTGCGGCACAATGAGCCACTTGCCCACACGCGCACCCGGCCAGCCCAAGGGCATGGCAAAGCGTATCTCATCGCGGAGCAGCACGGTTCCGTCGCGCCGGGCAATGAATTGATGGTCGTGTTCGAACCATGCGAAGCGGCCTGTCATCATGCGATCGCGGAAGAAGGTCGGCTCGGCAAATGCTTCAATCAGACTCTCATGCACCTGCGGCATGCCCAGTTGCCAGCCCTCCCAGCGCACGGTGTCGCCCTCGACAACATGGCCGGAAGTACGCCCGCGCACGGGCCGCATCCTGAGCACTTCCTGCACGATTTGAAGGTTGGTTGAAAGCCGGAAGCACCGCTCGACGGGCGCACGCACAACAATCTCGTCCGCCAACACAAATCTGCTGCTCATTGTCCCTCCAGATCAGGGTACCGTCACGCACCGGGAAAAACTGCGTAGATGCCTGTTTTGATTCAGGAAGGAGCAGTTACGCTTCAGCGCGCAGCATGGAAAGCGGGGAAGGTCAATGCGCACGAACTGACGGGTGCTGAGCGGCCTTTGGGGGCCGGAGGTCAGCCGGCCTAACGCAGCAGGTGCCAGAGCCGCCATGCTCCGTAGAGGCTAAACGCCGTGGCCGCCTCGAGCGCCATGCCCACGAGCATGCCTCTGAGGCACCTTCCGCCCTCGACCCTTTCCTCGGTGAGCGCTCCCGCGGCCGTGGCGAGGTCAATTTTCTCGACACGGGAGAAAACCAGTTCAGAATTGCTGTACAGATCCCGGAGCGGAATGAATTCCGGGGACTCGACATTCACTGATCTAATGGTTGGACTTGCCATGTTGACATCTCCCCCGACTGCACAGTCGGCATACTGCCGCGATCACTTGCGTCGGGACTCACGACAAAATTCTGACAACGAATCTTCCAATCTTCCTGTTTTCCTCGGCAAGTATGATGTGATCAGCATCACGTTACCTTAGAATGCATCGGGCCAGGTCATCTCGGCTTGCATCCTGGCCTCTGCAACTTGAAACCCACAATACTTCGATGCGTTGCTGCGAAAGGGCAAACGCATGAAATTTTAGAATTCGAGTAGCTTGAGCAGGCAGGCGTGGTCCCATGCGGCCATGGAGACGTTTACCAGGGCGCACAGTGCGTGCTTTCAGGCTGCTCGGGCGGGCTTGTTTTCGTGCGGGCTTCAGGCGCGCGCGGGCCCGTTGCGCTTCCGAAAGATGACCTTCAACTCCCGTCGCCATTGCTCGCTGATCGCCAGGAACTCCCACTCGATTTCCGGCGAGATATAGCGCAGAGCGATTTCATTGGCGGGATGGATGCGCAGTGCGGGAGCGACGAGCAGCAAGCGCGGCTGCTGCGAAGCCATTTCAGCACCGGCAAAGTAGCCCTGTCGCTCAAACGCCGAGAGCCGCCGTCCGTCATTTGCCGGCGGGCGGTCGGCATTGAGTGCGCGAACCCGTATCCAGTAGTCGAGCGCCTGCAGGGGCAGATGCAGGGCTTCATTGGCCTTCACCTCGATCACCACGAGACGTCCATTACGGTCGAGCGCAAGCAGATCCAGCATGCCCCGATCTCCCGATGAAAGGGCGGGCACCTGGGAATAGATGAGGTCGCCGCGCAGACTGGGCAGCAGCTCCGCAATGCCCGCCCGCAGTTCCGACTCGAGCCAGCACTCGGGCTGCATACGAAAGAGGGCATCGGTATGCACGCCATCCGCATGGCGGCTGAGGAAGAGCCGCGTCAGCAGGTCGCGGCAGAATCCCGCATTTTCTTCCGTAAGGGGCGTCTCATTGGCTCCTGCGCCAAAGGTAATCTCATCCTCGCGGGAAAAGGAGTGTGCCGCCGCGCCATGGCGCACCCGCGCAAACTCCAGACCGTGAAGCAGCAGGGCCACTTCAGTGGCCGAGCGAGGCCGCACCTCAACACGCGGCACTGAACCAGGCGGAAGCAGCGCCATGATCCGGCCGATTCCCGCATGGCAACGCTCCAGAGCGACCTCTGCCGAGAAAGCATGAACCAGCCGCACCTCCAGATTGCCGCTGTCGCGAAAGTCCACCGGCGTCAGCTCCTCGTTGCGCTCATCCAGGGTGAAGAGCTGGAAGTCAGCCGCGGAGTGATTGAGCCAGGCCATCCGCTCCGCCGTGGTGCGCCACGCGGCCGTCGGTGTGCCGGCGGCAGTAGTCGAGCCAGAGCAGGCCCAGCGTAAGGATGCCGTCCACGGTGGAAGCGGACTCCGCCTCGCCCACGCCGATCACGGCCTCGGCAACGGTTCCCCGCAGCAGCCGGCCGCGCGCGTACGCGGGGCCGAAGCTATGTTCCAGGTCCATCGCCGAGCGAAGCCCATCCACCTTTGACCCGATGAAGTTGCGGGACAATGCGCGTTCGAGGAGACGAAGATAATTGCGTCGGGCAGCATCGCGTGCGGTGGGCGTGCGGCGATCGCTGGTGGGCGCCAGTTCCAGCGCCTGCGGCTTGGCGGAGCCCATGCGCCGCGTCAACACGCGCAGGCATTGGGTGCGCTCCTGCACCTCGACCACGGTACGCATCAGGTTGCGTTCTTCGCTCCAGAATTGGACAAGGCAGCGCCCGTGCGACTCGCCGACGGAGTAGCGGGCCATGCGCATATCGAACAGAACGCGACCATCTTCAAGCAGCGCCGCTGCAGGGTGACGCGCCAGGTAGTCTTCGATCTTCTCTGCGAGTTGGCCGGGGGACGAAGCCGCGGCAGCCGGGCTCATGCGTGGCGCCTACCAGCCCATGCGCGTGCGCAGGGCCGTGATGTGCGCCGTGTGGTGGCGCGAGTGCCACGCGTAAAGCGCCAGCGCAGCAGCCAGCGTCTGACGCCCCATGGCGGGATGCACGTAGCCCTTCCGGAAGTCTTCTTCCGTCATGGATTCGAGCAGCGCTGTCCAGCG
>JAJZGF010000117.1 GCA_021805025.1 Acidobacteriota bacterium
TGGGCAATTCCGCGAATTCCTTCCCCGGAGACATAGGCCACCACAATCGAGTGCGCCTACGTCGCCTTGCGTCGACACCGACGCGATATGCTCTCCAGAGCACGAGCATCAGCACCGTATGGCTCTGGTCGTAGTGCTAGCTTGTTTCAGTCCCACTCGCACAGATTGTGGCAGGTACTCCAAGTGGGGAAATTCAGTGAGGCGATTAGACAGGACTGCGTTCCGATGATGTCCGCAGCCACGGTTATGCGCTGAACGTAAAGACTCTCGTGGTCGTGGCCAAGGCTAATCGTTCGAAGTAGAGCGTGATTTCGATGGCGACCAACAGAGCGAGATGCGCTGGAATATCTCCTCCGGAGCGCTGGATGCGAAGAGCCTCATCGGCTTCCTCATGCAGCTCTTGCATGGACGCGAGAAGCGAGATTTCCTGATTCTGGATAAGCTCCGCGTGGATCATTCCAAGGCATGAAGAAATGGCTCGCCGACAACGAAGACAAGATCACGGTCTTCTATCCGCCCAGCTACTCGCCGGGATTGAATCCGGACGAATTGCTCAACTCCGACCTGAAGCAGTGCCTCATCAAAGCCGCTCCGGCGAGAGACAATCTGACCCTCTCCCGTACCGCAATCAGCGCCCTCCGCAGCATCCAGAAGCAGCCCGAGCGAGTTGAAAACTACTTCGGCCAGAAAGACGTCGCCTATGCCGCGTGAACGTATTCCTTCCGCGCCGCAACAATAATATCGCAACCGAGGTACACTGGCAGGCATTTGCTGATAATGTGAATTCGTCAGGTACTTCTTCCGGAGTTGGAAGAACATCTGCATGCCCAGACGGCCTCCCGAGAGGCAACAGACATCAACTCAAAATTCTGGCATTGAAAGAGTACATGAGATGGAGTTTGTGGCGGTTGATGTGGAAACAGCGAACCGCTCGCCAGCGAGCATTTGCCAAATAGGAGTAGCTTGCTTTCGCAATAAGCTTCCGATTGAGATTTGGGGTGTGCTCGTCAATCCTGAAGCTCCTTTTTTGTCATTCAATACGCAGCTTCATGGGATAGGGCCACAAGATGTCTCAGGCGCGCTGACCTGGCCTGAACTGCGCCCAAAGCTTCTCTCCCTGCTTGAAGATCGAACGATTGTCAGCCATACATACTTTGATCGCACAGCCCTAAAAAATGCGGACATGCGCTACGGCTTGTCCGCCATTCCGGTTGCAGGTTGGGTGGATTCGTGCGGAATCGCTCGTCAGGTCTGGCCGCACCTTTCAAACCACAAATTGACGAGCCTCGCCCGAAATCTTGGCATATCCTACCAAGCACATGACGCAATAGACGACGCTCGCTGTGCGGGGCAAGTGCTCCTTCTGGCCGCGCATGCCTCGGATTGTGATCTTGCAGAGATGCTGTATCCACTGTCAAAAACATTGAACCTTCGCCAGCGCAGGGCGTCCATCAAAAGTTACATCAAATAGTCATAGCTAAAGCTCTCCCCGCAGCATGAGCGGGCAGAGCGTCAACATCGACGCACGGGATGGGATCAGAATATGGCCTGCGAACAAGATGGACCGCCGTTTAGGAGTCCGTGGGGAAAAATAGACAGGGGCACCGGAGAGTATCACCACCTAGCCCATCACTGTGCAGACGTGGCGGCATGCTTCGAGGTGTTGGCATCCTTGCCTGTCTTTCGTGCTCGTTTGGAGCAATCAGCAAACGAGCTCTTGACATTGGTAGCGCTGGAACGTTTGGCGGTAATTTGCTTTCTGCACGATATTGGAAAGCTGCATCCGGGGTTTCAGGCTAAAGGATGGCCTGAGGGCGCTTGGCGAGAGCCTATGCATGGGCACTTAAAGGAAGGCGCGGCCATCTACTCCGCAGATGCACCGCCTAATCTAGCCAATCGGCTGTGCTTGGACGACTTGGTTCGCTGGGGTGTGGAACCGGATTTGCTGTATGCGGCACTCTCGCATCATGGGCGACCGCTCAAGATGAGCAGCTTAGCCAGCAAAACATGGAATTGCGTGCGTACGCCTCAGGTTGACTATGACCCCGTCGCAGCTGCCGCTGACATTGGGCAGGTCCTTCGGGATTGGTTCCCGTTGGCGTTTTCTTCAGAGGTTACGGCTTTGCCACGCCGAGTAGAATTTCAACATCTGTTCTGTGGCCTGGTGTCACTTGCTGACTGGTTGGGATCTGACCGTGGATTCTTTAACTATGAAGGCAAATTCGATCCTAGCTATATGCATCGAGCACGGCAGCAGGCTCGGCGAGCAGCTTGTGCGATTGGGCTTGATGTGAGATCGCTCCAATCCTGTGCTTCAAAAGGTATGAATCTCTCTGCCGTCATCGGATTTACGTCGCCGAACCCGATACAAAGAATCGTAGATAGAGTTCCGGTCGAAGATCAACTTGTGATTCTGGAAGCGGAGACGGGATCGGGCAAGACAGAAGCAGCGTTCTGGCGATTTGCCCGCCTCTTCGAGGCGGGTAAAGTGGAGGGGCTTTACTTTGCCCTGCCAACGCGAACATCCGCAGTTCAACTGCACGGCCGCGTAAATCAAATGCTCAAACGATTCCTTCGGCATGATGCACCAGAAGCCATTTTGGCCGTTCCGGGCTACATGAAATCTGGTGAGGTCGAGGGGGTGGCGCTGCCCGGTTGGAAGGTTCTTTGGGAGGATGCGGACAGTGTCTCGGATGAGATTCTGGAGGCTCGCTGGGCGGCAGAAAATAGCAAGCGCTACCTGGCGGCAATGGTTGCCGTAGGTACAGTTGATCAAGCCATGTTGGCCGGATTGCAGGTCAAGCATGCCCATCTGCGTGGCGCCTCTTTGTCACGCAGCTTGCTAGTGATCGATGAGGTCCACGCTAGCGACAGCTACATGACCGAGGTTCTACATAATCTTCTGCACATTCATACGGAGCGTGGCGGCTATGCATTACTGATGTCGGCGACGCTTGGGTCGCGTGCACGGTGCAAATGGCTTGATACGAATGTGGCCGCTTTCGATGCAGAGAAGACGGTTCCGTATCCGGCGGTATGGGTAAAAGGCAGTAAGAGGCCGTTAAGTGCGCCACTTGCGGAGAGACAAAAATCCGTTGAACTCAAGCTCATCCCAACCATGGAGGCTGTGGAATGGGTGCCTGTAGCAATGCATGCAGCCCAGTGTGGGGCACGAGTGCTGGTTATTCGAAACACAGTGAACGCAGCCGTGGATGCTTGGAACGCTGTTCGACTGGATGGTGGTGAAAGCCTATTGCTCACTGTCTCCGGCGGTCCGGCACTGCACCACGGTCGATTTGCGCCGGAAGACCGCAAACTGCTGGATCGCGCTGTGGAAACGGCACTGTCGCCGAAGGCGCGTGGCAATGGTGGCGTAATTGTGATCGGAACGCAGACTCTGGAGCAGAGTCTGGATATCGACGCGGACCTGCTGATCACCGACCTGTGTCCAGTGGATGTCTTGTTACAGCGCATTGGCCGACTTCACCGACATGCATCCGTCGCACGGCCTCCAAGCTATGAAACGCCGCGCTGTTATGTATTGCTTCCGGCAAAAGGATTGGAGCCGCTGTTGAAGCCGGAGTTTGAGAATGGCCTTGGAGCTTGGAAAGAAAGGACGGGCCACAACGGAATCTATCGCGATCTTTCCATATTAGAACTGACACGGAGACTCATTATTGAACATCGCGTATGGATATTGCCTGCCATGAATCGACTTCTGGTGGAGAGTGCTACGCACCAAGAGCAAATCGATGCACTGCATAGCGAACTCGGACGGAAGTGGAGCGACTACCGCAATGACGTGGTAGGCAGCGAGATTGCCGACCGTGGCCAAGCAAAGAATATTTCCCTGCAAACGAACATTTCATTTGCGCACCCCGCAATAAAGTTTGCTCAAGATGAAGAATTCATCCGTACTCGTTTGGGCGAAGAAGGCGCCCGAGTAACCTTTGACGAACCTGTTCGCGGCCCGTTCGGGGTTAGCGTTAGCGGACTTACTCTCCCAGCTCACTGGTCGCGGGGACTTGATTCGCGAGCCGCTGTACGCCCGATTGAGGACAACGGATTGCTTATCTTCGAGCTAGGTAATAGGATTTTCCTTTACAATCGCAGCGGTCTTTCGAGAGGAAGCAAGTGACAGAGCGTGCATTTAACTTACTGACTACAAATTTTTTGCATGCATTCCCCAACGAGCGAGTGACTCTACCTGGACTGCTCGCTTTGCTGGTTCGAGACGAAGTGGAGAGCTACCCGGCGCTTCGTCCGCACCAGGCACCAGCCTGGCACATGTTTCTGGTGCAGCTGGCGGCATTGGCGCTGCATCGTGCGTGTGAGAGTGATCTGCCGGATACAGAGGCTGCATGGACGCAGCTCTTGCGAGGACTGACGCCTGAGTTTCCTGACGACGAGCCATGGTGCCTTGTCGTGGAGGATGCAAGCAAACCTGCGTTCATGCAGCCGTCTGTACCGGAGGGCGTCAAGTTGGAAAGTCGAGTGCCAACTCCGGACGCTCTCGATCTATTGATTACCTCACGCAATCATGACCTCAAACAGGCTGTAGCTCGCGAGGCAGAGATCCAGGATTGGGTCTTTGCCCTGGTCTCACTACAGACCAGCGAAGGATTCGGCGGAGCGAAGAACTATGGGATCGTACGGATGAATGGCGGCTCTTCCTCGCGTCCGATGTTGAGCCTCGCGCCGCTGGCGAAGGATTACGCCAGATCGAATAAGCCTCGTCTAGGGGCCTGGTTTTGTCGGGACGTCTCTACAATGTTAGCCACACGCGTGGAGGAAAGTGCAAGATATGAGCATCTTGGCTATCCGCAGTATGGCGGACTGGGATTGGTCTGGATCGCACCGTGGCCGGAAGGAGAGCAGCTTCCGTTGCAGGCGCTAGACCTTTGGTTCATAGAAATCTGCCGGCGTGCACGGTTGTCGATTCAGCAAGGTTGCATCACGAGTGTTCGTGGCACATCGAGCACATCGCGCATTGAAGCCAAGAATATGAATGGAGCTTTGGGGGACCCATGGGCTCCTGTTCACAAGACCGCTAACAAAAGTTTCACTTTGTCGAGCGGCAACTTCGACTATTCCAAGCTTGTCGAGTTGTTGTTTTCCGGCGACTGGATTCTACCCCTCCTGGCTCACCCGGCCTCGTTTGAATCCGAAGCTGCAAACATGGTGCTTGTAGCGCAGGCATTTTCTCGTGGAAATAGCAAGACGGAAGGGTTCAAGTCTCGGATATTGCCAATTGGGGGCAGGATTTCGCGAGTCCTGGGACCGAGACGCCAGGAGCTGCACGAGTTGGCTAAGAAGCAAATCGAAGAGATCAACAGGTTTGATGCAGCCCTCCGCCTTGCTTTGACACTGGTCGCGGCAGGAGGCGATGCGGACAAGCGACGAAAAGAGCACTACGCATTAACCGATGGAGCTCGTGCAACTCTGGACCAAGCAGCGGATGCGATCTTCTTCGAGCACCTGTGGGCACGATTTGAGGCGCAGGAAGCTGGTCGCGAGGTTCTGCAAGTGGAGGAGTCTCGCTTTTTAAGTGCGCTACACGGGGAGACGGAAGAGATCTTTGAGGCCGCATTGCCATCCATGCCGTGCACGCGGCTGTTTCGACCGCGCGCTGAGGCCCGTGCCCGTAGGGTATTTCAAGGTTCCATTAAACGCGCATTCCCCGAACTGTTCCACACCCGTGAAAGCGAGGATTTAAGCCATGTCAACGCTTGAGGAAACGATCGAATCCATCTCAGCCAAACTGCTGAGCCTTGATCCCGGCCCGCTGGCTGAATTGCGGCGCATGGAACCCGATGGCCCCGGAACTCCCATCTTCTGGCGCATGGTTGCGCAATACGAATTGCGCGACCCCGACTTGAATGCCTGGAAGCAGATCATCCGCATAATGGCTTTGTTGACGCCCTGTGGCCACCGTGGCGCTGATGTGCGGCTCCATGACCGGAAGCAGCGTCTCGGCGCTGTCTTGTGCGACGGCGGCACGCTAAGCTGGCCGCCGCCCGGGGCTGACCCCAAGCCCATTTATTCCGAGGTCAGGCTGGCTCGATTTCTCGCCACCCCCGCAGCGCAGCGGGGTGAGGCGCTGGAGCGCATGGCGCGTCTGCTGGCGCGGAGCCGAAGCCCGCAGAATGGAGTGAACTGCATCGAAGTTGCGCGCCTGCTGTTACGGCAGGAGGAGGCTTACCCGTTGCAGGATGTGGCAAAACATTATTACGCCAGACTTGACCGTGCGGCATACCAAACCAAACAAGAGGAAGGAATCGCCTGATGACAGAACCACGTTTTTTGCAGATCCATACGCTCCACTCTTACACCGCCGCGCTGCTCAACCGAGATGACAGCGGCCTTGCCAAGCGCCTGCCGTATGGCGGCACATTGCGCACGCGCATCTCTTCGCAGTGCCTGAAACGACATTGGCGCATGGCCGACGATCCACATTCCTTGCACACAATCACTGGGGCCGAGTTGTCATATCGATCCCGTGAATTGGTGACAAAGCTGGTCATCGATCCGCTCCGCACGGCGGTTGCTGCCGAAATTCTCGATGTGCTGGAGCCGGAGTTCCAAAAAGCGGTGTACGGCGATAAAGCAGATAAGGGCAAACAGAGCCGCCAAACGCTACTCTTTGGTGCTCCTGAGATTCGCTGGCTCGCATCGGAAGCCGAACGTCTGGCGATATCGTCAGACAGCTCTGCCGCAGCGAAAACTGCCGTAGCGGAATGGGCTAAGAAATTCAAGGACAACATTAAAGCTCTTCGTGATTCCGCGACTCTGCCGGGGGGATTGACGTCAGCCCTCTTTGGTCGCATGGTGACCTCCGACCCGGCTGCCAATATCGATGCTCCGGTTCACGTTGCTCATGCTTTCACGGTTCATGCGGCGGAGACCGAGAGTGATTACTTCACGGCGATGGACGACCTGAAAGAGGATGCGGACGATGGCGGCGCTGACACGATTCAGGAGACGGAACTCACCTCGGGCCTGTTCTACGGCTATGTGGTGATCGATCTACCCGGCCTGATCGCCAACTGTAGTGGTGACAAGACACTCACCGCTCGCGTGGTGCACAATCTCATTTACCTGATTGCAGAGGTCTCTCCGGGAGCCAAGTTAGGATCGACAGCACCTTACGAGCGGGCCAGCTTTTTGCTATTAGAGGCCGGTGATCGGCAACCGCGCAGCCTTGCCGGGGCCTATCGAAAAGCCATTGCCCCCGATCTGGAATTGGCGGTTGAGAAGCTCGGCAAACATCTGGCCAACTTGGACGATGCCTACGCGACCGGAGAGCAACGCCGTTATCTGAGCTTAGCCGATGCGACGCTGCCTGGAATGGACAAAGGGTCACTGCCAGATCTGGCGACATGGGCTGCCAAACAGGTGGGAGAGGCGATATGACGGAGGAGCATCGCTGGCTGATCCTTCGTCTGGAGGCTCCGCTCCTGGCTTTCGGCGGTGTGGCCATTGACCAGGTGGGTGTAACCCGCGATTTTCCCGCCGCCTCCATGTTGACGGGATTGATCGCCAATTCGCTTGGTTGGGAGCGCACTGATTGGGCGGCTCATCAGCAGCTGCAGGACAGGCTGGTTTTTGCCGTTCGGCGAGATCGTGAGAATCCGCTTGGCTTGCTGATCGATATGCAAAATGCACGACTGGAAAAGAGCGAAAAGGGCTGGACAACTCTGGGTGTGCCGGAAGGGCGCGATGGCGCCAGTTACGACGCACCTCATCGCCGCCAACGCTACTATCATGCAGATGCATGTGTGACTTTGGTTCTGCGTCTGCTCTCAGCTGAAGTGCAGCCTGACCTGAGTGCGGTAGCGCGTGCTCTTCAATCTCCGGCTCGGCCGCTTTTCATCGGCCGTAAGCCATGTCTGCCCTCGACGCCAATATTTTATGGTGAAGTTCATGCAGCCACGGCTTACGAGGCGCTGCAACGCGTGCCGCTCGTTGAGGAGGGAAGGCAACGTATGCGGGCGATCTGGCCACCCGCGGAAGGCCCTGCCAGCGGGGCGGTAGTTCATCGCGTTGTGGCTCTGCCTGATTTGCGCAATTGGAAGACCGGGTTGCACGGTGGATCGCGCACGGTGGTGGAAGGGGAGCTGATTGTGCTGGAGGCGAGGCCATGAGCACACTTCATCTGGTGCGTATGCCCGTCTCGCTGCCGGCGCTGGCACGCTGGGCGGCTGCGCGCAACTACGGTTGGACCACTCGCCGCGATCGTACGGGAAGAGATCAGGATGCCGACTTCGATGAGGGCCGCGCTCTGCATCACTTGCTGGTGGAGAGTTTCGGCGCGGGTGTGCTTTTGCCCTTTAGGCTGCTGGTGGCGCCTCGCTCAACGCAGGGACACCTTTACGCTTACAGTGGCTCGAACCAGGCTACGCTGCGCGATGCGGCGCAGACTTATGCCTTGCCCGAGGTCGCATCCATTTGTGACTGGACAAAGCTCGACGCCAAGCCGTTGCCCGAAACTTGGCGCGCAGGGCGGCGTATCGGCTTTGACGTGCGTATCAAACCGGTCAGCCGCATTGCCAGTCCCTTGTCGAATTCCACCGGCACGGCCTTCGCAAAAGGTGCGGAGTTGGACGCATTTCTGATCGAGGCACTCCGTCGCTTTCCCCAGACTCGCGGGGAGCGCGAGCAACAAATGTATCTGGTGGGACGTTCGCGCCATGCCGTCTATGCCGACTGGTTGGCGGAGCGGCTCAAAGATGCCGCCACGTTGGAGCATGGCGTGCGCTTGGCGCACTTCCAGCGTCATCGCGCAGCTCGCAAAGACTATGCACCCGAAGGACCTGACGCCACACTGCAAGGAAATTTGGTGATTGTTGATCCGACGCGGTTCCAGGAGTTGCTGGCAAAAGGCGTTGGCCGTCACAAAGCCTATGGCTTTGGCATGTTGCTGCTGCGTCCGCCAAGGAGCATCTAAATGTTGGCAGGCAGACTCGGACTGGAAAAAGCGCGCATTCCTCATGCCGACCGGCACGGTCTGGTCTGGTTGGATCGTGGACGTCTTGAGGTGGAGGATGGCTGCCTTCGCTTTATCACGGCTGGGGGTGGGGAGTTGCAGGCGGGCGACTACCAGATTCCCCACCAGTCAGTTTCCATCTTCCTGCTGGGACCAGGGTCAAGCGTTACGCATGATGCTTTGCGGCTGCTAGCTCGGCACGGCTGCGCTTTGGCCGCCGTCGGCGAAGGCGCGGTGCGTTTCTATACCGCGCCACCGTTGTTACCTGACAGCTCGGCCGCCGCCCGTGCTCAGGTTTCACTCTGGGCCAGCCCCAAAAGCCGTATGGAAGTTGCGCGCGCCATGTATGCCATCCGCTTCGGTGAATTTGTTCTGACGCGCGACATTGAAGTCTTGCGCGGACAAGAAGGCGCACGAATCAAGCGCAGCTATCAACTCGCGGCTGAGCGTTTTTCCATTCCATGGCACGGCCGCAGCTATGATCGCGCAAACCCCAACGCAACCGATGCGCCCAACATGGCCATCAACCATGCCGCTGTCGCCATGAACGCCGCTGCCGCCGTAGCCGTAGCCTCTCTCGGTGCCATTCCACAGCTCGGTTTCATTCACGAAGACTCCGGACAAGCTTTTGTCCTGGATATCGCCGATCTCTACCGGCACGATGTCACCCTTGAGATCGCCTTCGGAGCGGTCAAGGAATCGATTGCTGCTGCCGTGCCTCTGGAACGAGTGGTGCGCCAACGGGCAGCCAAATTGTTTCGCCAGAAATCGGTCATATCCTCCATGATCGATCGAATCAAAACGCTGTTGCATCTGGATACGGAACGGGGAACGGAAGAGAAAAAATCTGGCGTAGAGGAAATGGCCGACTGATGCCGATGGTCGTTGTTATTACTCGCGATGTGGAAGCTCGCTATCGAGGCTTTCTCGGTTCGGTAATGCTCGAACTTGCTCCAGGAGTTTACGCTCACCCGCGCATGAGCGCTGGGGTCCGCCTCCGGATCTGGAGCGTATTGCAGGACTGGTTCTGCAACTTAGGTAAAGGCAGCATTCTTATGACCTGGGCCGATACCGGTTCCCATGGTGGCCTCGGACTGACAACGCTCGGAGAGGTTCCAAAAAGCATTGTTGCGCACGATGCAATGCTCTTGGTAAAACGCCCTATTTCTGAAGCGGAAACGCAGATTCAGAAGCCAAACAGTTCTTTGACAACCTGATTAGATTCTATTTGTTATCCTGCAGAGGTTCCCCCGCCCACGCGGGGATAGACCCTGCTGAAGGTCGAGGAGTTTAACGGGCTACTGGGTTCCCCCGCCCACGCGGGGATAGACCCCACTTGACGGACGAAGACCTCGACGCCTCCGAGGTTCCCCCGCCCACGCGGGGATAGACCCATGCAAGAGATTAGCAGCACCCTGAAAGTGATGGTTCCCCCGCCCACGCGGGGATAGACCCCCTTCTTCCACTTGATCCGTCGGCGATCTGGAGGTTCCCCTGCCCACGCGGGGATAGACCCCTCGTTCTCCTGCGGTCCCGGCTGCTTGCCTGGGTTCCCCCGCCCACGCGGGGATAGACCCTCTGCGAGCCGTGCGCGCTGCTCCATCAGCTCGGTTCCCCCGCCCACGCGGGGATAGACCCTCGTCTTGCACACCCAGGCGCTCTCCGGTGGAGGTTCCCCCGCCCACGCGGGGATAGACCCAGATATTTTCGGCGCTGTGCTCCGGGCTGTGCGGTTCCCCCGCCCACGCGGGGATAGACCCTGTTTCCGACGCTGGCGCAATCGGCACACAGAGGTTCCCCCGCCCACGCGGGGATAGACCCTCGACGATCATCGCTGGCACCACCTCTGGTGTGGTTCCCCCGCCCACGCGGGGATAGACCCCTACCGCGAGCTTTTGAGACGCGGCTATAAGGGGTTCCCCCGCCCACGCGGGGATAGACCCCTCAAATTCGATATTGCGTCCACCGAGTACGAGGTTCCCCCGCCCACGCGGGGATAGACCCCGGAATCGACCGTCGAAACAATTGAGACGGTGGGTTCCCCCGCCCACGCGGGGATAGACCCTGAGATCATTTCCATTGATAGGCTCCTATGCGGGTTCCCCCGCCCACGCGGGGATAGACCCCCCTACCCACATTCCTGGCTTCAGTCGATCACGGTTCCCCCGCCCACGCGGGGATAGACCCGCATGAGGTAACCGTTTTGTTGCATCCCTGCGGGTTCCCCCGCCCACGCGGGGATAGACCCCTGCGAGCTGAAGTCGGTGCAGGGTGCCACAGGGTTCCCCCGCCCACGCGGGGATAGACCCTACTCTTCAATCATCGGACCACCCAACACGGAGGTTCCCCCGCCCACGCGGGGATAGACCCTCTGACGTGCAGAACCTCGCGCCCTGACTGGGGGTTCCCCCGCCCACGCGGGGATAGACCCGGGACTGGTACCGTAACAGCGTTTCAAAACATGGTTCCCCCGCCCACGCGGGGATAGACCCGAATCCCGCGAAAGAATCCACGCCGCGATGCTGGTTCCCCCGCCCACGCGGGGATAGACCCTCGTATGTTCACGGCGCAGGTGCCATCATCATGGGTTCCCCCGCCCACGCGGGGATAGACCCAGTTGGGGCATGGAAGCCTTCCAATGGTGCATGGTTCCCCCGCCCACGCGGGGATAGACCCTCAGCACGCAATCGCCTCGCACGCGCGGAACGGGTTCCCCCGCCCACGCGGGGATAGACCCCCAAAGAAACGGCCATGGTACATCCGTATTCTGGTTCCCCCGCCCACGCGGGGATAGACCCCCGCGCACCGCCACGCCAAATCCTCAGCGTTCGGTTCCCCCGCCCACGCGGGGATAGACCCCCGGTATACCCACCGAATCCGCCTGCGCCCGTGGTTCCCCCGCCCACGCGGGGATAGACCCGAATGCGGCACGGTGGGCAATTGCGCCGAACGGGTTCCCCCGCCCACGCGGGGATAGACCCCAGATCAGAATGTTG
>JAJZGF010000118.1 GCA_021805025.1 Acidobacteriota bacterium
GGGGGCAAATCCGCTCAAAGCCATCCCGGCCGACATCATCAGCAGCGATGCCAGGATCAGGGGCCGTCGGCCGTAGCGGTCGCCGAGGGGCGCAATGATCAGTCCGCCGATGGCCATGCCGACCAGTGCGGCGCCGAAGATTTCTCCCAGAGTCGTTGGCGAAAGGGACCAGTCACTGGTAATGGACGGGGCCAGGTAGGACATGAGAAAGACGTTCATGCCGTCCACGGCGTTGATGACGAAACACAACCCCACCACCTGCAGGGAAACACGCGTCCATCGTCGGCCATTGTTGCCGCGGGTCTCAGCCGTGTCTGCGCCGGCCGTTGAGACGCGACGAGCCTTGTGTCCGGTCGCTGTCATCGTGCGCAGGAATTCGTTGCAGACATGGTTCTCTAAGGGTAAATGAATTGCTCGCCGCACTCGATGACAGGTTCGCCGGGCCGTGGCGAGAGGCATTTCTCAAGTCCGCAGTTGGGCCAGGAAGTGCCGCCGCATGCGCGTGGGGTCCGCGTCCAATCCGGTGAAGAGACGGAAGGCTTCAATCGCCTGGTGGATCGCCATTCCGCTGCCGTCGAGCCTGCGGCAACCTGCGGCACGTGCCGCGCGCAGAAGCTCAGTCTCCAGCGGAAAATAGACGATCTCCGCAACCCAGAGGCTGGCGCGCAGCAGAGCGCCGGGGAGCGGGAGGCCCGGATGGCTCTTCATGCCGCTGGGCGTCGCGTGAACCAGGCCATCCGCCGCGGCCAGGCTGGCCTCGATGTCCGTGGCCGCGCTGATCCGGCCGGGGCCGAAGATCGCGCTGTAGCGATCGACCAGCGCCTGGCAGCGGCGATGATCGAGATCGACGAGGTCGAGATGCCCCGCGCCCATCTTCATCAACGCGTAGGCTGTAGCCGCACCACCGCCACCCGCTCCCAGTTGCACCACGCGCTCGAGAGATACGCCCCCCATGCCGCCCAGAAAGCCATCGCGAAAGCCAAGCCAGTCCGTATTGTGGCCCAATCGCCTTCCATCGCAAAACACCACCGTATTCACAGCACCGATCATGCGTGCATCCGCTGAAAGGTCGGTCAGGAGCGGAAGAATCGACTGCTTGCAGGGATGCGTAATGTTCAAGCCGGCCAGACCCGCGCTCTCGGCTTCGTCAAGAATCTCCGGCAGCGCGTCGGCCTGTAATCCAAGAGCATCAAGGTCGATCAGTTGGTACCTGCAAGTCAGGCCGTGTTCCGCAGCCTCCCGTTCGTGCATTGCTGGAGTGAGCGACGCCTGAATTCCAGCGCCAACCAGGCCGAGCTTGAGTTGACTGTGATTCCCGTGAAGATAAGAGAGCTTGGTCACTCTTCAACCCTACCGCAAGGATCATTCCGGGGTCATGTCTATCGGATTGGTTGGCTCGGCTCAGGAAACGCACCTGCGATGGCGTCCCGGCACTTGGCCATTGCTGTCTTCTACCCGCCTGCGACGAAACACTAAATCGGTCAGTGTTCAAAACATCATGCCGCCTGCCGGAAATCCTGCTCGACCCTGAATAAGCAATGCGTGCTTTCAGCACGATTGCGCTCCCGCCGACAACGGCTTGCAACGGCAAAATTGCGGCCTGCGACATTCGAGGCGAGTCCCTTTTGATGAGGGACATCGATCATCGGGCACCGCCCGAGGGATGAGGTTGTTTTGACTGAGGACTGGCCGGAGCAGAGGCTGATTGTGAAACCGATGCCAGCTTGGAAGGCGTAACCGACACGGGCCCTGCCAAGCCGTAGGGCTGTATCAGGCCGCGTTTCGCAAAAGCCTCGTCGGTCTTCAATAGCCGATTGCAAAATTCTGGCCGCCCCTGCACTGCTCATGTTGACGGGAACGCATCCTTCATGGAGTGACTCTCGCCGCGCTTCCTTGGCGCTGCGTGCCCGGAAACACACCTGCATGTGACTGCTGTCACGGAGCGGAGAATGGCCTCAGCCTAAACTTGACCTAGTTGCAGAATTACGCAACTACGCAGGTAAGACCGCGGGAAGGAAGCCGGATGAAACACGCCATGAGCGATGCGTCGTGCGAATTGATGGGCGACTTCTTTGCCACCTTTGCGCACACCAAGCGTATGCGGATCTTTTGTGCACTGCAGAAGGAACCCAAGACCGTCACAGAGATTGCTGCCGAAGCCGGCATCTCCATCACCAATGCATCGCAGCATCTGCGCCTCATGCGAGATCGCGGCGCCGTCATCGCTGAGAAGCACGCGCAGAGCGTGTACTACCACCTCGCCGATCCGAGATTTGTTGAGGCCGCAATGTTGATTCGCCAGGCACTGCTGGAGCAATTGCGAGAGAATGCGGCGCGCGCATCGGAACGCACATCGCATCGCAGATCCCACACCGTTTTTCAGCCCGCGTGAAAGCGATCACTCGCCGACGCGCATTGCATATCGGAGTTCATGAATGAGCGAAGCCGTAGCAACTATCACTGCCGACAAAGTCATTGACGCGCGGGGAACCGCCTGCCCCGGCCCGCTGCTTGAAGCCAAGAAAGGCATTGGCGCGGTCAAGGTTGGCCAGATCATCGAGATCAAATCCAACGACAAGGGCTCGCGGAAAGATATCGCCGCATGGTCCGGCAAAGTGGGCCATGAGTTTCTTGGCGTCATTGAAGCTGAAGGCCACGACCGTCTGATGGTGCGTCGCAAAAAGTAAGACTCCTCTCCAATCTGCATGAGGATGATGCGGCTCGAAAGAGCCGACGGGAGATCCATGCCCCGCGGTGGAAGCAATGGATGCAATGGATGCATGAGGTGCTGTATGAGCAACCCCTTTGTTCCAAAGATTCTTGTCCTGGCAACGGAGAAGTGCGCCTATCCGGGGGCTGATGCGGTTGGCAAGGCCCATCAGGAATATCCCCCCAGCGTTTACATTCTCCGCGTGATGTCGCCGGTGCTCTTTCCGGAAGACTTCTTTCTGCGCAGTTACAGCCGGGGTATCGACGGCATCCTCATCGCCGCCTGCGGCTCCGACTGTCCCTACCACGGCGCGTATGACCGGCTGGCTGCGCGCATTGATCAACTCACCTCGCGGATGAACGCGGGTGGATTGGACATTGAGCGTATCCGCCTCACCGCCATTTGCACCGTGTGCATCAAGGCGTTCCTTAAGGAAGTCGCCCTGATGAGCGACAACCTCTACCGCCTTGGCCCGGTAGACCGGCAACTGGCCGAGCAGTTACGGCGCGCGTCGGTTGAGCGTCTTCAGGCTTCAGCCCGCTCCCGTGAGCTCGTTCCCGCTCTGCAGGGAGGCTTGCGATGAACACGCAAATCGATTCCAACTACAGGCCGGACGCGCTGATTGTCGGAGGCGGCATCGCGGGCCTGCAATCCGCGCTCGACCTCGCCGATCAGGGCTTGCAGGTGCTCGTCGTCGAGCGCCAGTCCAGCATCGGCGGTCACATGATCGCGCTCAGCAAGGTTTATCCCACTCTGGATTGCGCGAGCTGCATCACCACGCCCAAGATGTCCGCGGCTGCGCACCATCCGAATATGCAGATACTTACCAACACTGAGGTCGAGGCAATCGAGTCCAGGGACGGCGCGCATCAAGTGCGCCTGCTGCAGAAACCCACCTACGTGAACTTTGACAAGTGCATCGGTTGTCGGCTGTGCGAGTACGCCTGCGACACTGAATACCCTGATCCGTTTGAAGAAGGCCTCGGCGCGGTGCGGGCCATCGCCGTGCCCTTCACTAATGCCATTCCGCAGAAGGCCGTGTTGGATGCCGGGCATTGCGGCACATGTGGCACGTGTGCCCGCGTCTGCCCCACCGGCGCGATTGAGTTCGACCAGCAGCCGCGTCATCTCACCATTCGCACCGATGCCGTCATCGTGGCATCCGGCTTTCAGCTGAATGCATTGACCGTAAAGCCGCAATTCAACGCACACCGCAGCCGCAATATCATTGCGCCGATCACGCTGGAGCGCCTGCTCGCTCCTCACGGCCCGTACGGCCGCGTGCTCCGTCCCTCCGACGGGAAGATGCCCTCCTCCATCGCCTTTGTGCAGTGCGCCGGTTCGCGCGACGAATCCATCGGCGTTCCCTACTGCTCGCGCGTCTGCTGCATGTACTCCATCAAGCAGGCCATGCTGCTCTCCGGCGCCCTGCCACTGGCCGACATCACCATCTACTACATGGACATTCGCGCCTTCGGCAAGGGTTATGAGCAGTTCTACCAAAATGCCAAGGCCATGGGCATCAACTTCGTGCGCGGCAAGGTAGCCCGCATCCACCCTGTGGACGGCGGCGATCTCGCTGTGCAGGTCGAGAGCACTGAGAATGCCGAGACGCCAATGGAGCTACGCCGCCACGATCTCGTCGTCCTCGCGCAAGGCATGATTCCCGGATGGATGCCCGCGGATTCAACTCCGGTGGCTTGCGCGAGCGATGGCTTTGTTGCCACGCCTGCGCTCACCGCACCCACGGCAACCACGGCGCCGGGCATCTTTGTAGCAGGCACTGCGGCAGGCCCCAAGGATATTGTCGACACCATTGCCGAGGCGGGTGCGGCGGCCATGCAGGCCAGCCAGTACCTGTACCAGAAACGATCCGCGCTCGTTGCCGTTTAGCGGCACAGGCACAAGACGACTTTCACGAGGGAAGTCATGAGCTATCAAAACGATCATCAGGGGCAGCACGAAGACGAGCCGGTTGAGTTGGAGTGCGGTGAGCCCGGACGCGACGAAGAAGCGTACGTGCGGAAGCAGATCGAACTAGCCCGGCGTCAAGCGGACCTGTCGCCGAGCGCAGCCATTGCCGCGCAGCAGCATCAGGAGGATTCCGCGTCGCTCAGGATTGGTGTCTATATCTGCCGCTGCGGGGGCAACATCTCCGATGTAGTCGATGTAGAGCGCGTGGCGGAGACCGTGCGCCTGATTCCCGGAGTGGCCACCGCGAAGGTGCATACCTTTGTCTGCTCCGACCCCGGTCAGCACACCATTAGCGACGACATCCTGCGTGAGAATCTGGACCGCGTGGTGGTCGCCTCCTGCACACCGTTTCTGCACGAGCAGACCTTTCGCGGCGCGGTTGCGCGCGGCGGCATGAACCCCTATCTCTACGAGCATGTGAACATCCGCGAACAGGTCTCCTGGGCACACCGGCACGATCCCGCGGGAGCAACTTCCAAAGCAATTCGCATGATCTCCGCCGCGATCGGCAAGCTGCGCCATGTTGCTCCGCTCGATCAGATCAAGCTGCCCAATCATCGCCGTGCACTGGTCATCGGTGGCGGCATCGCCGGATTGAAGGCAGCGTCGGACCTCGCCGGTCGCGGGATCAAAGTGCTCCTCGTCGAAATCTCGGACAAGCTCGGCGGGCACCTCAATCAATGGGGTCGCGTGTATCCGAGCGAGCGCGCCGCCGAAGAACTCGTCGCCGATCTGGTGAATGCAGTGGGGCACAATCCCAACATCGAAGTCCTGCTCTCCAGCAAAGTCAAGGCAGTCAGCGGCTTTATCGGCAACTTCAAAGTAGCGGTTGAGTCGCAGCCCGCTGCCAATGGCGCGATGCAAAAACTCAACGCCACTGTCGGCGCCATCATCATGGCAACGGGCTTTCGCCCTTACATCCCTCAGGATGGCGAATTTCTCTATCGCACCGAGCCAAGCGTCCTCACCATGCCGGAGTTTGTCCAACTGATGCGCAGCGTCAGCCACCACGCCACGAGCCTGGTCTACAAAGATAAGAATGTACGCAACATTGCATTCCTGCACTGCGTCGGCAGCCGCCAGCTTGATGGAGTCCACGAGCCTTCCACCGATGGCAGGCTCAACAGCTACTGCTCGCGCACCTGTTGCACCACCATCCTTCAACAGGCCCTTGCCGTGCGCACGCGCTTTCCGCAGATTGGCGTCTTTGACTTCAACCAGGACATCCGCGCCTATGGCCGTGGCGAAGAGGACTACTACGCGCAGGCGAGTCGCGCGGGCGTTGTCTTCTTTCGCTATAACGGCGAAGAGCCGCCGCGTGTAGAAATTACCCCTGCCGGCCGCGCTAAGGACGGCGCTCTCTCCATCACCGTGAAGGACGCGCTGACCTGGGGCCAGGAACTTACGCTGGGCGTCGACATGCTCGTGCTCGGTACCGGCATGATCCCCGGCCGGATCCAGGACCTCATTGAGCAAATGAAGCTCGCCATCGGCGAGGATGGCTTCCTCCAGGAAGTTCACCCCAAACTACGGCCCGTTGAAGTGGCCGTGAGCGGCGTGCTGCTGGCAGGCACAGCACAGGGCCCCATGAACATTCAGGAGACGCTCGCCGCCGCCGGCGCCGCTGCTGTTAAAGCCGCGTCCATGTTTGCGACTGAGAGCGTGGAACTCAATCCGTACGTAGCTGCGGTCGATCTCACGCGCTGCACTGGAGAAGCGCAGTGCGTGACGCAGTGCGACTACGAGGGTGCGCTGCAGATAGTGCAGATGGAAGTCGACGGCGAATTGGTGGAGCGTGCGCAGGTCAACGCCGGTCTCTGCGCCGGTTGCGGCGCCTGCGTGGCCGTTTGCCCGCATCGCGCCATCGACCTGAACGGCTGGCGAATCGACCAGTTCGAGGCCATGGTCGATGGAATCGCGGCTGACATTCCAGGCCGGGAATGCAGTTCCGAGTTAGTCAGCATTCACTAGCAAGGCCCGCTGCGGCAGAGAGGAAATAGCCCATGGCGATGAAGACACTTACACCCGAGCAGAAGCAGGCGCTGGCTGCGCTGCGCGCGAGTCTCGGCGGCATCAGCGAGCAGAAGCGGCAGGCGCAGAAGCATTTGATCGCCGCGCGCAAGGCGATACACAGGCATCTTGAAGCGCAGCCCGCCACCATTCCGCAGATTGCCGCTGCGCTCGACATGCCTTCCGACGAAGCGCTCTGGCACGTCACAGGCATGCGCAAATACGGCAAGGTCGTTGAATCGGGCGAGGACGGCGACTACCCGCTCTATGCTCTCGCCGCCTATGAGGAAAAGGCTGAAGCCGGTCACTAGCACCTGGAGAGGTTTTGTTATGGCACGCGTTGTGGATGTAAACCTGTTGCGCAAAATCAAACAGCACGGTGCGGGCAGCACACTGGACGTAAGCGCCTGCTTCAACTGCGGCAACTGCACCGCCGTCTGTCCCCTTGCGGCGGACTCAGCCGGGTTCCCGCGGCGCATGATCCGCATGGCCCAGGTCGGCATGGAGCAGGAGTTGCTGGCCAGCGAAGATCTCTGGCGCTGCTATGCGTGTGGCGAGTGTACGCAGACCTGCCCGCGCAAGGCCGACCCCGCGGAATTCATGGCCGCCGCGCGCAGCTATGCCATTGGCCGCTTCGATTTCACCGGACTCGCCGCAATTGCCAATCGTTCCGCGATCGGCAACCTGCTCATCTTCGCCGCGTTCTCAGCCGTCTTTTCCGCACTGCTCCTCAGCAAAATGAATCCGGCCGGCCCTCAACTGCCTCTGTTCAGCTTTCTGCCCGGCCAGTGGATTCATGACATCGGCGTCATCCTCTTTGCAGTCGTCGGGTTGAGCGCATTGTTTGGAGTCGCATCCATGGGCGTGCGCTTCTGGACCCAGCGCCGCGGTGAGGGTGTCGCGCTCTCCTTCACAGCATTGCCCGGCGCAGTCTTCACCGCACTCTCAGATGCGTTGACGCATCGCCGCTTCCGCGAGTGCGACGGCGAACAGCAGTCTCCGCCTGCCCTTGAGGAGCCCTGGCATCAGCGTCCGTGGGTCGTGCATGCCACCGTGATGGGCGGCTTCCTGGCCATGCTGCTGGCCACCACGCTCGACTTCATGCTCAAGCCCATCGGCTCTCCCGCCCCGCCGTGGTATCCCATGCGCATCCTCGGCTTGGTCGGCGGAATTGTTTGCCTCTATGGCCTCAGCATCGTTCTGCTGCGCCGCGCCCAGGGCAAGCACACACCCTATACAAAGAGCAGCTTTGCCGACTGGTTCTTCCCCATCCTGCTCACGGTCACAGTCGTCACCGGCATCCTTTGTGAAGTGGTGGTCTATCTTCCTTCGCCGTCCACCTTCGGCCATGCCATGTTCTTCACGCATGTGGTGCTGGCCATGGACCTGGTCGCGATGTTGCCTCTTACCAAGTTTGCCCATGTGCTCTACCGGACACTGGCGCTTGTGCTGTTTGCCTGGCGTCACGCCCCTGCCAGGGTCACCGCCTCTGTCGGAGCAGAGATCTGACAGGGCCACTTCGTTCTCGAAAGGATATCCAGTTATGACGACCTCAACTGAGGAACTCCAACTCCAGGAAACCATCAGGCAGTTGACCGAGCGTGTCGATGCGCTTGAGAAGTCCGCGGGCAATGACAGGCTCTCCATCGGCGTGATGAGCGGCAACCTCGACACCACGATCGCCGCCTTCATCATCGCGCTCGGCGCCGTCGCCTATGACATCCAGGTGGATATGTTCTTTACCTTCTGGGCCACTGCCGCGCTCCGCGATCCAAAGAAATCCGCGCGCAAGGGATTTCTCGACAAGATGTTCGGCTGGATGCTGCCGCGCAGCTCCCAAGCGCTGCCTCTCTCGAAGATGCAGATGGCCGGCATCGGACCAAAGATGATTCGCTCCGTAATGAAAGCCCACGGGGTAAAGTCGCTGGAGCAGTTGATGAAGGAAGCTGCGGAGTTTGGCGTGCGCATCCACGTCTGCGAAATGTCGATGGGCGTCATGGGATTCAAGGAAGAAGAGATGATCGACTATCCCGGCATTGACTACGTCGGCGTAGGATCGTTCATCCAGATGATTAGCGAGTCCAAGCAGGTCGTCTTCCTGTAAAGCCATCTGCCGCACTCGCGGCTCGCACACTCTAGCGCCGAGTGGCCCGATAATTGGGGTATGTCGACTATCGCGCCCCTCGGCTCTTCGCAGTTGGACTACTTTATAGTTGACGTCTTCACTGACCGGGCTCTCGCGGGCAATCCGCTGGCCGTCGTCTTTGACTCGATCAGCCTCGCCGCCGAGCGCATGCAGGCCATTGCTCGCGAATTCAACCTGTCAGAGACGGCCTTCATACAGCGCAGGCCCGTTGCGGTGGAACGGGCCGACGGCGTGCGCGTGCGCATCTTCACCACGCAGGAAGAACTCAACTTTGCGGGTCATCCAACCCTGGGCACGGCCAGCGTGCTCCGGCTCTGTGCGCCTGAAACTGTGCAGCACTCCACTGTCACGCTTGCGCTGAACGTGGGATCGGTGCCGGTGCGCTTCTCCGGCGACACGCTCTTCGGTGAGATGACGCAACCGAATCCCGAGTTCGGCGCAGAGCTGGACCGCGCAGCAGTGGCGCGCCTGACCGGCCTTGGCCTCGAGGACCTCGATCCAGCGCTCACCCCGCAGATTGTCTCCACCGGCACGGCCTTTGCCATCGTCGCTCTGCGCTCAGCGGATTGTTTGGCGCGGCTCAATGTGAACCAGAAGGTGGCTATACCATGGCTTCGCGCGCGCGGGGTCCGCTGGTTTTATGTGCTGGGCCCAACCGGCAGCCGGACGCCCGCCTACCGTGCTCGAATGCAGTTCTACGGCGGCGAGGATCCAGCCACTGGATCGGCAGCGGGATGCGCCATCAGCTATCTTGTTGCCCACGGCGCCGTGCCTTCAGAGCAGATGATTGCACTCCGCCAGGGCGTAGAGATCGGCCGCTCCAGCGATTTATTTCTCACTGCCAGCCTGGCTTCCGGCAAGGTTGCGAATGTGCGCGCTGCCGGCAGCACCGTTCTTGTTGCAAAGGGACAGCTTTTCCTGCCGTAATACACACGCTTTCAACAGAGTTCTAACAGTGCAAATCCCGCTCCACGTTGGGCCTAACTGTTTTCCACTGCATGGCTGCTCGTTTACAGACTTTTCTTCGCCTGTCTTTCCCTCTTCCCAACCACCCTTGCAACTCTTACTCTTTGCAAGAACTGAAACAAATCAACCGGTGGTTCCACCGGATTTACTGGCAGGCAGCGCGCTATAGACTGCCTTCCGGAAAAGCATTCTTGCCCTGGTAGCAGTATCGCCATGCTGGGTGCCTTTGCGCGCGTTCTGCCAGGACCGCGCAAGGTCAACACGCACGCGAGAGCGGGTTCAGCCGGGTCAAGACTGTCTCACCGCTGATTTTTAGGCGCAACGTTCTGTCGATCCAAGACCGCCGCAGAGCGGATGCGGGGCATTGCGCGCCAATCGAGTGAAGAACACAGAAAGATCAGGAGCACCTAATTCAGTCATGAGGCCCAAAAAAATTATTCTTTGCGTCAACGACAATGAGCAGGAACTTTCCGTCATGAGCTTTATGCTCTCGACAAATGGGTATCGTGTGCTCTCGGCAAGCAACTCCAGAGACGCCGTCGACATGTTTGCCAGTCATCTTGTCGACCTGGTGCTGGCAGATGGAACATTGGCACAGGCAAGCGGGGACCAGCTTTTGCGCCAGCTCAAGGGCATGTCATCTCACGTGCCGATGATCTTGCTCTGCGATCCTCAGAAGATCAACGGACAGCCGCACGCCGCCGATGCGCTGCTGGCAAGGAAGAACTGTACCTCTCAGGATCTTCTGGAACGGGTGAAGATCATGAGTGCGCGCAAACGCGGCCCGCGCAAGGGTGTCCACCGCATCCTGCAGAGTCCGGAGCTGGCCGTCGCATCGTAGCCCCATGCAGGCTGCCTTTCCGGCAGGCTGCATGGGTGGGCTTGTTCGTTACGGCTCCCCAGACAGTCTTGCTCGCCGCAGCCTGCTCACGGGCACAAGTCCGGCCACCCGGACTTTTATTCGTCGGATAGAAACAATGGTCGGCGCACGTGCAGTCTCCCTCTTGACGACCTTGCGGGCGCGTAGGCATACTCGCCAACTGTAGCCACCGGTGTGCAACTTCCAGCATCGGCGGGGGCAGTCTTTTATGGATATCGTTCTGATCCGGCTTCTTTTTGTAGCCGTGCTTTCGGGGGTTTGCTATTTCCTTCATCCCTTCGGGATGAGCGCGCTGGCAGGGGCCATCACGGGCGCGTTAGCCGCTGCCGCCGTCATTGTGTTCGAGTTGCGGGTGCGGGCGCTCACGCTGCGCCGCCTCATTGGAGCGGTGGCCGGCAGCGTACTCGGCATCTTCGGGGCGGCACTCTTCTGCCTGGTGCTGCGCTCCGCTCCGCTGGAAGGGAGCACATCCGCTGTTCTGCAGATCTTCGTTCTTCTGCTGATGACCTATGTGGGCCTGTTGGTCGGCGCCAGCAAGGGCGACCTGCTCAACCCCACAGCGCTCGGCATGATCTTCAGCGGGGAGCGGCCTGCGCGCCGCACCGTCAAGGTGCTGGACACAAGCGTGATCATCGACGGCCGGATCGCCGACATTGCCGAGGCCGGCTTCATTGACGGCACCATGGTGGTGCCGGAGTTTGTGTTGCGCGAACTGCAGACTGTGGCGGACTCCACAGACGGCTCCAAGCGTCAGCGCGGCCGCCGCGGCCTGGACATGCTCCAGCGCATGCAATCCAATGCAAAGATCCAGGTGCAGATCGTGCCCGACGACTTTCCCTCCATCCGCGAGGTGGACCTGAAACTCCTGGAACTGGCTAAAAAGTGGGAGGCCAAAGTCGTGACCAACGACTTCAACCTGAATAAGGTTGCGCACCTTCACCACGTGGAGGTCCTGAATATCAATGACCTCGCCAACGCCCTCAAGCCCGTTGTGCTGCCGGGCGAGCGCATGTCGGTTCTCATCCTCAAAGAAGGCAAGGAACTCAACCAGGGCGTCGGGTATCTGGATGATGGGACCATGGTTGTGGTGGACCACGCGCGCAAGATGATGGGCCGCACCGTGGACATTTCCGTTACCAGCGTGCTGCAGACCGCCAGCGGCAAGATGATCTTCGGCAAGCTGGATGAAAACGGGAGACCTCCCGACAGCCCGCGCGCCTCCGCGGCTGAGGTGGCCCACTGA
>JAJZGF010000119.1 GCA_021805025.1 Acidobacteriota bacterium
GGTCTGGTCGGCGGTGCAGCCAAACGATGTGGGCACCGATGAGTTTCTCGCGCTGTGCAGCCTGCTTGGCGTCGATCCCTACATCACGGTGAACGCGGGCTTCGGCGATGCGTGGTCGGCGCGCGAACTGGTCGAATACACCAATGGCGCGTCCACAACGCCAATGGGCAAGTGGCGTGCGGAAAATGGCCACCCCGCGGCGTATGGCGTGAAGTTCTGGGGCATAGGCAATGAGCCGTGGGGCAACTACCAGATGGGCGCCATGTCGCTTCCGCAGTTCGAGCTCAAACACAATCTCTTCGCCAAGGAGATGCGCAAGGTTGATCCGTCCATCAAGCTCATTGCGGGTGGCGCGATGCCCGATGTGATGGAGGGCGCAGATCAGTCTCGCCGCATCAACGGCCAGTATGTGCCTGACTATCTATCTTCGGCCGACTGGACAGGCCAGTTGCTGCTCAACTGTCTCGACAACATCGATATGGTCAGCGAGCACTACTATGCCTCGGGCACAGAGCACACCGATATGAAGCTGCAGAAGAAGGTACCTATCGATCCGCCACTTTCGTTCATCGAGTGGCAGCGTGCCCCGGCAGTGCAGGTTCGCGCGAAGTATGAGCACTATCAGGAATACCTGAAGAGGATCCCCGCGCTGCGCGCTAAGCCGGTCCCGATTGCCATTGATGAGTGGGCCTACTTCGGCGGCGGTCCAAACTCCTACAAGACCGTGCCGGCCTACGCGTGGGCATTCCACGAGATGTTCCGGCATTCTGACGTGTTTCAGATGGGCGCATTTACCTTCGCAACGGCGATGATGAGCGAGACTCGGACCGACGCCATTCTCAATCCCACCGGGATGCTGTTCAAGATGTACCGCGATCACTTCGGCACGATTCCCGTCGAGGTGACAGGAGACTCTCCGCAACCGAAGCCTGCATTTCCGGCTGGAGGCGATCAGCCCGCAGTCAATCCCGGCAGCCCGACCTATCCGCTGGATGTCGTCGCGGCCTTCACCGAAGATCGCAAGGCGTTTACCATCGCGGTACTCAACCCGTCGGACTCCGAGCAGAGGATCAAGCTCACAATCAACGGAACGAAACTCGCAAATGCCGGGAAGCTGTGGCGCATGGCTCCGGACAAGATCGATGCAACGGTGCAGGTGGGCAGGGCGCCCGAGGTGGAGGTCGAGGGGCAGTCGCTCGGCTCTCTGCCGGATACCGTTACCGTGCGCCCCTTCAGTGTGAACATTTACTCCTACCCGGTGCAGTAGCTCCGATTGAGAGAGGGCCAAATGATAACAACGAAACTGATGCTTGCGTGCGCGTTCGCGATTGCGATCACGCCTGTTGCCCAGCTCCGCGCCCAGGTGCAAACTATAGTCCCGGAGGTGGTGTCTGGCGCCAAACCCGTGACCGTCGAACGCATCAAGATTCACGGCGCGGCACTGGAAGGAAATCTCGAAGGCGACGCAGTCGATCGCGAGGCCTTCGTCCTCCTTCCGCCCAGCTACGAGAAAGACAAGAAGCGCCGCTATCCCGTTGTGTATGCGTTACACGGGTACTCGATCGGCGCCGAGCAGTGGACTCACGAGATTCACGTGCCGCAGACCGTTGAAGGGGCATTCGCGCTAGGGTCGAAGGAGATGATCGTCGTGCTGCCCGATTCCAAGACGATTTACAACGGCTCAATGTATTCAAGCTCTGCAACGACAGGTGATTTTGAGAACTATGTCGCGCGCGATGTTGTTTCTTACATCGACGCGCACTACCGCACCATCCCGGATCGGCAGAGCAGAGGATTGGTCGGCCACTCGATGGGCGGCTACGGTGCCTCCCGCATCGGCATGAAGCATCCTGACGTATTCGGAGCACTCTACATCATGAGCCCCTGCTGCCTGTCGCCCATGACCGGCGGAGGCCCCGGGCCCGCCGATCAGATGAAGGAGCGCGCGATCGCCAACGAAAAGAAGGCTGCCGCTGCGAAATCGCCCTCCGATCTGGCAGCCGCATCGCCGGGGTTCGGCTCCGCTATCTTTGCGACGGCAGCGGCGTGGGCTCCCGATCCGAAGAACCCGCCGCTCTACTTCGATCTGCCGACGAAAGACGGCGAGCCCCAGCCCGACGTCATGGCGAAATTCACGGCCAATGCTCCGCTCGTATTCATCGATCAATACATCGCCAATCTGAAGCAATACAAGGCAATCTCCATCGATGTCGGCGACCAGGATGGCCTGCGCACCGACACTGGCAAGCTGCATGATGTGCTCGACAAGTACGGAATCGCCAACAGCTTCGAAGTATATTCCGGCACGCACACCAGCGCCGTAGCCGACCGATTCCAGAACCACGTAATACCGTTCTTCAGCAAGAATCTCTGCTTTACAGAGGGCTGCCGCTAGCACGCGCTCAAGGGTCAAGACTATGACATCTGGCCGGCTCACAGAGGAGGTAAAGATGAGGTTGGGTAAGCGAATTACCGGCAAGTTGCAAGTCGTCGCCGGACTGTGTGTGTCTCTCTCGGCGTTTGGTCAAGCGGCACAGCAGCCAACCAACCGGCCTGCAATGCAGATGCCCGCGCCCACACCGAACGACACTCTCAAATCCGTCGAAGTGATGCCCGATCACCATGTTCGATTCCGCCTCTGGGCGCCAAACGCGACAGAGGTGAAGCTGCATGCCGAGGGGCCAGAGGCCACACCGCGTATCACACCTCAAGAGGCGAGCAAATACCAGGGCGGAGTAGCGATGGCAAAGGGCGATCAAGGCATCTGGGAAGCCGTCATCGGTCCCATAGAGCCTGGGACCTATCGCTATACCTTCACCGTAGATGGCGTAAGCACCACGGACCCACGCAATCCACTCACATCGCAATCGCTGACTCACTCTTCAAGCATGTACGATGTTCCGGGTGCGGAGTTCATGGAGTACAAGGCGGGAGTACCGCACGGCGCGATTTCGGCAGTCTATTATGACTCTTCGGCGACCGGAGGCCAGCGCCGCATGCACGTCTACACGCCGCCCGGTTATGAAAGCGGAACCGCACGGCTGCCAGTGCTCTATCTGCTTCACGGCGGAGGCGACTCCGATGATTCCTGGGGCACAGTCGGACGAGCGGGAGCCATTCTTGACAATCTGATAGCCGCTGGCAAGGCCGCTCCAATGATGATCGTGATGCCGGCTGGCCACATCTCGACCGACTTCTGGCTCACGCCCAGCGTTCGTATGGGACACGACGCCTTCAACGACGATCTGACGAAGGTGGTTCTGCCGTTCATTGACGCGCACTACCGCACCATCGCCGACCGCGATCATCGAGCGATTGCCGGGCTTTCCATGGGCGGCCTGCAAGCACTGGACATCGCGCTCGACGATTCGGCGGACTTTGCGTGGGTGGGCATCTTCAGCTCAGGTTGGTTCCCGAATGCGCAGAAGGAAGAAGAGGATACCGATGTGGCGCAGTACCGCGCCTCGGGGAATCGGTTCCGACTCTTCTGGGTGGATGCCGGCCAATACGATATTGCGCTTCAGAACACCGATGCCACGGTCGCCATTCTCAGGAAAGCCGGAATTGACGTGGAGCAGCATCAAAGCGCCGGCTTCCACGCCTGGAACAACTGGAGAGACTACCTGAATCAGTTCACGCCCCTGCTTTTCAAGAAAAGCAGCGCGCAATAGGATGCAGAAGCAATAACCGTTTGAAAGATACGCCCCGCTCGAAATCAAAACGAATCTGGAGAAGCTCGATGAAGCACCGCGCAACACCACTATTCGAATGCATTGTTGCTTGCCTGGGAGCGCTGCTCCTCGTGTCTGCCGCGAACATTGGAATCGCGCAGGACTCAGCAAATCTGCCCTACATGAATCCGCAGCTCTCGCCCGAGCAGCGCGCGACTGACCTGGTGCGCCGGATGACGCTGGCGGAGAAAGCTACGCAGATGCAGAACAATTCTGCGGAAGTGCCGCGGCTGAAGATTCCAGCCTATCAGTGGTGGAGTGAGGCTCTGCACGGCGTCATCAACGAAGGCGTGACCGAGTATCCGGAACCCGTCGGCCTGGCCGCCACATTCGATGCGCCGGGCATTCACACCATGGCGGCACAGATCGGCATTGAAGGCCGAATCAAGCATGTGCAGAATCTGCGCGAAGGGCACACCGGCATCATGGGGGGCCTCGACTTCTGGTCGCCCAATCTCAACATCTTCCGCGACCCCCGCTGGGGCCGGGGACAAGAGACCTACGGCGAGGATCCCTTCCTCACCGGCCGCATGGGTGTTGCGTACGTAACCGGTTTGCAGGGCGACGACCCCAAGTATTACCTCGCCATCGCGACGCCGAAGCACTATGCCGTGCACAGCGGACCCGAACCCACGCGCCATTTCGCAGATGTAGACGTGAGTAAGCATGATGAGGTTGATACGTATGAGCCCGCATTCCGCGCTGCCGTCGTGGAAGGCAAAGCGGGATCGGTCATGTGTGCCTATAACGCGATCAATGGCCAGCCGGCGTGTGCTAACCAGTACCTGCTACAAGATCAACTGCGCGGCAAATGGGGATTTCAGGGATACGTCGTCTCCGACTGCGATGCGGTGCGAGATGTAGCAGCGAACCATCGCTACGAGCCGACACAAGCGCGAGGCGCGGCGATTTCGGTCATGCGCGGCATGGACAACGAGTGCGTTACGTTCACTTCGCGCTTTGGCGAGCCGGTCGAGAAAGCTTACATCGATGCCGTGCAGCAGGGATACCTGCCCGAAAACGCTCTTGATACCGCTTTGATTCGTTTGTTTACCGCGAGGATCAAGCTGGGCATGTTCGATCCTCCTGAGATAGTCCCTTACACGAAGATCGATGAGAAGGAGCTGGACAGTGCAGAACACCGCGCGCAGGCACGGAAGCTCGCGAACGAGTCCATGGTCTTGTTGAAGAACGACGGACTTCTTCCACTGAAATTCGGGATGAAGAAGATCGCTGTGGTGGGGCCCCTTGCCGACCAAACCCGGCCGCTCATCGGCAACTACGCCGGTCAGCCCACGCATATCGTGTCGATCATCGACGGGCTCAAGGCTGAATTCCCCAACGCAACCATCACCTTCGTCCCTGGAACGCAGTTCCTTCGCACGGAGGGGAACCCAATCCCTGACGCTCTTCTGACGACTCCTGACGGCAAGCCCGGTCTGAAGGCCGACTACAACGAAGGCATGCGCAGAGGTCCCGGCGGTCCAAATAGTCCCACGATCGTCAGTCGCACGGAGAGTAACGTGAAACTCGCTGAAGCCAACGTGCCATCAGAAGTCGCCGGCAAAAAGACATTCGGCGTGCAATGGTCGGGATTTCTAACGCCGACGGAATCGGGCGACTTTCTGCTTGGTGTGCGCTGCGAGGGCTTCGGCAGAGTTGCCGTTGACGAGAAGCAGGTGGCGATGGCCTTTGGCGGCGGCACGCGAGGACTTTCCTCTGCAGTCGGCCGCGTTCACCTTGAGAAAGGTCGCAAGGTCGCGATCGAAATCTCGTATGGTACGCGCAACAGCAAGCCACATGCGGAACTGATCTGGGCTAAGGTCAACAACGCTCCCTCGCAGGAGGCGATTGCGGCTGCGAAGAACGCCGACGCGGTCATCGCCGTTGTCGGAATCACCAGTCAGCTCGAAGGCGAAGAGATGCCGATTAGCGAACCGGGCTTCCTCGGCGGAGATCGCACCAGCATTGATCTGCCTCAGCCCGAAGAAGACCTCGTAGAGGCTGTGGCGGCAACGGGCAAGCCTCTCGCAGTCGTTCTCATGAATGGCAGTGCGCTTGCCGTCAATTGGATCAACGAACATGCCAACGCGATTCTTGAGGCCTGGTATCCAGGCGAAGAGGGCGGCGCCGCTGTGGCGGAGACGTTAAGCGGCAAGAACAATCCCGCAGGCCGGCTACCCGTCACGTTCTACAAGGGAGTCGACCAGTTGCCCAACTTCGAAGACTACGGAATGGCAAACCGGACCTACCGCTACTTCAGCGGCAAGCCGCTCTATCCCTTCGGCTATGGGCTCAGCTACACGAAGTTCAGCTACAGCGATCTGAGTGTGCCAGAGGGAGCAATCGCCGCCGGACAACCGATTGGCGCGGACGTGACGGTGACAAACACTGGCAACCTCGCAGGAGATGAGGTGGTGCAACTCTACCTCAAGTTCCCGCCAGTGAAAGGTGCACCCAATGTAGCTCTCCGCGGATTTACGCGCATTCATCTCGATGCTGGCGCCGGCCAGAAGGTCCATTTCGATTTGAAGCCGCGCGATCTTGAAATGGTGACCGAGGATGGCAATCCCATCATCGCTCAAGGAGATTACTCGATCAGCATCGGCGGAGGCCAGCCTGGCACAGCCGCACCAGTCGCGACTGGACACTTCCACATTGATGGCCAGTATGCGTTGCCCGAATAGAGAAGGAGAGTCATTCATGTCCGAATCTTCGAGGCGTATTCTTACTCGCCGCGAGGCACTGCTTCTTTCGGCCACCGCCGGAATCGGTGTTGTTGCGGGCGATTCTGCACTCGCATCCGACAGCATCAAGACCGCGGCGCACCAGGAACCCGGCAACGTCTCTACGCCGCGCTCGGCGGTTGCGAAGACGCAATACGGGAAGGTGCGCGGGTTTGTGGATGGCGGTGTTCTGACGTTCAAAGGTGTTCCCTATGGCGCAACTACGGCCGGAGAGAATCGCTGGCTTCCAGCGAAGCCACCCGCACCGTGGGCGGGCGAGTATCCAGCCCTGGTGTACGGAGCAAACTGCCCGCAAAATCTGCATACCTGGACCGGCATCGAGCAGACGTTTCTCTTTGACTGGGACGACGGCTGGCAGAGCGAGGACATGCTGAAGTTGAACATCTGGACGCCGAGCCTCACAGGGAAGCGGCCGGTGATGTTCTATATGCATGGGGGTGGGTTCAGCTTCGGATCGTCCTACGAGCTGCCGTCGCACGAGGGCGCACAGATTGCGCGCCACCATGATGTAGTGCAGGTGTCGGTGAATCATCGCCTCAATATTCTTGGATTCTTCGATGCCGCGGAGATCGGGGGTTCTGCGTATGAAGATTCCGCGAACGTGGGGATGACGGACCTGGTGGCGGCGCTGAAATGGGTTCAAGAGAATATCGAGAACTTCGGGGGCGATCCCGATCGGGTGATGATCTACGGACAGTCGGGTGGTGGATCGAAGGTGACTACCCTGATGGGCATGCCTTCGGCTGTGGGGCTGTTCCATCGTGCTTCGGCGCAGTCGGGCGGCGGCGGGAACATTCCGAGCAGGGATCAGCAAAAGGAACTGGCCCGGCAGGTGATGAAGGAACTCGGGCTTGCGGCGAATGACATCGGGGCTTTGCAGAAGATGGAGTGGCCGAAGCTGTTTGCCGCAGGTAATGCCGCGGCAGCGAAGATCAATCCGCCGGGGCGGCCCATGATGGGGCCGGGCGCGCCGGGTACGCCGCGCGTGGGTTGGTCGCCTTGCGTTGACGGGAAAGTGATCAACATGCGGTCATTCTTCGATGCCGCTCCGGAGATTTCGAAGAATGTGCCAATGTTGGTAGGGTCGGTGAGCGAAGAGGGCAATCAGATGTCCTCGCGTCCGACAGAGGAGGAGTGGCACGCAAATCTTTCGAAGACATATGGCGCGGATAAAGCAACGGCGATTGTCGCCGCGCTGAAGAAGGCGTATCCGGAGAAAAAGATCCAGACGTTGTCGTACATGTGCAGTGGGACCCCGGGATTGAACGGGCTTGGAATGCGCAACAACGTGGTGAAGATGGCGCGATTGAAGCACGAACTGAAGGGGGCGCCGGCGTACGCGTACTACTTCACGTGGCAGACGCAGATTCTCGATGGGGTGGCTGGTGCGTGGCACACTGCGGACCTTCAATTCTGTTTTGATAACACCAAGCGATGCGAGCAGGGAACCGGAAACACTCCGGAGGCGCAGGCATTGGCAAAGAAGATGGCGGCGTCCTGGGCCGCGTTTGCCGCAACTGGAAACCCGAACATACCGGGCTTGAATTGGTCACCTACCGATCCGGAAACGAATAAGACGATGGTCTGGGATAACGAATGCCGCATGGTGGATGACCCGGAGGGAGAGGCTCGAAAGATCATCCTGACTTGATTCATTCCTGAAATCTCAGCGAGTTCGCATCAGGCGTTGCCCGACCGAGTTGGAGTTCCATTCTCACGACAATATGACTTTGCACGTCTTGTGCTCATAGGTATACAGATACCGCCCTTCTGGAGCGACCCCTCGAGCAGCTATTGACGCGTGATTTATCACCATGCGCTCATGGAGATCTATCAACGGGTGCGGTATATCTGAATGTACGCGTTTTGACGCAGCTCGATTGGTGAGATCCGGCCGTTGATCTTGTTGGGGACCAGGATAGGCGTTTTCGAGGGCTTTTGTCGCAGCCGCAAGGTAAATTTGGATGTCGTTGAGGATGCCGCGCTGCTGCTTCAGCTTCCGGTGGATCGGATATGCGGCGACGCGGACCTCGTAGAGCCGATAGCGGAGTTCGTCGTTGGCCTGATCGAGACACTTCCGATGGTGGCGGTTGTCGCCGCGAACGTCGCAGGCGAGGAAGCCGAAGGCGGCCGAGAGGAGCATCTGTAAAGGCAGGGAGGTGGCGAAGTTTTCAATCATGCCCTGCTCCTCTGCACGCTGACTGGCGAGGACACGGCGGAAACTTTGGACTCGCGCTTGAGAACATGCTGCGTGGCGGAGCCGCTCAAGCTCTCATGCGCCTTGTCGGCGACGGCTGGCAGTTCCACGTCAGCCGCAACCCGCCCGGTGCGAAGATAGTCACCAATCAGCTGAGTGGTCTGCGCCCGGCTGAAGCCGGTCATGCGCTCGATAAGGCCCGCAGAAACTCTTTGGTGCGCCGACCTTGAAGCGGATACTCCTGATGGCAGAGCAGGCCTTCCATCCAGCCGCAAATCTCCGCGCGACCGCAACCCGCAAATCGCACACTCTTCAAGACACCAGGAAATGCCCCGATCTCAACCAAGCTCAACTTCTCTGCTCCAAGCACGCTGATCATCCATCCTCAGCTTGCCCGCTCAGACTCCTTCAGGCTCATCTTGCGTGGGAAGGGAGTAAGCCTTTTCCTCAAACCGGGTTCCTGCTAGACTAATAGGGTCCACAACGCAGGCGCGTAGCTCAGTTGGTTAGAGCGCTTCCTTGACACGGAAGAGGTCGTTGGTTCGAATCCAATCGTGCCTACCATATTATTATCAATAGCTTAAGCTGCATGATAGCCCAAGATTTCCCCTCTTTTTCACCCAAGGTTTCACCCAAAGCTACTGAATTGCCCGGGGCTCGGTCTTGAAGATTGCATCGAGCATCAGGTTCTGCGCGGCCAGGAGCTCGTCTTTGTCGGTTTGAGTGTACTTGTCCAGAGTGAATCTAGCATCGCTCTGACGCAGCGCAACCTGCGCCGTCTTCGGGTCGACCTTCTTCTTCGTGTGTTTTCGGCAAGCCAGCGTAGTCGAGGAAGACGGTCTATTTCTTTGCAGTTTTGCCGCGAGGGCGAGCGGGTAAGAGCATCTGGTTGACGCTGTCGATCGAGAAGTCTATGGGGTCGAAGTCATAGCCGAGCCAGTTTCTCAGTTCCTTGTGCTGTTCGTGTTTGGGGTCAGCGATGGCCTCAACGAGATCGTAAAATCCTGGGATGCCCCCGCAGTCTTCAGGCGGACAGGCGAGTTGGCCATCCGTGCAGACAGGATATTTTGCAGTCGGGTCAACGGGAAGCTGTTTCTCCAGGACGATGGCGTGTTCCCAGCTATCGCCAAGATCATAGGTGTAGATCAGTTTGGGCCCGGTCTTCCGCAGCACATCGGAAAGACGCACGGTGCGCTCGTTTTCGACCGGATCCATCCCCATGCTCCGGTATTCAGGGTCTGGCTTACCGAAGTATCGTTGGCCGAGACGGAACTCGTGCATATGCCCGTTCTGCCATCCCATCGCGATTTGCAACACATCGTGCAGCTTCGCCAGGGTCATCGATGCGGGAACAAGCAGGCGTCGCCAGATCAGCGGCTTGGTTCCGAGCAGTGTGACCTTGATCTGATAGATGTCCTCTGCGGTGTTGATTCTCTTGGTTGCCATGTCAGCTCTTTTTCGATGATAAGATACGGCGCACGGAAGTGCGGCCGATGTTGAGTTGGCGGGCGATCTGGGATTTGCTGAGGCCGGAGCGACGGAGTTTGCGGATCTGATCGGCGTGGAGGGCGGCGGTGAGGGGACGGCCGAGGCGTTTGCCGTTCTGCCGGGCATGGTCGAGTCCGGCGCGGACCCGTTCGCGGAGGATCTCGCGTTCGAACTCGGCGAAGACGGCAAGCAGCGCGGCCATGGCGCGGCCGGCAGGCGTGGTCAGATCGAGAGCCTCGGTGAGTGACACGAAGCCGACGCCGAGATGTTCGAGTTCCGTGAGGGTGACGAGCAGGTCGGTGACCGATCGGCCCCAGCGATCCAGGCGCCAGACCAGTACGACATCGATCTCGCGACGCCGCGCGGCGTCGATCAGTTGCTCCCGCATTTTGCGCTGTGCAGCGCCGGATCCAACTTCCTTCACCTGCATCGTAGTGGTCCAGCCGCGCCGGGCGGCATACTCGCGCAGGGCGCGAAGCTGCATGGGCAACGTCTGCTGATCGTTGGTCGAAACGCGGGCGTAGAGACCGGCGCGAAGCGCAGTTTTGTCCCGTTTGCCCAGGTGGCCAAAAACGTCCCTGGATTTCCGCTTTGCGGAGGCCCGTTTTACCGGCATTTTCTGCTGCCTGTCAGTCATGGCCACAGGGTATCCGTTTCGGCCTGCTGGGCCTGCTGGTTACCGTTTTACTCTACGACACCGAAGAGACCCGAATGAAGTTCGCAATTCCATTATTCGGAGCGGTCGTGATTGCGTGGATATGGCCTTCTACTCTTAAACAACGGATGAGAGAAAAAGACCAAGAACTCGAAATGCACGACGAGAGCACCGAGGAAAACTCAAATTAGGACACTACCGGGGAATTGGACGAGGTCTCGCTGGCGTACGCGGTGACAATCCACAAGGCGCAAGGCTCGGAGTTCCCGGCTGTGGTCATCCCGGTGGCCATGCAGCACTATATGCTGCTCCAACGCAATCTTATTTACACCGGCATCACCCGTGCTAAGCGGCTGCTCGTTGTCGTGGGACAGAAAAAGGCCATGGGTCTAGCGGTTCGAAATGAACAGTCAAGGAAGAGGTATTCGGGGCTCCTGAGCAGCCTGAAGGAAACGAACCGATGATGATTTGCGATTGCACGTAATATTCTTGTATTCAGTTTTGAGACTCTGCATGCCCAAGGATCCACAACTCGACCGAATCCGGCGTCGTCGAATGCGCTACGCTGAACGCAAGCTCAAGGAAGCGCAACAGCGACTGGGACGGGCAGAGCGCAGCATCCTTCACTGGTCCCGAATACTCGCCGACCTCAGATACGAGCGTACTCGCGCAATTCAGCCGCCGCTCTGGCCGGAAGATGAGACCACAGTAGACAACTGAGCTAATACATGCAAGGGCCGTCAGCTCAGGGCGGCTTGTTTGGAGGACCGTCGTCGAAAGCCCATTTCCGGCTGGATGGGCGTTTGGACTAAGTCGCTGGCACGACGGACGCTGCGGCGTGGGCCTTCGAGTGGTTTTATCGCCGGTTTAAGGTGTGGCTCACAGGAGGTTTATTGTGACCCATGTTCGGCAGTTGATGCTGGATGATCGGATTCCAAGAAGCGAGGTTTCGCGATCCTCGATGTGCAGGTAAACCAGATCTATATCCACGGAGAGCCGGGGGAGATTTCGGACAAAGAGATTGATTGCCGTGCCACCCTTCAGGGCAAAGCAGGTCTCCGCCGCCACGTATGGCAGTGCGCGCACCAGTA
>JAJZGF010000307.1 GCA_021805025.1 Acidobacteriota bacterium
CAACTTGCCCCCGCAGCCTGACCGCGATGGCTCAACCGCAACCGGACGAAAGTCCAAAACCAGTACGCTTATGAGCGACGCATTCTGAGGGCAAGGTCATCTTTCCCCTTCATGCCTTAGTCATCAATAGTGCAACTCGAACGCTGCAATGACCGAGCCAACTGCATTAATCATCTCGACAAGTCTACGATCAAAGGTGTCTGTCGGGTGGCAGGGGACGGGTGGTTCCGTACATCCAAAATTGGTCTTTAGTTGGGGGTTGACTGATATCTGTTGACCGCTCGTATAGCCCTTCAGGCGAAACTTCGCCAACACTGATCCGTTTTCCAACACGGACGCCGGGAGTATCTCTAACCATTCCAGAGCGGTACCCACGGGGAGAAGGAATTGCGGGTTCAAGCCCAGCGAATAAGAGCCGACAACGTGAAGTCTTCTGTGTCTATCCTTGCGGGCAAGGTCATGCAAAATTCCCAGGGACCGATTCACGCTTTTGACCGTCTCTTCGGATGACAGGGAGAGATTCTTATATGGCTGCACGCGTTCAATCGCATCTTGAATCGGCTTGGGAAGAGCGGACAATCTCCGTTTGGCCAGATTCGGCCACTCTGTTGCATCGTGCGTAATGGGAAATTCCAGTCTTCCTTCATTTGGGGGAGGATCTTGCATCGTTCCATAGATCGTTGCCTGGTAGATGCATGCATCCAGCGCCGAACGAAGTTGGTAGAGTTGCTCTCCCAACAACAGCGGCAGTTCTACGGGAACTCCGCCGACGTTGGTGGCAATCAAAACACCATAGCTGACCTTGCCCTCAGAATGCGTCGCTCATAAGCGTACTGGTTTTGGACTTTCGTCCGGTTGCGGTTGAGCCATCGCGGTCAGGCTGCGGGGGCAAGTTGTCGAACGTTGGCTTGCTGTTCGAACTGAGCTGGGCTGAGATAGCCGAGTGTGGAGTGCATTCTTGATCGGTTGTACCAGAGCAGCCAGTCGAGCGTGGCGTCTTTGGCCTCCCTGTGGTTGTGGAAGGTCATGCCGTGCAGCCGTTCGACCTTCAACGATCCGAACAGCGTCTCCGAGCAGGCGTTGTCCCAGCAGTCGCCCTTGCCACTCATGGAAGCTCTTATTCCATGCTCGGCAAGGAGCTCGGTGTAGCGATGGCTGGCATACTGGCTGCCGCAGTCGCTGTGGAAGATCAGCCCGGCAGCGGGCCCTCGGCTGTGCCATGCCATGTCGATCGCGCGGCAGGCCAGCTCCGCCGTGATCGCAGGCCCCATCGACCAGCCCACGATGCGGCGGCTGAACAGGTCCAGCACCACGGCCAGATACAACCACCCTTCGCCGGTGGAGATATAGGTCATATCACCCGCCCAGACGGTGTTCGCCGCAGGGACGTTGAAGTTGCGCGCGAGCAGGTTTGGAGCGATGGGCAACGCATGGTTGCTGTCGGTGGTGGCTACGCGAAAACGTCGTTTGCCCCGGCCCTGCAAGCCGTTCTGCCGCATCGTCCGTTGCACCCGGCGCTTGCCCACGCGCACTCCGCTGGCCTTCAGTTGCCGCCACACGCGGGGCCAACCATAGGCTCCGCGCGCCTCGGCGTGGACCGCGCGGATCTCCACCAGCAAGGCCGTCTCGCTCAGATGGCGGCGCGTGAGGATCTTCTTCCGCCGCGCCAGGTGCTGACGATATCCCGAAGCGCTCACCCCCAGAACCCGGCACTGCGCGCACACCGGCCAACGCCACTTGTGCTTCTCGATCCAGGCGTACTTCATCGCTGCGCCTTCGCGAAGTACGCCGTGGCTTTTCCCAGGATGTCCCGCTCCATCGTCACCCGCGCCAGCTCCGCCCGCAGACGGATGACCTCCATCCGCTCCGCGCTCAACTGCTCACTGCTCAGCCCACGCAACTGGCCAGCCTTGTCCGCCTTCACCCAGTTGGCCAGCGTCTGCTCCACGATGCCCAGAGACTTCGCCGCCGCCGACACCTTCTGACCAGAAGTCACCAGCCGAACCGCCTCCTGCTTGTACTCCAGTGTGTACCTACGCCGTATCGCCTTCTCCATCTCAGTCTCCTCTTCGCGATTACAACAGCTCGCTATGAGAGACGTTTTCCGGGGGCAAGCTCATATTGCAATCCCCTTGACCACCCTGGAGCGCCTGGATTGCGAGGCACAGTTGGCGTTTATTCTTTCTTATGAAATTAGCGTGGTGCTCCAGAAACATAGCTATCTTGCGAGAATTAGCCTTGGTGCCGACGTTGACCAAGCCGCCATCACTATTTCTAGATATGAGCAGGCCATGCGTCTCGGCATCCGCCAGATGTACCTGGCGGGGTACGACATCCGCGAGGCACCGTTCGCGTGGGCGGTGGCGCAGGGCAAGCCAATCAACAATCCCCTCATCGACTCGAAGCATCCAGACAAAGAAATCCCCTGGTATGCGGCGTATGCGTTCGACTACCTCAGCCAGTATTACCAGGACGTGGACTATAGCAAGCTGAAGCGTGGCGACGCGGAGTATCAACAGTTTCTTGGCGAGCTGCGGAAGGCCGATCCAGAGGCTTTTGAAGATGCTCCGAAGCGGCAGAAGTAGCCACGGCGCGAACCAGTACCTGTACGATGGCGACGGGCATGTTTGCGCGGTGAAGGGTTATGCTGTGGATGGCATGACGTGGATGGTGGGCTATGTTTACGACGCC
>JAJZGF010000120.1 GCA_021805025.1 Acidobacteriota bacterium
CGACCACGGTACGCGCCTTCAAAGACATTACGGCGGCGCAGGATGGCAAGTTACACCTGCAATTCACTGCTCTACAGTCCCAGGCTCTCGTGAATGGAATCGAGCTTCTGCCAGAGATTGAGGGCAAGATCCCTCCCATTCGACTCCACGCCGCTCCCTTCTATTACACGGATAAACTCGGCAACCGCTGGAGCCCTGACGCCTTTTATGTCGGCGGTCAACTGTTCAGTGCAGGCGATCCTCTAACGGAGACGGCCGACCCCGATCTCTTCAATGTCGCGAGACTTGGCAATTTCTATTATGCGATTCCGGTGCCACCTGGTCGTTACAGTCTCACGCTTTATTTTGCTGAGACATGGTTTCATAGTCCAGGTAAGAGGGTTTTCGACGTAAGTTGCAACGGGGCGATGCTGCTCCATAACTTAGATATCTTCCAAGAGGCTGGTTACTCGCGCGTTTTGAAAGAGACCTTCCATGGGCTACAGCCGAACGGCCAGGGGAAACTCCTGATTTCATTTTCACCTATCATCAACTATGCCAGTGTCAGGGCCATAGAAGTGGTTGAAGATAGCCGTTGACCGCAGTCAGCTCGGAGCGAGGATTGCTCGCGGCACGTGGAGGCTAAATCACCGGACCGCGATCTGCACATCACGACGCTTGGGCTGGCTAATCACTTTTTCTAATCGACTCCTATCCATAGTGAGCCGACCGAGAAAACAAGAAGGCCAGCTCTGGCGGTCTCCGATACCGTGCTGACAACTGGGTGTCGATAGGCAGAACGACGGGGTGAGTCAAACAACCCAACACCTAAGTTCCGAAGCGGTCGATCAAGGAGGCTCTGGGCTATCCGTTGACAAAGCGTTTTGTGAACTGCTGGGGGAGTGGGATGAAGGAGAAGGCTTGCAGGTCGTCCCAGCGAGCATGCTGCCGCATTATTTCTCTGTCATCGGGTGGTGAATCATGGCGCAAAATATGGTGGGGCCAACCGCGTTTACCCCAGAGGCGTCCTTCAATATCTCCGGCTTCACCAGCTTGTCAGCGCCGCCGCCTTCGATAATCGTCGGAGGCGAATTCCTGCTGATGTACGCTTCGGGCGAGTACTTGCGCGGGGCGTAGCCGAAGCGATGCTGATCGTAAGCCTCCGGACCGACGTTGACGACCGGAAAGAAGAGCACAAGAGCGTTCGGCTTGGGTGAAATAACCAAGTTGTCCTGCGGATCGTCCCAGCCCGGAACCAGCGCCGTGGCTGCGGCCAGATAACCGCCGCGGAGCCGCCGCTCGCGACAATCCTGTCTGGATCGATTTGCAATTCCTTGGCACACAAGCGCGCCCAGCGCATGGCAGACGTTGCATCTTCCAGGCAAACCTGGGGACTCTCTATACTGGGCCCTTCGCATCCAGGCGGTACTGAACGTTCACAACCAACACGCCGCGCTGCGCCAGTTGCCTCGTTTGCGGGCTGAACTGCGTCACATCGTTACCTGTCCAGTCGCCGCCATGAAAAATACGATGGCGGTATGACTCGGCGTGCCGGAAGGACGCCCGCCTCCAGCTTCTTTACGATCTCGATTTGAGTGCCGCGTGACAGATCTCTGGGTTGTTCATTGTTTATCGGGGAGCAACAACAGCGCCCAGTCCTGATCGTTAGGCTTGGTTAGCTGAGTCCAAGCAGCGCCCGAAGCACGCGGCATCTCTTGCGTGGCTCCGGTACGCGGATCGAACCAGATGGCATGGTAGGTTGGGGCGGGCAGAGAGGTCACGAGCAGGATGGCTGGGCCAGAAAGCGAATAGATCAGCACAGGCTCTGCAGCGCCGCCGGCGAGCACCCAGGTTCGCTCCGGGGCGGCCACCCATCCGTCTTTTGGCGACATCTTCATCAGGTCCGTGGCCAGATAGGTATGCACGAAGCGATCAAGAACTGCATTTGTGTCGATCCTTGAAGATGACTCCGCTGGGGAGGTTGGCAGCGGATACATGGCGGTGGCTTGCTGTAGCGGGGAAGGCGGTGGAGCCGGCGGCCTCGAGCGGAGGGCTGACTCCGACGCTGCGCCTCCCATCAGAATCGGGAAGGCGCCGGCTCCGTCTTCCATAGGCATCAGCGCCTTGTCAGGATAAAGATCACGGTATTCGCGCACCTCGCGATACACCTGCTGCGGCGTGGTTGGAGGCGGAGTATCCGTGTATCCGGGGAAAGCTTCTGAGATCAACTCGCGGAAGGCATGATTCTCTCCAGCCCTGGGTGCAAACAACGAGCCGTCAGGGCGATACTCCCAGTAGCGCATATCCACCACGGCCACCTGCCGGGAGCGAATCGGATCGGACAAAATGGCGTCAGTTGTCTGCTTGCTTGTAGTCAGCGCAATGCGAATAGTGCGTCCGTGTCTATGCTCCCACTCACGCACCGTGTCCTGGAAGAACTGTTGAAAGGAGAGCGGGCCGGCATACTGGTACGCAACCCCAAAAATTATATTCGGCAGGTCGCCCAGTTCATCGAGAGTGTGCAGGATGTAGGCGCGATGAAGGGCGCGAAGCGGCGCATAGCTCGTACTGTAAAACTGGTTTCCGACGTCGTTGCGTCCATCGGGCCTGAGGGGCGGCGGCTCAGGGAGCCCGGTGTCGTTGATATTGTTGGCAGGGCGCCAGGCGTAGTCGATCCAGTGCGGTTCAATTTCGAGGACGTTGTGCGTATTGTAGAGGTCATAGAAGACCAGTAACCCGGCCTTGCTGGCTTCGAGTGCGAACTCGCGCTCGCGCTGGAAGTACCACGGGTTATAGCGGGAGACGTCGAATCTGCTGAGACCGTCCCAAGCGATGCCCTGCCCGCTGCGCGCCCACGGAGACTCATAGAACGGCGCCCAGACATCACCGGTGGAGCGTCGATCAACCGTGTGGGAATCGCGGCGATGGTCATACCATAGGCCGGGATTGACCTGAAAGGATAAGGTACCCTTGCGCAACAGCGTGCATACCAACTGTTGGAGGTCTTCGGTCTCTCCCGGTGCGATGACGCCGGGCATGAATCGTGTGACGCTGGAGCCGGTGGAGGCGGCAGCCGTATAGATAGAGGGATCACCACGCCACCACGCCTCGGTCTGCGATGGTCCCCAGAGAACTTTCCCGTCGAGCACGAAGCGACCATTTACGATCTGGACAGGATGGAAGGTGACCGGCGTGACGGACATACGCTGAATGTCGGCGGTGCGAAACTGCGGCAGCGATCGGGGATCGTCACGATGTACCGTAGCATGCAGCGGGACGGGATTGCCGGTGCGCGCAGCGAGTTCCGTCGCATAGAGCGGCTCAGGGGAGTTGACGACGAAGTTGGGCGCACCGGGAGGACCAAGGGCGTCGATGCTCTTAGCTGTCGAGTTCCAAGCCAGGGAGTTGGCGGCGGTCCAGCCAGCACCCTGCGCGCGGGAGAAATCGAGGACGAACTGAAGTCTCGCATCGGGAATGCGGACGTGTTCGTAAAGGACTCCCGAGGACCATCCTTCGAAGGCGCCGCTGGCTTCAAGCGATCCAGTGGCGTCACAATCAAGAAATACGTTCGGTCCTCCTGCAAGCAGGCCGCTGGCAAAGTCGTTCATGCCCTGTTCGCTATGGCAACGATGTACGAGCACCTGCTGCCCATAAAGCAGGAAGGACTGCCTGCGGTAGCCTGCGCGTTCGGAGATGGGGGCCTCGCTGCGGCAACCTTCAAGGGTGATGCGTCGGCCGCGGAGGTTCACGCGCACTGCGGAATCCACGAAGTACCGCGCCGTGACAGTGCGTACCCAAGCGTCCTGAATGTGGTCGAGCAGTATGGCGATCCAGGAGTGATTTTCATCTTTCGGCTGGTTTGTATCGTAGTTGCTTTCCAGCGTGAGATACTCAATGCCGATTTGTCGGGGGGCGGTATTGTCGGAGACGCTTGACAGTGTCCCCCCACCATATTTTCCTTCAAGAGCGGTTGTAATGGGTGCGTCGAGATGGATGGTATTGGAGCGAGCATCGACCGCGACGAGCGTTCGATCCCAGACTAGATCGTGGGAGCCTGCCTTCCAGTCGAGGCGCTGATTGGCAAAGGTACCGGGCAGCCCGGTCATACTGACGGCACGAATCCAGTTCTCTGTGCTGGGCCGACGGACAACCACCGACATACCGGGCCGCAACCCAGAGACTGTTACTAGATGAAGAGTGAGAGCACCGGCACGAGCGTCCTGATCAACAGCAATCGGAGTATCGACAGGAACGTCGCTCCAAGCTCCGACTACAAGCAGAGGTCTCCGATCGATGCCAGTGGCAACGACGACGCTACCGGCTGCGCCAATCCCAGATCCGCGCAGCACGACTCCGCTCGCATTGAGATGGAGTTGCCCATTTACATGAAAGCGACCACGTGCCAGCAACACGGCTCCTCGGAAGCCGTCGTTGCCCACGGACATCTTGGCGACGCGATCGAGGGCTCCCTGGAGCAGCGCCGTGTCATCCGCACCAGAAGGCTTGACGAGAAGTACTGCCCTAACCCAAGGGATGGGTTGGCCAGCCTTGTACCCTGCATATGAGAAATCGATGCCGACAGGACTTTTGAGCGGCACAGCACTTTGTGAAGATTGAGACGCTGCATCATGTGGAGCAGACACGAGCAGGAGAACCAACCCGAGTGCCGAGAGGCCTACAGAAAGGCGGCGAGATGGCTTACCACGCAACAGCATATGGATTGATCTGATCTCCAGTAGTACGCAGGGCTTGGGAGCGATTCACGTCATGGCTTCTACCGAACGACAGCTAGATTATTAGCCCAAGAACAGCGTCAGCGAAAATATTTTGGTGAAGCAAAGATGCTCCAGCGCTGCAAGCGCTTCCTACAAACAGCGCTAGAGCTTCGGCCAGTCCACAGCTACCCCCGTGAAGAAGAGATCGCCCAGCAGGTGGCCGAGTTCGCTGGTAGAAATATCGATACCGGGTTGGTACCAGGGGTAGATATGTGTAATCATGCCGAAAAGCACCAGGCTAAGAACTTTTACGGGGATATCCGTGCGGATGAGGCCGGCGGATTGTGCAGCTTTTAGTTCGCGGCGAACCAGGAGTTCATAGTCATCGCGGAGTGCAACGATTTCGCCGCGTCGCTCGTCGGTGAAGGTCACCAACTCCTCGTTGGCTGCGGCGTGCCAGTTCTGGTGCTGAAGGAGACTGATGACGTGGGCGGTGATGAGGGCATACAGTCGATCCTGAGGCAATGACACCTGCTGCAGCGCCCACTCGACGTTAGTACTGACGTGTCCAAGGGCGGCCTTGGAGATCTCATAGAGCAGATCTTCCTTACTTGATATGTAGTAATAGAGTGAGGCTTTTCGGATCCCCATTGCATCGGCGATTTCGCGGATTGAGGTGGCGTTGTAACCACGCTTCGCAAACAATGCGCAGGCAGTATCGAGAAGGCGTGCATAGGTTTGGTTTTTCTCGGCTGGAGCGAGTGGCGCGACAGGCGAGGAAAGATGCTGGGTAATGCGAAGAACGTCTCTGGAACTGTAGTTGCGAACGAAGCCTGGTCGCGCCGCTCCTTCAAAGTAGATGGTGGCGAAGATCTCGTCGAGTTCACCCACTGTCAGGCCACTACCTTGCCGATACCAGAGCACGGACCAGATGAGCGTCGTCATGAGGGGCGTGTAAAGGTACTTGGTGGCGATGTCGCTGCGAATTAGACCTTCGTCCTTAGCGTCATCGATGATGGAGGAGGTGAACATGTGATAACGGGACCAGAGGCCTTCAATTTCAGCACGGTATTCGGGACCGAGTGCTCGGCACTCCATCACGCCCACTGAGAATTCCTTCTGGAGTGCAAGCGTGGTAGTCAGGTGATTGCGGGAAATTTCGCGGATCGCCTCTAAGGGCGTGCGAGCAATTGAAACCGCAGCCTCGGCCCGTTGTATGAGTGTGGCGAGCGACGAGTAGCAGATGCCATGCAGCAACTGCTCCTTGTTCTTCATGTGGTAATAGAGGGAGGCCTGCTGGACACCGAGGCTGGCAGCAACTTCGCGCGTAGAGGTAGCGTTGTATCCCTTCTTCCAGAAGAGATCGAGTGCTGCGTCGTGAAGGCGCTGTTTCGTTGCCTCCCCGGCAGGCGAGCGACTCTGGTGTGCATCTGTCGCGGAGTACACTGGCGTCTTGCTTTTCGTGCTGATGGCGCCTCCATGGGGCTAAGTGCTGCGTGTCCCTCTGATCACAATGGGACCACTCCAAGAATACTCCTGCGCAGTAATACGATGGCCGCTGCGGACTCTATCTGAAATAGCAGCGCTAAGAAAAGTATTGTCGATAATATTCGACCTAGAACGTGCTGTAGCGAGGACGTGGCACCGGTAGTAACCGGTGCCACCTTGGAAAGCCGAGTTAGAAGTTGAGTCTGGCTGCAAGTTGAATATCTCGCGACAGGTTTGCCTGAGAACTCACTTCGCCAAAGTTCGTCGCTCCGGTATTGACCGCAGGCGAGTTGAAGATGACGCTGTTGGTGAGATTGTAAGCACTCACATCAAAGAGTAAATGGATGTGGTCACCGATGGGGACATCCCGCTTAACGCTTATATCTATGTCATAAGACGTCGGACCACGCAGACCGAATGGAGCGGTGCGTGCGACATTGCCGAAGGTATACGCCGGCGGCGCGTTGATGAACGCGGCCTTGTTGATGTAGGACGGTGAAGGCTGATTGGCCAGCACATGGGATCCATAATGGCCGTTGATGCGAACTGAGCCGGCGAAGTTTGTGTTGTAGTTCGGCATGCATTGACCGCCCCCTGGAGTGTTGCAACCGCTGGCGACGATGGCCAGTGGAGTTCCGGAACTGTAAGTGCCGATGCCAGAGATCTGCCAGTCGCTGGCAAAAGCGCGGGCAATGCGATTTTTGGATCCAATGGATTGACCTCGTCCAAAGGGCAGCTTGTAAACGGCGGTTGCGTTAATTACGTTTGGCGTATCCGCAATACCCCGTCCGCGCTCGATTTTGTTGGGAAGATAACCACTGCGATATGTTCCGCCGTCGTCTATCTCGGCCCCGAACGTGTAGTTGAACATGAATTGCAGGCCATGCGACATGCGCTTGTTCAGGCTCGCCTGTAGAGCGTTGTAACTGGAGTTGACGATATTGTCGTACGTATCGTTAATTCCTGGATATTGCGGGAAGGGGAGCAGCATCTGCAGGATGGTGCCAGAGAAGGTGGTATACGGAAGAGCCACGCCGGGGTCGATTGCGGCCGCAGCGGCTACGTTTGCCGGAGTCGCCGCAGAGTTCAACAGTCCCCCGAGGTTGTAATACTTGAGCGGTAACTGATTACTGTACAGACCACGAGCACCACCATTGCTAACAGGGAGAAAGTGCCCCTGACTGCCAACATAATTGAGGGTGAGCGCAATGGAGTCGGTGAGTTGCTGCTCAATGCCGATGTTGTAGTTGACTGCATAAGGTGCTCGCGAGCCAAGGTACGGATCACCATAGGACATGGACGAGGTTGCGGAGTGCGGGGCAGTCGTAAATCCAGTGCCATAGCCCGCATTCAGAGAGGGCGGTGCAGCGTAGGAGGGGAATCCGCTATCCAGTAGGAATGCGGGCGCTCCGGCCACGGTACTGGTGAGGGATGGGGTCGCATAAAAGCCGGTCTGACCGGTTCCCAGATATGTGGCATTGCGGTATCCGGTGCCGTGCGAGTAAGTAATAGAGAAGCCGCCACGAACGACGATTTTGCTCGTCACACTGTAAGCTCCCCCAAGGCGTGGACCGAAGTTTTTATACCAGTTATCGATCTTCGAGTTGCAGTGGCAGCTGTCGGGGCCATTACCAGCAAACTCCAGCGCACCTGCATTGCCGGTGATAGGGTTGGTCGCGGTAGTATTCAGAAAAGAGTAGCGATCCAGAACTTCGCGGTAGGACGGGAAATAGTCCCAACGCAAACCGATATTTAAGGTGAGTTTGGGAGTCAATGCATAGTCGTCCTGAGCATAGACCGACGTGGGATACATTCGCGCGCCCGTGTCCGTGAAAGGTTCCTGCGTTAGGCTACCGGCGTTGACCTGACTGAGTAGGAAGCTGGCGAAAGAATCGCCGGTTTCGGGCAACTCGGTTCCATTGACATAGTTGGCGGTCTGGGCATTGTTGTAGTTTAGCGTGACCGGCGAGGAGCCAGCCGTATAGGCATAGTTGTTGAGTTCGAGCCATTCATGGACGCCACCGAAGGTGAAGGAGTTTTTGCCGTGAACATATTGGACGTTGTCGAGCAGCGTGAAGTAGTTGGTAAGGGCGTTGTAGTCCTGGTCGCCGCTCCATTGGGTGATCGGGTTGTTGCCACCCCATGTGACGGTGGGGAAGGATCCGCTAGCTTGGCCGGCGGGCAGGCCTGTAACCCCGCCATCGGTTCCGAGACCATATCCGGGGTTGCGGAAGTCCGGGTTGAAAACAGGACCAAAGAACCGGCTGTAACCGTATTTGAACTGATTGACTAGGTTAGGCGTGATGGAATAGGTGTGTTCGAGGAGGAAGAGCTTGTTCTTGGTCTCATATCCCTGACCGGATGTATAGGGAAGCGGGCCAGGATTGGCGCCATTGGACTGATAGCCGTAAACACCACCGCGCTCAGCACTGAAGATGAAGGTGAACTGCTGCTTGCTCGTCATCTTGATGTCGACGCGTTCGGTAGTATCCCAGTGAAAGGTGTCGCTGGGAATCTCGGAGAGGTAGTTGTTGTTGATACCCGTATTGATGGGTATCGGCATGAACTTGATCATGAACCGCTCGGTAGGACCGATGCGCGCGGGATCAAATGCATTGGGAGTTCCGTTGTAATTCGCCTGCTGCCGTTGGCAGAAGCCAGGTGCAGTCACCCCATTCGGGCAACTGGCTGGATCGTAGATCGTTTGGGTCGCAGGTAGCTCACTGAAGTTTCCAGTGCGCATCAGCATAGTGGGGATGGTGGTAAATGCTGGATTGTTGTCCTTGTGGTAAAGAAATCCGTCGTAGTTGCCGAAGAAGAAGATCTTATCGTGCTTGATAGGGGCACCGAGGTCAACCCCGTACTCAGTCTGGTGCTCGATAGGCTTCACGGCATGGCCAACAGAGGGACTGATCACCGCCGGAGCATAGAAGCCCCAGGTATCAAGGGCGGTGTCGCGGAAATAGTCGAAGACCGAGCCATGCCAATTGTTAGTGCCAGATTTGACTACATAGTTTTCCAGCCCCACGCCCTGGTATTGTGCCGACGGGTTGCTTGTAACCACCTGAAACTGATCAACCGCTTCCACTGAAATGATATTCGAGACATAGCGCGGATCTCCCTGCTCGTAGATGCTGGTCTGCGGAAAACCATCGATATAAATCTCATCGAGACGCCCCTGACTGCCTGTGCCGTCGAAAATGCCCGTCTGGACACCGCTGCCTCCGTGAGCAACGCCGGGAGTGAGATAAACGAAGGCCGTCGGATTCCGCGGGCCACCGTTGATCTGGAGGGGTAGAGCAGTGTATTCCTGATTTTCAATGGTTGTGCCAACCGTTCCGCTGGTGGTATCAAGTTGCGGAGGCGCGCTCTGGACGGTTACCTGCTCCGAGTTTGCACCCAGTGTCAACTGGACTCTCAGACCAACGTTCTGCAGCGCATCGACGCTTACATGCTGCTGGCTTAGCATCTTGAAGCCTGGAACGGTGACAGTGACCGTATAAACTCCAGGGGCAAGCGGCGACAGTACATAGTTGCCGCTACTGGTTGTTTTCTGAGTTGTTGTGAGATTCGTGGAGTTATTCGTCGCCGTAACCATAGCGCCACTGATAACGGCGCCCGTAGGATCTGTGACCACGCCGGTGATCGATCCAGATCCGCCGATCTGGGCCCAAAGTGGATAGGTGAGAGAAAGTAAGAACCCGAGCAAGAAGATGCCAGCCCAGGATATGGTCCAACTAGAGCCGCCCTTGCGGTTCACAAATGGGGCTGGGGGATAGGCCCATCCTGGCTGTATCAGCCGGATGGCTCCTTCTAGATCTGGGACGGGGATACTGGCGGATTTCTGCATTTGGCCTCTCAGTTTGCTAATTTGAACCCATTGAGACGAGCTCTTTCGAGCCAATAGAATTCAACCTACCGATCGATCGACAAGTTTGTGATCCGAGAAGAGTGATAACTGGTCTGACCAGATGTTGTCAAGAGGAAAATTTCCCGTATTTATCGGACGATCCGTCTCGGTAGTTCTTAGCTGGACACATAATCGATCCAGCAAATGCCATGGCAGCCTGTGCTATGGCCGCAAAGCCAACGGTATCGTCTCCGATGGAACCGCGACGGACAGGCATACCGGTCGGGGGTCGTCGCTACCGTCGCACAGCAGGCGAAAAGCAACTGCCGCTACTGCTGCGACAAAGGCGATGCTTGCGATCACATGGGCATAATAGAACCGCGTGAAGGCCACGCCTGCAGCGGCCGCGGCGACGGACTGCGCCACGGAAAGCACCAGAAAGCTCATCGCCGCTGCATTGCTACGCTCCTGCGGAGCGACCCGGTTCATCAACAGTGTCTGGATCGCTGGGGCGCACATTAGCTGTGCTGCCATGAAACCGCAGTACGCCAGTTCAATCTGCAATAAGCCCTGCCCGCACGATATCCACCCAAGAAAGGCGGCAGACGCAAGTTGGATGACCAAAATCCCGGGAAGCAGCCCGGTGCGTCGAAGCAGCACTGGAACCAGAAGTACTGCGGCTGCACCTGCAAGCTGAGTCAACGAAAATAGACTTCCAAGTCGCGGCGTAGCCATACGGAGATAGTGCGAGAAGAGGACATTCACAAAGGGATTCAAGGCCCCCATGGCCACGCCCCAACAAGCAGTAGCCACGAGGAAACGAACTAGAAATGGACTAGGCATGGGAAGCCGCAGCCTGGCCTGTGGAACGGAGTCATTGGCCAGGCGCGCTAGTGGCAGCGCAGCCAGCGAAATGATTGCGCTGGCTCCAGCCAGTGTGATCCTCTCGCCCTGAATAGGTGAGATAGCTGCGCCCATATGCTCAGCCGCCCATCGGCACCACTCTGGCATATGGCCGCCGACGAACCCTCCCAGCGATCCTCCCACGACAGCGGTTGCGAATAATAGGCTGAACGCAAACGGCAGCCCCCGCTCTTCCACCACCGATGCTACCCACGGCGAAAGGCAAGCCGTCCAGCCGCATAGTACGACACCATCCAGCAAGGAAAATGTGATCTGGGCCGGAGTCCAGATCAGGAACACACGTGCTCCGAATGCCATAGCTGCAAGAAGCAGACATGCAGTCAGCACTCTCTTGCAGCCGAACCGGACGGCGAGCATCCCCAAAGGAAAAGCACCAGCCACTGCACCAATCGACATCGCGCTGCTGAAGAAGCCTAGCGATCTTTCTCGAAAGCCAAGATCCAGCATGAGCAGGTTGTAGAGAAACAGAAAGATCGAGATCCCCAGGTTAAAAAGGAAAGTAGCAGCAGCTATCGACCAGAACTCGGAGGGCGGAGCGGAGTCACTCCAGTGATGCAGTGAGTACAGAGATGTCCGGTTCTCTCGCAAACCATCAAGCCGTCCAACGATAGACCGAGTCATTCTTGTAAGAACCTCTGTGCCAGTGAATATCGTATACGCTACATTGATCTCGACAGTATTGCATTACAAGCGTGTGGAGTGCAGGGCAATCGCATGAAGGTCATCTGAGTCCGAGTAGTTCAGCGCGATAGGAATCGGAAGTGGCGGCGATGAGTCTTCGGGCTTTGACGCCTCCTTTTCGTTTGATCGGATCGAGCCGAATG
>JAJZGF010000308.1 GCA_021805025.1 Acidobacteriota bacterium
GGATAATGCCTTTCCCAATTGGCCGGCGTACAACCTGATGACGGGCATTGGCGGCTGGCGCGGGCGGAACGAGCAGGCCGGCCCGCATTGGTACTACGACAACGGCAAGCCGGCGTCAGACACGCTGCCTGGTCCGGCTGGCATGCATGGCGCTCGGTTGCCCTTTCAGGTTGTGGCACGCGCGCCGCTGCATCCGATTCTGCGCGGGCTGCCCCCGGTGTGGATGCACGCGCCCGACGAGCTGTACGGAACCCTGCGCGGTCCCGGCAAAAACATGACGGTGCTGGCCACGGCGCACTCTGACCCGCAGAACAAGGGCACCGGGCACGATGAACCGATGCTGATGGTGATTCGCTACGGCAAGGGGCGCATCTTCCACACCACGCTTGGGCATGATGTGGCGGCGATGAGCTGCGTGGGCTTTGTCACCATCTTGCAGCGGGGCACCGAGTGGGCGGCCACGGGCAAGGTGACGCAAGCGGCGCCGGCCCACTTTCCCACGGCCACGAGCGTGAGCTACCGCGTGGATATCGCCGAAATGGATCCCGCGTTTCTGCACGGAGCCGCGCCGATTGTGCCTTTACCCGCCGCTGCGGCTGCAGCGCCCGGCACGCCGCAGCAGTAAGCGGTTGCGGCAGCAGCGGCACGGGCGCAGGGCTGACAGGGACGGACGCGCTACTCGTGCTTTTCCGCGTTGCGCGCTCTGACCTTGAACCAGATGGGCGTGCCTTTGAAGCCGAAGGCCTCGCGAATCTGATTTTCAAGGAAGCGCTCGAAGGCAAAGTGGAGCTTGATGTCGCGATCCGTGAACAGCACAAAGGTGGGCGGCGCGACGGCGGCCTGCGTCATGTAAAAGATCCGGATGCGTTTGGCCATGGGAACCGGCGCGCGCTGGAAATCGACCTTATCGAGGAAGCGATTCATCTGGCCGGTGGTGACGCGCTTGCGGCGCTCGGCGGCGACGGCCTTGACCTCATGCAGCACGCGGGTCAGGCCTGTCCCCTCCAACGCGGAGAGGAAGAGGATGGACGCATAGCTCAGATATTTGAGTGCGGAGCGCACCTGGCGCTCGAAGATCTCGCGGTCGGCGGGCGGCTTGCCGTCTGTGCGTCCGGTGGTCACGGCGTCCCACTTGTTGACGACAATGATGACGCTGCGGCCGCTCTCATGCGCGTATCCGCCGATGGTGGCGTCGCTGGCGGTTACGCCCTCAGTTGCGTCGATAAGCAGCAGAGCCACGTCGGCCGCTTCCAGATGCCGCCGCGCCATGACGACACTGAGCTTTTCCGCCATCAGGTGGGTCTTGCCCTTGCGGCGGATGCCTGCCGTATCGACAAAGCGCAGCTTCGAGCCCTCGAACTCCACGACCTCATCGACCGCATCGCGCGTGGTGCCGGCGATGGGCGAGACGATGGCTCGCGTGGTGCCGGTGAGCGCATTCAACAGGGTGGACTTGCCTACATTGGGCCGCCCGATGATGGCGATGGATGTCTCGTGCTGCTCAAACTCACCGTGCGTGCGGTGGAGCGGACGGATCGCATCCTCTTCTGCCTCTGATCCCCCCGGACCACCCTCAGAGATCTCAGCTTCCTCGGCCTGGGCGTCTCCGACTTCCTGAGGCGTCGGGGCTTCTTCCGCGGGTTCGACTTCAGGAGTTGCGGGAATGGCCTCTGAGATGGCATCGAGCAGCTCGCCGATGCCCAGCCCATGCTCCGAGCTGATCGGGTACACCTCGCGAATCCCCAGCGTGCGGAAGTTCTCCGCCACCAGCGCCATGGCCTCGCCCTCGACCTTGTTCACGGCCAGAAAGACGGGCTTGCCGCCGCGCAGCAACAGGCGCACCAGATCGTAATCCGGGCTGGCCAGCTCTGTGCGCGCGTCCACCACCAGCACCAGGGCCTGCGCTTCTTTGAGCGCCACGCGGGCCTGCGTGTAAATCTCGGTGGGAATCAGTTCGGGATCGTCGGGCACGATGCCGCCGGTATCGACGAGGCGGAACTGCCGCCCACCCCACTCGTACTCGCCATAGATGCGGTCGCGCGTGATTCCAGGCTCATCGCCCACAATCGAACGGCGGCTCTTGGTCAGCCGGTTGAAGAGCGTCGACTTGCCCACATTGGGCCGGCCCACGATCGCCACCAGGGGCAGCGTCTCTGCGCCGGCACGGCTGGGCACTACGGATCTGCGATACGTTGGCAAGTCGGATGCTCCCCTGCGGTGGGCTAAGCCGGTGCAGATGCCTCTGCCACGCGTCGCCTCATCTTTTTAGAAATCAACAGTTCTCTTCTCTATTCTATGGCTTTCTGCGCTTGACCCTCCTCAATCCGCACAATTCGGGCGTAGACTGCTCACACACATTGGTGCCAGCAAGGAGGTCGAACTGCCATGCCCAAGTACGTCATTGAGCGCGAAGTCCCCGGCGCAGGCTCCCTGTCCCCCGCACAACTCCAGTCGATTTCTCAAACATCCTGCGGTGTGTTGCGCAAGATGGGGTCCGAAATCCAGTGGGTGCACAGCTACGTCGTCGATGGCAAGATTTGTTGCATCTACATCGCCCCCAACGAGGAGATGGTGCGCGAACACGCACGCCAGGGCGGCTTTCCCGCCAACCGTGTCTCCCAGGTGAGGACCATCCTCGACCCGACGACAGCCGAAAG
>JAJZGF010000121.1 GCA_021805025.1 Acidobacteriota bacterium
CGGACGGCGGCGCGGCGCGCCCTGGCTATCGCTGGTACCACTTCGTCTTCTTCCCCACCCGCAGCCCGTTCTCAATCAGCACAGCCAGTGTCCCCAGCAACATGCACAGATCGACGCGCGCCTCGTGCAGAAAACTCAACAGGCCGTAACTGCCCAGCCGCGGCGGCTCAAAACGGCCCATACGGTGACCCAGCAGGATGGGCAGCTTGGTGGTCACCAGTGCGGTCGCGATGACGATCAACAAAACCAGCGCGGCATCGCCCGCATAGAGATTCAGAATCAGCACCGCTCCACCCAGCACCTCCACCGCGCCCACCAGCGGTGCCAGCAGATGCGGCAGCGGCAGGCCGATATGCGCAAAGCGTCCCGCGCCCAGCTCGCCCGGCCGGACAAACTTCAGAATTCCCTCGGTCAGAAACACCAGGCCCACCATCACCCGGATCAGCATCATGGGTAGGTTCTTGCGCATCCATCTCCTCTCTCACCGGCAGACGGCTCCATCTTCGCCAGACAGCAGAAAGAACAAGTGTCTTTGAACCAGAAGCAGAATACAGCAGACCCGCTTCTGCGTGCGGGGCATCACGGACTCGTTTTCTTCGTTGCGCGGCAAAGCCGGGCATCTGGATTGGCTTGCCCACGCCCACCCCGCCTTCACCCTGCCAGAAGACGCTTCACCGCGGGGCCCAGAGTCTCAGGCCTGGTGGCCGGTGCATAGCGGCGCACCACCCTGCCGCCACGGTCCACAAGGAACTTGGTGAAGTTCCACTTGATGCGTTCGGTGCCGAGAATGCCGCGCCGGGCCTTCTTGAGATAGGCGTACAGCGGATGCGCCCCTGGGCCGTTTACGTCGATCCGCGCAAAAATGGGGAAACTGACACCGTAGTTCTTCCGGCAAAATGCTCCAATCTCCCCAGGCGTGCCCGGCTCCTGCGCGCCAAACTGGTTGCAGGGAAAGCCGAGCACGGTGAAGCCCTGTTCCGCATGGGTCCGGTAAAGCTCTTCCAGCCCGGCGTATTGCGGGGTAAATCCGCATCGGCTGGCCGTGTTCACAATCAGCAGAACCTGACCCTTGTAGGTATCGAGCCGGACGGGACTGCCGTCCAGCAGCGACGCGGAAAAGTCATACACGCTGGTCGATTTCACGTTCATCCGCTTTCGCTCCGGCTGCCGAGGTGCCATGCGGGCTTCGCCCGCGTCTAATCAGAGATGCTCAGCAACAGCTTGAAGTTGCGGTTCGCCTTAAGGCCGCTCCGTTCCGGTAGACTGGTATGGGCTTCCAAAGGCACTTGTCTTCCGTGGCGCCGTTCGTCCACCGGGGGCTCCTGTGAGCGGGGCCTGCCCATTTCCGAGGGCTGTTTGCGCGGCGGGCATGCAGAGAGAAAGACCATTGCAGAGCCAACGCACCGTCCCCGCGTTTGGGCGAGGTGACCGCGGTCCAATATAATCAATCTTTCCGCTAAGTAGTGCCAGATTTTACGCAATGAGGGTGTGCATATTCTTCCCGTGATGCCTAACTATGGACCGCACCAGTTCTTGTGCTCGCCGCAGGGTGACAGCCCGGTGAAGATGAAGCACGCTTCCGTTTTCCGCATATTGCGGAGTTCTGCCCTTTGGGTGCGCCTGTCGTTGGCCCTGCTCCTGGTGCTCACCGCAGGAGGCGCAACCGCCCAGGCGCCGGATACGATCGACCAGATACGGGTTATCGGGAATCGACGCATCCCCAAAGAGACGATCCTTGCGCGCATGTTCACCCATGCCGGAGATACCTACGACCCCATCTCCATCGAGCGCGACTTCAACTCTCTTTGGAATACCGGGTACTTCGAGGATCTCCGCATCGAGCGCGAAGACTCCGAGAAGGGCATTATCCTCAACGTGTTCGTGCGAGAACGGCCTACGATCCGTGAAATCAATTACAAGGGCAACAATTCGATCAGCCAGTCTGACATCCTTGACCGATTCAAGAAAGAGAAAGTCGGCCTGTCCGTCGAAGGCCAATACGACCCCACGCGCATCAAGCGCGCTGAGACCGTCATCAAGGACATGCTCGCCGAGCACGGGCATCAGTTTGCCAGCGTCAAGACTGAAGTCAAGACCATCCCTCCCGCTTCGGTTCAGGTCAACTTCAACATTAAGGAAGGCCCTACCGTCAAAGTGGGTCAGATCCGCTTCACCGGCAATCAGCACCTCAGCAGCACCTACCTGCGCCGGTCAATGAAGAACCTCAAACCCATCGGCATCCCGTACTCGATCATCTTTGAAAACCTCTTCGCCAAGACCTTCGACGCCTCCAAGCTCGACGAGGACTCCGAACGGGTACGCTTTGCCTATCGCGACAAGGGCTACTACAACGCCGCCGTCGAAACGCCGCAGACTCAGATTCGCGATGAAGGCGGCTTGAACTGGTTCACCTTCCGTCCCCGCCGCGGCAAGCGCATTGATATTCTTCTGCCCATTGAAGAGGGCGCGCGCTACCGCCTCGGCACCATCACCTTCACCGGGAACAAAGCCGTCACCAACGTCAAGGCCCTCCGCGGCACCTTCAATATCAAAGATGGCGACTGGTTTGACGCGCAGGTGATCGGCAAGGGCCTGGAAAACCTCAAGAAAGCCTACGGCCAGCTCGGCTACATCAACTTCGGCGCCGTGCCCAAGCCCATTTTCGATGACCAGAAGAAGACCGTCTCTCTCCAGATTGACATCGACGAAGGTAAGCCGTTCTACGTGGGCCGCATCGAAATCCAGGGCAACACCATCACCCGCGACCGCGTCATTCGCCGCGAGCTGATGCTGGAAGAGGGCCAGGTCTACAACTCCCAGCTCTGGGAGTACAGCCTCATGCGCCTCAACCAGCTTGAGTACTTCGAGCCGCTCAAGGTCGACCAGGACACCGAAGCGCACCAGAATCCCGAAGCCGGCACGGTCGATCTGCTCCTCAAGGTCAAGGAGAAGGGCAAGAACTCCATCGGCCTCAACGGCGGCATCAGCGGCCTGCAAGGCGCATTCCTCGGCGTCAACTATCAGACCAACAATTTTCTGGGTCTGGGCGAGACATTGAGCGTGCAAGGCAACCTGGGCAATGCGGCCCGCCAGTTTCTCTTCGGCTTTTCCCAGCCTTACATCCACAACCGGCCCATCAACTTTGGCTTCCAGATATTCAGCAACAAGCAGGACTTTAACCCGGCCAAAAGCTATCAGGCTACCACCGGCCAAGCCATCAACCTGACCCAGGCCCAACAGTCGCTCACGCAGAACTACAACCAGGCTTCCACAGGCCTTAACCTGTCCATCAGTTACCCGCTCAAGCGCCATGCCTTCCAGCGCATCGGGTTCACCTATAACCTGGATCGGTCCACGATTTCGGCCTTCAGCACAGCATCGCAGACCTTCTTTGAGACCATCAGCTTCCGTTCCGGAATCAATAGCGCGAATCCTCTTGCCGGCATCGTCAACAGCGCGGTTTCGCTCAGCTATATCTACAACACGATCAACGATCCGCTCCGTCCCCGCAGCGGTAAGGAGTGGACAGCGGTCTTCCAGGGGGCTGGCATCTGGGGCAACCTCCGCTACATCTCGCCCCTGGTTGCGTACAAGAGCTTCCGCTCCATGCACTACTTCACGCCGTCGCCCATGGGACACAACGTCCTCGGTCTGCGCGCCCAGCTCGGCTATGTCCAGGGCTACGGCGGCGACGTCGCTCCACCGCAGAACCGCTTTTACACCGGCGGCGACAATGACCTTCGCGGGTTCGATATCCGCGGCGCCACTCCCTACGGCTATGTGCCGACGCGGACCACAGTCCAGCTCACAAACCCGGATGGAAGCTGTGTCCCGCGCGACCCCACAAACCCGCAGATCAACCAGTGCATCCAGGTGCCGATTCCGGTCTACGGCATCGCTTCCATCGGCGGCGATACCAGCTTGACCACCAACGCCGAATACCGCATCCCCATCGCCGGGTCGGTCACGTTCTCGTTCTTCGATGACTTCGGCATCGATGTGGCCGCCAACCACAATCAGCTCCAGCAGAGCCCGGAAGGCTTCGCCACCCTGATCGCGCCCCTGTATGGTTGCCCGGTCTATAACAACGGATCCTGCCAGGGCGGCATCCCCGGTTCCAAGGTTGGATTCCTCGAAAACATCCGCCCCGTCTCCGGCACCAACTTTGTACCGCGCATGTCCTTTGGTGGCGAACTCGGTGTCATCATGCCGGTCGTGAATGCACCCTTCCGCATCTACTTCGCCTACAATCCCATGCGCCTTTACGAGCATCCTTACTGCAACGACCTCAAGATCGGCGCAAAGGTCCAGAGCTGCTCGGCTGAACTCATCACACGCGACCTGTTCCCGCCCGGCGGCGCAGGCGACTACACCTACAACCAGGCAATTCAGGCTTATGGAGCGCAGAATCTCTTCCGCGAACCCAGAAAGACCTTCCGCCTGACTGTTTCCACAACGTTCTAACCTTGTATTGTGCAGGTCCGGGGGCCCTCGAACCGCCCCTTGCCCCGCGAAGGAGTTCTGATCTCGATGAAATCGTCAACCATTCTGGCTCTTGCGCTTTGCTCAGGAATTGCCTGCGCAGCCTCGGCCCAAACTCCGGCTCCTCCCGCAAAAATCGCGGTCGTAGCCTTTCAACAGGCCGTCGCGCAGACCAATGAGTTTCAGCGCAGCCTCGCCGATGTGGAAAAGAAGTTCTCCCCCAAACGCGATCAGCTCAAGGCCCTTAATGATGAGATCAGCGGCTTGAAAAAGCAGTTGGAGACCCAGGGCACTACGCTGAGCGAATCCGAACGTGCCGCCCGCACACGCACCATCGACGACAAGCAGAAGGAGCTTCAGCGGTCCGCCGAAGAAGCCCAGAACGAGTTCCAGCAGGCAATGCAGGAGACCTACGGCACGGTGGCGTCCAAGGTCGGCACCGAACTCATCGCCTACTCCAAAGCGCAGGGCTTCACGCTCGTTCTGGATGGCGGACAGCAGCAGACTCCAGTTGTCTTGTACGCGGTGCCGTCGACTGACATCACCCAGGCCCTGGTGGATGCATACAACGTCAAGTCTGGAATTCCAGCCCCGCCCGCCCAGCCTGCTGCAGCCGCTCCCAAGCCGGCAGCCGCAAAGCCCGCGACGCACGCGCCGTCCAGCCACTGATCAAGGCTGCGGCCTCTAATCATTGCAAAAGCCGGGGCCTCGCACTGCGAGGCCCCGGCTTTTGCGCAGCACCCTGTTGCCGGCCTCATCGTGACCTCCCCAACACGCCGCGCTTTGCCCGCCCAATCGTTTGACGCTCCTACCCGGCCCTCCTATAATCCTTCTAGTTCCTGCTGACGTCTCCGTCCGCGTCTTTTCCTGCCTCCGTTCCATTCTGGACGGAGCCCCCTACAAGGAAGACCGTGAGGTTGCTCAGGAGGCACAGGCCTGCCTTCGCGCTCTGCCGCGAGCAGGCTACACAGGAATTCCGAAGGAGTTTTTCATCCGAATGAACCGCTCGTTTGCACTTGTTATGACTTTGGCGTCAGGTCTTACCTTGAACGCCGTGGCCCAGGCCCCATCTGCCTCAACTCCTGCTGCAGCACCGTCCGCTTCTGCTCCGGCTGGACCGGCCAAGATTGCCGTCATCGCTTTCCAGGTCGCCGTGGCCCAAACCAACGAAGGCCAGCGCAACTTCGCCGACCTGCAAAAGAAGTACGAGCCTAAGCGCCAGCAGCTCAAGGCCCTCAGCGACGAAATCGACGGCCTGAAGAAGCAGCTCCAGACGCAGGGCGACAAACTGACCGAGGCTGAGCGCTCCACCCGCACTCACACCATCGATGACAAGGAAAAGCAGCTCCAGCGCGCCGCAGAGGATGCACAGAACGACATGCAGCAGGAGATGCAGGAGATGTACAATACCTTGGCATCCAAGGTTTATGACGTGCTGAATGACTACGTCAAGCAGCACGGCTTTACCCTGGTGCTCGACTTCTCGCAGCAGCAGAGCCCCGTGCTCTACGCCGCTGAGTCCAGCAACATCACCAAGGAAATTATCCAGGCCTACAATCTCAAGTCAGGTGTTCCGGCGCCTCCGGCTGAACCCACCGTCTCAGCTCCGGCACCGTCGCCGACCAAATAAGCGACCCCCAGCGCGGGAGCCCGGCTGCCGCTTTGTGCAGCCGGACTCCCGCCGCACGGCAAAAAAGCTGCCCTCATCTCCCACCTCGTCCAGCATTTCCGCTCCGATGCGGATGCCGTCGACTGTGGAAAAAACTGTGGATTGCTTTCTCGCTTGAATTTAAAAAAACCGCAAATATCCACTTGCCAATCCTGCGGCTTCTTTGCTAAGTAGGGTAAATCCTTATTTTTCAATAATCAGCACAGAGCCTGCATCCGCTGTCAAGCGGGCTCCCCGCGTTCGGCAGATCCTGCCTTTGAACTGCGGCTTTCCACAATCCATGATGAATACTGTGTGACGAAAGTACACCCGCAGGCCCTGCGCAAAGGTTACTTCTGTTGGTCCTCGCCCACCCGCAACACGGCCAGAAACGCTTCCTGCGGAATGTCTACCTTGCCGATCCGCTTCATGCGCTTCTTGCCTTCCTTCTGTTTTTCCAGCAGCTTACGTTTGCGGCTGATGTCGCCCCCGTAGCACTTGGCCAGCACGTTTTTGCGCAGCGCGGTCACCGTCTCGCGGGCCACAATCTTGGCTCCGATCGCCGCCTGGATCGCCACCTCGAACTGCTGGCGGGGAATCAGTTCCCGCATCTTGGAAACCAGCGCCTTGCCGCGCTCGTAGGCAAAGTCGCGATGCACGATGATCGAAAGCGCGTCCACCGGCTCGCCGGAGACCAGGATGTCCAGCTTCACCATCGGTGACTCCCACTCGCCGGCAAGCTGATAGTCCAGCGAAGCGTACCCGCGCGAAATCGACTTCAGCCGGTCATAGAAGTCCAGCACAATCTCATTCAGCGGCAGCTCATAGGTCAGCATCACGCGCGTCGGCGTCACATACTCAAAGTTGATCTGTCGCCCCCGCTTCTCTTCCACCAGCTTCAGAATTCCACCTACGTACTCTTCGTTGGTCAGAATCTTGGCCGTAATCACCGGCTCGCGGATGCAATCGATATTCGTAGGCTCGGGCCAGCGTGAGGGGTTGTCCACCTCCAGCACTGTACCGTCCGTCAACGTGATGTGATACCGCACGCCCGGCGCCGTCGTAATCAGCTCCAGCTCGTACTCGCGCTCCAGCCGCTCCTGGATAATCTCCATGTGCAAAAGGCCAAGAAAGCCGCATCGGAACCCGAATCCCAACGCAACCGAGCTTTCCGGCTCAAAGAAAAACGAGGAGTCGTTCAGCCGCAGCTTTTCCAGTGCGTCGCGCAGCAAAGTATGCTCGTGCGAATCCACCGTGTAGAGGCCCGAAAAGACCATCGGCTTGATGTCTTCAAAGCCCGGCAGTTGCGCCGTCGCGGGGCGCGCGTCGTCGGTCACCGTATCGCCGATCTTGGTATCGGCCACGTTCTTGATGGTCGCCGCAAAGAACCCGACTTCCCCGGCGCGCAGTTCCGCAATCTCTACCGGCTTCGGCATCAGCACGCCCATGGACTCAATCTCGAATGCCTTGCCGTTCGACATCAGCCGAATCCGCTGTCCCTTGCGCATGGTTCCGTGCATCACGCGCACCAGCACAATGACGCCGCGATACGCATCGAACCATGAGTCGAAGATCAGCGCCTGCAGCGGCGCATCGGGGTCACCGGTGGGCGGCGGCAGCCGGTGCACAATCGCCTCCAGCACCTCGTCCACGCCCTGGCCCGTCTTCGCGCTCACCGGAATGGCGTCGGTCGCGTCCAACCCCACAGCCTGTTCAATCGCTTCCTGCGTGCGCAGAATGTCCGCCGAGGGAAGGTCAATCTTGTTGATGACCGGAATGATCTCAAGCCCGTGGTGAATCGCCAGATACGCATTGGCCAACGTCTGCGCTTCCACGCCCTGGCTGGCGTCCACCACCAGCAGCGCGCCCTCGCACGACGCCAGCGAACGCGACACTTCATAGCTGAAGTCCACGTGCCCCGGCGTATCGATCAGGTTCAGCTCGTATGTGTTGCCGTCTTTTGCCTTGTACATCATGCGCACAGCGTGAGCCTTGATGGTGATGCCCCGCTCGCGCTCCAGATCCATGGCGTCCAGGATCTGCGCCTGCATTTCGCGTCCCGTCACTGAGCCGGTCAGCTCAAGCAGGCGGTCGCTCAACGTCGACTTGCCGTGGTCGATGTGGGCAATAATGGCGAAGTTGCGTAGGAAGCGTGCGTCCATGAGAGGTTGGCGAAAGAAAGCGAAGGCGCCATCCAGCGCACATTGCCTCTATGGCATAGCTTATCATCGGCTATAGCAGGACCGCGCGAGGCAGCCCTCGCGCTCACAACCCTTGCAGCCGGCGATTTGCGAAGGCTGCGGATGAATTCATCACATTGCGCATGAGCGGAACTTCATTTCGATTTCTTGGTGTCGCAGCGCTAGCTCTCTCGCTGGCCGGCTGCACGCCTTCCAGCCGCAAAAGCGCAAACCGGAATCCGAGTCCGCAAGCCGTCGCCCCAGCCTTGCCTGCCGCCGCCGCGCAGAATGCGCAGTCCCCGGCTGCCGCGAAACCGCAGGCCAACACCGCCGAGCAGCAGCGCGTGCAGCAGCTTATCGCCAATGTCGAGAAGGCTTACTCCGCCGGCGAAGCCAACTATCGCAAAGGCAAGCTGCCTGAAGCAAAAGCGGAATTCGACCGCGCCGTCGATCTCATGCTCACCAGCGCCATCGACATCAAAACCGACCCGCAGTTGCAGGATGAGTTCGACCGCATCGTGGATGCCGTCAACGCTCTCGAGATGGAAGCCCTGAAGCTGGGCAACGGCTTTGCGCCTGTGGTAGAGCCCTCACCCGCTGACGTCGCCAGTGACGTTACCTTCGCCGTAGACCCCAATCTCGTCGCTAAGGCACGCGCCGATCTCGCCACCACCAAGTCCGACCTGCCCCTGGTGATGAACGACTACGTGGCGGCCTACATCAATTTCTTCGCCAACACGCAGCGCGGACACAACACACTCCTCCACTCCTTCGAACGCGCAGGCCGCTACAAGGCAATGATTCAGCGCGTCATGTCAGAGGAAGGAGTCCCGCAGGATCTCATCTACCTCGCCGTGGCCGAGTCCGGCTTCCAGCCGCGCGCCGTCAATCCGCACTCCGGCGCGGGCGGCATGTGGCAGTTCATGCCCCATGGCGACTACGGCCTCATACGCAACGGCTATATGGACGAGCGCTTCGATCCGGAGAAATCCACGCGTGCCTATGCCCGCTACATGAAGTTCCTCTACGATCAGCTCGGCGATTGGTACCTGTCGATGGCCGCCTATGACTGGGGCGCGGGCAACGTGCAGCGCGCCGTTCAAAAAACCGGATACGCCGACTTCTGGGAACTCTACAAGCGCAACAATCTTCCGGGCGAAACCAAAAACTACGTCCCTGAAATTCTCGCCGCCATCATCATCGCCAATCACCCCACGCAGTACGGTTTTGACGAGATCACGCTCGATCCGCCGGTCCTCACGGACACTGTCACCGTTAATTATTCGGTCGATCTGCGTCTCGTCTCCGACCTTGTGGATGCGCCCGTGGATGAGTTGATGGCGCTCAACCCCAGCCTGCTGCGCTTCACCACGCCGCGCGATGTTGCGTTTGACCTGCACCTGCCCGCCGGTACGGCCGCGCTGTTTGACCAGCGCATCGCCGCCATCCCCGAGGACAAACGCGATGCCTGGCGCTATCATCGCGTCACGCCCGATGACACCATGGACTCGGTCGCGCGCAGCTTCCATGTGCAGGTGGCCGAGTTGGCCGCCGCCAACCACCTTAACGAGGATGAGAGCCTCGCCGGTATTGAGGCGCTCGTCGTACCCGTGCCGCCGGCTGCCGCTCCGTCTTCGCGCAGCATGCTCTACACCACGCGCAGAGGCGACACGCTGGTTTCCATCGCCGATCGCTTCGGTGTCTCGCTTGCCCAGTTGCGCAGCTGGAATCACCTCACCGGGATCAAAGTCGCGCCCGGCCGCCGCCTCCACGTTGGTGAACCGGCGCGTATCGTGCGGGCCCACAGCGCGCATCGTCGCACATCGTCCAGGGCTGCTGCATTGCGCGATCCGGCGCCTTCCGCGAAGTCAAAGCGCAGCTCCGCCGCAGCATCGACCGCGACGCGCGCGGCAAAGTCCACATCATCGGGCAGCGCAAAAAAGTCGCGCAAGCGCAAGCACAGCCCGCCCGCATCCTCCACCGCCAGTAAATAAATATGGGCGCCGCGACATTCACCGCTTGTCTTTTGATAGCTTTTGCGTGCAAGCTATTGCTAGAATAAGGGCGCACGCAGAGTGTCTATTTTCACGCTGCGAAGATGCGAGACCCCGAAAGGGCAGCGGCCAGCCGCTGGAGGCAATGGGATGGATGAAGTGTTCAGGATGTACGCAATGAATGACGGCAACCACGATACGGAGCCGGCAGAATTGGACTCCGATCACGAAGAGATTTTCGAGGACGAAGACGAAGTCGAAACCGCCACCGTACTCACCTCCTCAGATGACGATGAGGGCGGGGTGGAAGAAGCCTTCATCATAGTCGCTGAAGTTCCCGCACCCAAGCCGGCCGTTTCTAACGCCGCCAAAAAAACTCCCGCAAAGAAAGCTGCCCGCAAGGCGCCTGCCAAGAAGGCGACCGCGAAGAAAGCAGTTGCCAGAAAAGCTCCCGCAAAAAAGGCAGCCAAAAAGGCAGCAGCAAAGAAGGCAGTCGCGAAAAAGATTGTGGCCAAAAAGGCCGCAAAGAAATCCGCCGCAAAAAAGAAAGTCACTGGCGCAAAAGGCGGAAAGGTTGCAGTCAAGAAGACAGCGGCCGGCAAACGCGTCAGCAAACCCACTAAACGAGGTAAAAAGTTGGCCGTTAAGAAAGCAGCAAAGAAGGCGCCCGCCAAGAAGGCAGCAAAGAAGAAAGCTCCTGCCAAGAAGGCTACGGCGAAGAAGGCAGTTGCCAAGAAGGCTCCTGCGAAGAAGGCAGCCAAGAAGGCTTCTGCCAAGAAGGCAACCAAGTAACAGGGCACCATGCACCACAAGGCAAGCAAAAAAGCCCGGCATCGCGCCGGGCTTTTTTGCGCCTGCAAGGTGCTCTTATTCCATGACCTCACCGGCCCACAGCTGCTTCATGTGCCAATGCTGATGTTGCACATAATCCTCGATCAGAAACCTGAGCGTCACGGGCGATTCATTGCCCATCACGCACCGGGTTTCAAGTCGATCTGCGGGAATTCGCTCCACAATGGCCATCAGAATTTCATGTTCCACCTGCCACCAGGCCAGCAGCGTCTCCCACCCCTGGTGTGCGTAGCCGTGCGCGGCGACCCACCCATCCTGCGAGTATCTCGGTCCTGCATAGCTGCCATCCAGCGACGCCCGTACAAACCGCTGGCGATTGTTCGTTGCCGAGTCCAGCAGGTGCCCGACGATCTGCTTGCGCGTCCACCCGCCGTCTCGCCATGGTACATCCGCAAGACTTGCCGGCAACGCAAGCAGCTTGCGCCGCAGGTCATCCAATTGCGCGCGGAATTCCACTGCGACGCTGCTGGGCATACGGAGTCCTTTCGACATTGTTAGAGCAGCCTCCTGGCAGAGGCTCGGCCTTACTTCTTCATTTCCTGGAGCGCCGCCAGCACCTCGTCCGAGTGGTGC
>JAJZGF010000309.1 GCA_021805025.1 Acidobacteriota bacterium
CGACCGGGCCTGGCTCGGAACATGGAATATCCATCGAAGACACGCTGCAATCTGCCCGTGAGGCGCTGCCGGGGGCGGCTACGCAGCGTCTGCTTATTTCGGAGCTGCCAGAAGATCCGGTCATTATCTATGAGCGATTTCCTGAGGACAAGACTCCACCCGAGCGGACCTTTACGACGATTGACCCACAAACCGGGGCTATGCTCAATGTAGCTTCCAACCACGTCGATCCATGCGTCGAGACCGCGCTGGTCCAGTGGATGCGTGAGATTCATACAGGCACCATTCAAGGTCTACCGACCAGGCTCGTCGCTGTCTTTTGTTCCTTACCGCTCGCTGTTCTTACCTTGACGGATCCGCATATTTGGCTGGGTCGCCTCCGCGTCAAGGCAAAAGACCGGCGAATATTCAGGCAACGCAATCGATCCCTCCACCAAGTCAATTTGTCTACATCGCAGTATGTGGCTGGGAGCCAGTCAATCGTATGACCGAAGATTTCAATCCTGATACACCGATGAGTGAGTCTTGGCCATCTGAAGCTCGGTTAGATCACGCAGCTCTTTCTTTTGGGAGCGCCGCGATAACAGTTTTGTTGTTGGCTGCACTAAGCCTAGCCAGCGCAGTGGCACAAGGTGTGACTACTGGCAGTTCCTCCAACGATGCGCGAGCGGGCACCGTGCATATCTGGGGTAGCCCGCAGATGGCCGAACTCTTGAAATTGTACGAGCGAGGCTTTCAGCAACTTCACCCCAACGTCCGCTTTGAAAACAGCTTGAGCAGCACGGTCTCCGCAGTCGCTGGCGTCTATACAAAGCGCGCCCAGATCGGCCTGCTCGGGCGTGAGATGTGGCCGACCGAGGCCGAGGCCTTTGTCTCCGTAACGGGCCATCCACCAAAGGCACTCCAGGTGGCTACAGGCTCGTACGACGTACCGAAGGCTACCTTCGCCTTGATGATCTTCGTGCCGGACTCAAACCCTATCGCGAGCCTCACATTACCGCAGTTGCGACAGATTTTCGGAACAGGCTCAGAAGGAATAAAGCCGATCAGCACCTGGAGCGATTTGGGATTAACGGGAGTATGGGCACATCGCCCCATCCACATCTATGGCTTCCGTAAGGAGAATGACAAGGCGCAAGTTTTCAGTCGCATAGTATTCGGTGGCCACGAGGAATGGAGTTGCTCGCTTGTCGCCTTTGATAATGGCACTGGAGCGAACCACCAGGATGCCGGCGAGCGAATATTGCAGGCCATTGCCACTGACCCGAACGGTATCGCGATCTCGAACGTGCACTATATGAAAGGGAAAGTACGAGTCATTCCGCTCGCTGAGAATGCTGACGAGACGCCGGTAACGCCGACACGCACAACAATCGCCACGCGGCGGTATCCCCTCTCACGAGCGGTCTACATGGTGATCGATCCGTCTGACCATAGCCAGAGTGGAAGACTAGCACATACGTTTCTCCGCTATGTCCTGAGTACAAAGGGCATCACAGATGCGGCGCAGCAGAGAGACTACATTCCGTTGACGCCCAGCATTGCCAAGGCTCAACTACAGTTACTGGACGACGGTGCGCGGTAGGGTGTGTCCTAAAAACTTCATTACTTAAGCAATCTGATCTTCAACTTCCTTATTCAGATGCCTAACGCACCTCACACATGTAGCGCTCAACAGCGCTCTGTGCATCACTCAATCAGTCTGCGTCGATCCACTCAGCCTCAACAGTTCCGACATCTTCGAGTTTCTAAATGGTGCCATCCTCTGCGACTCCTTCAAGGGACTTGGTTGCTCCTTCAACCCAACCCAATCCACTCCCATCGTCCCGTTCCACGCTTGGTTATGAATATCTTTTCATCTCGATTTCAATCACAACTCATGCCAACCATCAAAGCTTGAGACGACATCTTCTGGAGATACTAATGCCCAGCCTAAGCCGCCTTCTCGCCCCATCGATCGCATGCCTTACTTTCATGAGTCCCCTCGCACTACTTGCCCAGCAAAGTTCTGTGAAGCTGATCCACTCCGTCGATCTTCATGGTTATTCAGGTGACTTTGATCACTTCGCCGTCGACTATGATCGCAACCGCCTGCTGCTGGCAGCAGAAGACCACGGCACGCTCGAGGTCTTCGATCTCAAAACATCAGACCATCTTCGCACCGTAGCCGGCTTCGGAAATCCGCATAGCATCCTGGTTCGGCCCGGTGTCTCGACCGTTTTCATCACCGACAGCACCCAACTCGGTCCGACGATCCGCAGTGCCAGTAACTATGCGAAGCTCAAGTCTGTACGCATGACTCCCGGCTCCGATACCTCAAAGTACGATCCCGCCACCAACATCCTCTACGTCGTCACTGGCGGCAAGGACGTCGATATGCAGACCGCGAACCTCGAGGCCATCAACCCTGACACTGGCGCCAAACTCTCATCCATTACCTTTCCCGACAATCACGTTGAGGCGATGGCCTTCGTACCCGGCGACCCTCGCATCTTCATCAATCTCACGCAGACCAACAAGCTCGCGGTCGTAGACCGCCGCACGATGAAGATCATTGCCACGTGGCCCGTTCCGCCAGCACAGCAGAATGCCATGGTTGCCTTCGATCCTGCCCAGCACCGCCTCTACGTCGTGTGCCGCAGTCCCGGAATGGT
>JAJZGF010000122.1 GCA_021805025.1 Acidobacteriota bacterium
AGGTCGCCATTGCAATAAACAAGTTAGCGCTTATGCGGCTCTGCCGGGGGATACTTACTCAGACTAGTACAGGTTTCAGAGCGGCCGTGCAGTGCGTTCGTCGCGTCCAAAGTGGAACGGGGCAATCGAGCCGGCAGTTACCGGCTCGACTACGTCATCACTTCGCGGGGTTCGGTGGACAGCACACAAAGTGGAAGTATGTTGCCTGACCCCGCCATCATTGGCGAGTGCACTGCCATTGGATACACCGCCAAAGGGAACATCCTGTTTCCAGGACAGAGTAGCCCTGTGCATATTGAATGCGTCGGCATACCTCCCTCCCCCGGCAGCCTTCATCCCAGGGTCGCTATCCTGCTTGGTCCATGCTGCCAGGCTTCGTGCCCGAATCCTCACTGCGGGATTGCGGCGTCACGACACAACCCGATTCTTTCAGAATCCTTCCGGCTGTGTCCGAAATCTGGACAGAATCACAGTCGTGTGCAAAAACTGTACATCGCGTTTCCCGTTTGTCCTGGGCTGAGCTTCCTCCCCCTTTCTGCTTAATGCTAGCCCATCAATCACTTACAGCAAAGTCCTATTTTTCTGAGCTAGTGGCAAACAGATTGCTATATGAGTAGCAAACGCGTTAGTTTCGTTTAATTCATAAAGCCGAGAAATACAGGAGGACTTCATGATTACCGGAAATCAGACTATTCAGGGCCCATCAGCTCTTTATGTTCGTGAGCCAAACTTAAGCGTTCAGCCAAAGCGGACGAACATGCCACGCACGATGTTCAGACAAAATGTGCAGCTAAGGAACGCACTCGAGACACGGCCCGTTAGCTTTCAGCTCAGTGCGCAGGGAGAGGTGGAAGAGAAGAGATCGAATGAGAAACTGATGCGTTCCCGTATCAACGACAACCTGCTGATGGATCCACGCTACCTCGAATACAGCGCCGCTCGCAAAAGCAAGTTGGTGGGCACACTCAGGCAAAGCTACGCAGACAAGAATGAGACGCCCCTTTGGGCCGTATTGATTTGGACGATAAGTTTTATCGCCCTTTCCCCTTTCATGGCAATAACCGTAGCTGCGGGTGCAGCCATGTTCGTCTCCTTCGCCTGGTCAATGGTTCACCGCGTTAGGAGGGTCTAAAATCCACGAGCGTACTCCGGCTTGCCCAATTATTGACTGCTGCATAAATAATGCACTGAATCAGCGCAAAAAAGGCGGCAAATCGGACTGCAGGATGCGACCGTGACGCTTCTCGGGTGAGGAGCGGACAATGGCGTCGACTAACTCATCCACGTTGCGCGTTCGCCTCCGAGCAAATGCATCTTTTCGGCAGCATACCGAGCTGCTTGACTTATGAGCGAAACACGGGCAGTGAAGCGTGGTCGGGTACGGCGCAGCCGTGAGGAAGCGGAGCGGCTGGTTTTGGAGTATGAACAGTGGCATGACACATGTCGCCAGCATGGATTGTAAGTGGCCATATTGTGCAAGTACCGCAAGGGGCTGTCGTCCGAACGAGTTCACAGATGGGGACGCAGCGCGGCGAAGGCGATCCTCGGTGCCTCTGGTTGGCGTCGATCTGGTCGACCGTGCGCCGGTAGCATCTGCGTTGGCAGGCGAGGCTACATTGCTTGTGGAGTTGGCGGGTGGACGCCGGATCTGTGTGGCGGCAGGGTTCGATGCGGCGATGTTGCGGCAGTTGATTTGCTTGCTTGAAGCAGGGCTGAGACGATGCTGGGAGTGGGCGCGACAACGCGCATCTACGTGGCCACCGGCGCGACCGCCATGAGGCTGGGGTTTCATGGCCTTTACGGCATGGTTCACGAACGGCTGGAGTGCGATCCGTCGAATGGACACCTGTACTTGTTCGCTAACGCGCGGCGGAATCAAGTGACATAATGCATCCTCCTTCAGAAGCCAGGCAACCTTGGGATCTTCTTCTCCTGTAAATCCGCGAACTTGAGCGGTCGTCGCGCCATTACATCTTGTCGCAGAAAAGCAGATAGGAAAGATTCAACTGGTAGCGGCGGGCTCAGCAAAATGCCGGAGATGATGCTGATCTTGAATCGCCGCCCTTGGCGGCGCGCCCATTCATGAAACACGCTTTATGCATTCGACGATCCGAGCCTCCCGAATCTTGAGGTATAGGGAACTTCTAGAGATGCCTAGGCGATTAGAGGCGCGCGTGACATTGCCATTCTCCGATTCAAGAACTTGGGCGATGTATCGCTTTTCCATTTGCTCTAACGTTAAGCCCTTATCGATGGTAATCGCCGATGATTCCGCTCTGCCAACAGACTCGAACTCAATTCCGGTTCTGTCAATTACGCCATCCTCAGATAAGAGAACAGCCCGTTCCAGAACATTTCTTAGCTCGCGGATGTTTCCTGGCCACGAGTACTGCTGCAACGCCACTCGTGCCCTATCGGAAATACTTAGGGGAAATCGTTGCATATCTTTACCAAGTTGCTCCAGCAACCTGTCTGTAATGATCGGGATGTCCTCCAGCCGCTCGCGCAACGGAGGAATGCGCATTTGCAATGCACTCACCCGGAAATAGAGATCTTTGCGGAACGTTCCATTCTCCGCTTGGCTTTTCAGGTCCCTATGGGTGGCAGCGATGATCTGCACGTCGACCTTGCGCTCGCTCACCTCTCCCAATCTGTAAAATAACTTGTCTTCGACCACCTTAAGTATCTTCGGCTGAATCTGCGGATCGAGTTCCCCTATCTCATCCAGGAATAGAGTTCCATGATCGGCAGCCTCCACTAATCCGATTTTGTCGCTCATCGCGCCTGTAAAAGACCCTTTCTTGTGGCCGAACAATTCAGATTCGAGCAAATCGCGTGAAAGAGCCGCACAGTTCAGATCAATAAACGCTTCTCGAGATCGTGACCCCATCTTGAAGAGCCAGCGGGCTAAAACGCCTTTTCCCGTGCCCGTTTCTCCCTCTAACAGGAGAGTGCCATTGCTTCGAGCGAATCGTAGCGCCGTCTTCTTCAATGCCTGGATTGCCGGGCTGTTGCCCAAGAATGGATCACGCTCGTAGCGTATTTTTTCGAGCTTGCTGGCGATGTCTCTTTGAAGATGGCGACAACTGTCCAGTGTTCGGCGCAATTCAGACGCGAGAAATTCAAGATCCACAGGTTTTGGAATAAACCGTTCAGCGCCTTGCTTGATGGCCTCTACCCCCAGTTCAACACTGGCATGATCAGTGAGCACCACGATTGGAATCCGGATATCATGCTCTTTGAGCCAAGCAATCAGCGAAAATGCCTTGCCATCGCGTAATTGATAATCTGCAAGAATAATGTGCGGTTGAGATTTTTGTATCTCCGGAAAAGACCCATGCAGACTGTGAGCCTTGAAAACTACGTAGCCCCTTGCGCTCAGCCCATCAGCCAAGAAGTCCAACAAGAGCGGATTGGTTTCAACTACTAAAACCCTTTCGTTCATTTGACTCCTGTTGCAATTCTCCGGTATCTCGAGAGCAATCGGCATGCTTCTGGCCGTCGAGCTACGGAGAGTCTAGCAGTACCCCGTCCTGAGACCGTTACGACTTTCGTGCTATCAGAAGATCGCAGCGGCTATCAACACGATCCGTGCTTGGCTCGGGCATGTCTCACTCAACACAACCAACATTTACGCTGAAGTCGATCTCGAAATGAAAGGAAAGGCTCTGGCACAGTGTGAGATTCTAGATGAGAAAAACTCCAAACGCTATTGGCGGGACGAGCCCACATTGATTGCTTTTCTGCACGTACTCTGAAGAATTTATGTGACTTCAATGCCGATACTTCCGTTGATTCCAGCGGTGTCTTTCGCTGGGCGCCATATAAACCTGAAGGCCACATTCCGCATCAAATGCGATCGAGCAAATTTGATACGATAGTGCAGCTCGTCCGGGTCTGGGGAAGGGGGCTATGAGCGATCATGGTCCCTACTCCGACTGGCTAAGGATGACTAGGCGCTTCACAAAGCCTCCGCCTGCTCGCTGACCCGAATTGGCGCTTTGACCGACCCTTGGGTCCGCGGTTCGCATTTGTGGCATGCCGGATCAACGAGAATCTCCATTCACTGGGTAACCCGACTTTGTCTTGGAATATCTGTCACTGGCTCGGTCTGAAGCAATGGACTTGGCGATGCGGAGAACACAGGGGAGAGGCTCCGGAGTTTGGGGTTGTTGTTCTCAAAGTCATCTGGGTAATAGGCCAGATGGAGGACGCCGTGATCCATCAACAGCCGCATTTCGCCCCTCAGTTTGCTGGTTTTCACAGGTTGTTTAGTTCGCCAGTCAACGGTTTGTAACTCGAATACAGTGTTAGGCAGGCCGCCGGGCACAGAAGCCACTTTCCGCGAAAGACGTGTCAGCCAGGACCTGCCTTCCTTTGCATTCTCCAGTTCCGGCATGGCCATAAGGGCAACGCTATTGTAGTTCGACAGAAACGCGGGCAATGACTGTGCGTACCAGGATTCAGCCTCAGGATGCAGGGTAGGCTCTGCGAATAGGTTGCGTACTGTCGCCAATTCCGGGCTCCAGTGTTGCACATGTGCCGCCATCTCATTGGTGAAGGCAATGAGAGCACGGGTGCGCTCTGGACCTGGGGGAGGCGCGCTCGGACCGAGATCGTCCGTGTCGCGGAGTACGGCGTCGTCGCTAAAGAGAATACCGGCAATTCGGGACGCTCGACCTAAGTCTTCATAAACGGAGCCGACAATCTCTTGTGTTTCCGGCAGGAAAGGATTCAGGCGCACCGGTGGTTCGTCCGAGACACCTGGTTTGGACTCAATTTTCAGGCGTGCCTGGAGCGCCTTATTTGGTAGTTGCCAGGCGAGCACAGGCATCCACGCATAGACGTCGACGCCGCAGCGGGTTCGCAGTTGCCAGGCCGCCCGTGAGAATAGATCGGCACGCACGGGAAGCTCGCTGTTAGGGAAATAGACGGAACTGGGTGCGCCCGTGCCATCTGGGTCGGCATAGGCCTGGAGCCAGACCTGGGTTGGGTGCAGTTGCTGGATACGATCCAGGAGCATACCCAGGTTGCGCTCTTGCTGCGCGGGGTCGGCATCGTATACATAGTCGAGGTCCACCTGCACGGCGCGTATGTTGCTTCTCAAATCGAGATGCCGCAAAGACCACACCACGTCGCCAATTGATGGATTTGACATGAGTACCAAGCGGGGGATTCCACGGATGCCGGTCAGGCCAAAGGGGCGGTTGGGGGAAGTCACAGGCAATCCGAGGGTGAAGCTCGCGGACATGCCTAGGGACTCCGCGATAGAGGCCGCGACCTGCGTGTAGGAGCCGTATGGCCACATCACGGCCCGAGGTGCGCGGCCAAGTTTCTGCCGAATTTCCTCGGAACTGCGAGTCAGGTCGGCGCGGATCCGGGCAGTATACTCTTCATCTGTTTCATACCGTCCGGTCCTCGGGTTGTACGCGTGGATGACGGCCGCCGGAATGATGTTGCCCTGCGGATTGGCAATGATTCCGTGGTGCAAATCCCAGGTATGGGAAGCGATCTCGACAAGGCCGCTGTCCTGCATTTCGCGCAACTGCGCCCAAGTTGCAAAGTCGTCCCGCGTGAATGGACGTGGACCATAGTCCACCTTGCCATCCGCGGGAAGGTCGGCCCACGCACCGACCACAGCTACGACTGCATGGTAGGCATAGGCCTTCAGTAGCGGGAAAACCTTGGTATAGGAGCTGCGCAGGCCATCGTCGAAAGTCAGCATCACAGCCTTTGCGGGTAGCTTCTGTCCACCAGTGCGAGCATCGATCAGCTGCTGGAGACTGATGACGTTATATCCATGCGAATGTAGCCAGTCGAATTGCGATGCGAGATTCCAGGTGCTGATCGCGTACTGGTCGGGATCGAGGTGATTCTCCCCCGAAGCGATCATCTGAGGTCGACTAGGAGCCTTGCCCGCCGCGACGGGAATTCCACCGACGTTGTCGCGCACATCGTGGTAGCAAAGCACCACGACATCGGGAGACTGCGCGTGGACTTTGAGACAGCCGGCCAGAAAGACGATCAGGAAGATAATCTTTTTCACCGAATCCCCCATTTGACGCCGAAAGTCAGATCGGTATAGGGCTCGTTGCTGCCGTCGTACGGCTGGCTATTCCATGTAATGCTGCTGAAGACGCCCAGTTCTCTCCTGATATCCCATTGCTGGCCATATGTAGCGACGAATGATCCGCCGACACCATAGTTCTTCTGCCAGTAGGGGGCCGCATAAAATGTGAAGTCCTGAGAAAGGCTGCGGTCATAGTGGCGCCATGTAAGCCAGTGCACTGAAGCCTTGGGCCCGAGCGAGAAGTCGTGCGCCGGATTAAAGTAAATTCGGTTTTCGTCTTCGGAGTTCGTGGACGTCCATTGCTGTGTTTCGATGTTCATTTGAACACGTGGACTGGTCCAGATCCGCTGTTTCCACGACCCTGTTACGGCTGCACGCTGATTACCGTCGCTGAAGAGCAGGCGCTGCAGACCGATGTCGACGGAACGCAGTTCACTCTGCCGCCAACTTGCGCTTAGGTCGACGCTGCGTGCATGAACCCCGTCGATCTCCGCGATCAACTGAACGTCCGTAACATTGTCAGTGTCGCCCTCGGCCCGGAACGTCCAGTGATCGCCTAGACTAAACTCGGCACCAAGGCTTCCCGCAGCGACAACGCCTGCCGAGCCCGTATCACGGACGATCTCCGCCCAAGCGGTCTGGCGGTCGTAATCATAGCTAACCCCGAGGCTAGTGCGCGAACGCCAGGTGGTGCCCTGCTCGAAGCTCCCGGTATCGCCCACGCCGTGCATATATAGGCGCCATCTATTATCGGCAAATGGTGAGTAGAGATGACCTTCAGAGTGCTGCGTTGTGCCGATGAAGCGTCCGCTTGACCATTCAAATGCGCTGGTTTCGTCCACTTTCCAGCCATGGTCGATGGCTCGTCCTTCAAGGAACCGGGTAATCGGTTCGCTATTGCCTTCCCGCATCAGGAGGGGACCGATCAGAGCATCAGCATCGTCCCGACGACCCGCTGTTTCGAATATCTCAGCATCTTCCAGCACGGGAAGTTCATCTCTGGTCGAGAAGCTATCGGCGATGCGCTCTTCCCTGATGGCCAACAACGGCCAGCCTCGTGCCAGGTAGGTCCTAGCCATCGCCCGTGCCAAGTCTGGATTTGCCGGGGCTCTGCCGACGAGCGCCCCCAGCATACGCTGCTCTGCTACGAGCATGTCGGCATAGCCGCGCATCTCGGCCGCCTGCGTACCGAGACCAACATAGGCGCTATTGCTCTGTGGAACGTGCAATCCGGAAGATTGCAGCAAGGCCGGAGCGGCCCGAAATGCATTGTCGATGGTTGTAAAGGCGTCGCGTGCGCGCTCTTGTTCGGATTGGGCATACGCCAGTCCGCTCCAGTAACTGCTGTTTGAGGGATCGTGGTCGAGGAGCATGCGATAGAGGGATTCCGCCTGGCGCGGTTGATGCACAGCCAGATACGCCTGAGCCACACGGGAAAGCGCGTAATCCGGCAGAATGACATTCGCCTGGAGCAGTCTAAGATAAGACTGAACAATATCGGGCATTCGGTGCAAGTCGGCGAGAGCTAGGATTCGATCGGATTGCGCCTGCTTCCAGATGGACTCGCCCTTCCCGGACGCAGCAATGACGCGGTCAAGAATCGCAAGCGCCTGTTCGGCGTCCGCTTGCTTCTGAGCCTGAGTAGGGTCCGCGGCTTCGGCCCAGCGCACGTGCTCCGCAGCGACGGCGGCGCTTAGTTCCAGCCTATCGGTCTGATCTGTGCGGTTACATGTGCTCTGGGCAAGAGACTCGGCTCCAATACGAGACAATGCTTCCGCCAGTTCGCATCGAACGCCCCGGATGACGTTCGGGGACTGGGCGAGGAGGCGTTCGTCCATGTCAATCGCGCAAGTGAAGTCCTCAATCCGAGTACACAAGTAGGCCTCGCCGGACTCTACATCCGGCTCTGCGACATGATCCTGCATCAGAGGCATCATCATCATCTCGGCCTCCCCATATCTGCCCTGATCGGTGAGAGCCATGGCTTGACCGAGGCGCGGCTGCCATCGGTCGGGTGCAAGACTTGCGGCACGGCCGAATATTTCAAAAGCGAGATTGTAGCGGCGTAGGTTGCGTGCGGAGCGTGCCGCAGCTTCGGCCACTCCGGCATCGTTCTTCGGCGTCTGAAGGCACGCGTATAGTTCCAGCACGAGATTGTCTTCACCGGCCCAGTTGGCTACGATCGTGGTATCCGCAAGCAGACGAGGATCATCAGGATACATCAGCAGCATTTCTCGCAGTGCGACAAGGGCTCCCTGCGGATCACCTGTTTTTGCCCGTGCAACTGCGGCTTCTCGCTTCGCGCGTGGAGCAAATGAGGGTCCAGCCGCAAGCGCCACTGTCGACAGCAACGGCAGGATCAGAAAAACGCTGACCATCCATGACCAGGGGCGGCGGGCCAGGCGCATCAGCAGAAGCACTTTTCCGCGCCCCACGTCGACGTCCGTCATGCCTCGTCCCTGCGAATGTGCCATGTCTGTACCTTCGGAGGTCGCTGGAACATGGCGGGTAGGGTGTAGAGCGAAGTGATGATGGCCATCAGCATCCAGTAGACGATGGGATAAAAGACGGCATCTGGAGTCGAGCCCATGATTTCAGGATCGTACTTGCGATCAACCCATGCGCCGATCATTAGCTGTGCGATGCAAGTGGTCGCAATCATCATGCCCCAGAAATTCGGAAATGGAGAAGCGCCACGAGGCTCGTAGCCAGCCGCTTTGCAAAGGATCCAGAAGGCGGTCATCAGGACGAACATGTAGGACCACAGAATGGATGCGCACGATTCGTAATAAATCGGCCACATGCGTCGCATTTTCCAACGGAATGGAATCTCGCGATGCCGCTTGAGCGCCTGGGCAAGACCGCGGGCCCAGCGTCTCCGCTGTTTCCATAAGTCGCGGACATTGAGAGGAACCTGCATCCAGACCACGGCGCGGGGCTCGTATCGTATATCCCAACGCTGCATCTGCAGGCGCCAAGTGATATCCATGTCTTCGGTCGCCATGTGTGACGAGAAGCCTCCGACCTCCAGGAGGGCGGTGCGGCGGATGGCGAACACGGCGCCGGAAACGGTGAGAATTCGACCGATTACGCGCTGCGCGCGCCGTTGCATGGAAACGATGGAGGAGAACTCCACAGCTTGTAGGTGCTGCAGCAGTGAGGTGCGGTTGCGAACCCTTGGATTGCCGGTTACCGCCGCGACGTGAGTCCCCTGAAAGTGCGGGACCATGTAACGCAGCACCTTAGGGGTGACGATAATGTCGCCGTCGATAAGAAGAAGGATCTCCCCACGGCAGAGCGGAAGAGCATCGTTCAATCCCATGGCTTTTCCTTCGTTCACGGTTTTGTTCAGCAGCCTGACACGGGAATCGGCGAGGAACGCTCGCACTTTCGCCGCAGTGTTGTCGGGCGAGGCGTCATTCACAACAATGATTTCGAAGCTGGGATAATCGAGCTTGAGGAGCGCGTCGAGCGTGTCCGTAATTGTCGCCTCTTCGGCAAAACACGGCACCACGACGGATACCAGCGGGAATGTTTCGTCCGCCTCTAGGATCTTGCTTTCCTGGCCACGACTAAAAAAGAGTGAGAGAGATATCCAGAACCAGCTCATGACGATAGGATAAAATCCATAAAATCCCAGTGCGGCTGTATACCAAGTGGAGTGGTCCACAGCACTGAGGATCGGCCAGAGGGGTCTTAGAAGTCCTTCCATCAGAATGTCATAATCTTAACGCGGCGAGCACGTGGGTATTTGTTTAGCCTTTTGATCCCGTATCAAGCAAGGTACTCGATGCGGTTTTAAGAACCAGTAGTCTGAGCACGCGAAGTTGTTGGTTGAAGACGCCTAAACTGCTGCGGCTTGGGGCAGACGCGAACGAGCAGAAGCGCAGAACCCGCATAAGAACCGTTGGGACAACAAATTTGTGCCTGGATCAGCGCAAAGACGGAGACGGCCCGATTCCACGCCGGGTTCTGGCGCGAACGGAACGCTGTCTTTATATTCCTTACTTGGCCTGGCATGCGCTCAACTGCCGCGCAGAGTAAACCATCGGAACCAAGGTGGTCCCACACAAGGGATGGGGTGGTAATCGCGCCGAGCGGGCTACACCCACAGAGCGTGTTAGTCAATAACCCACAACCTACAGATTTACGGCCAGCGGCTCTTGCCCGCCACTCCGTTCCTGCAGCAGTTGCTCCATCTTTCCACGCCCCAAGCTCCGCAGATGATCCTGGCCGCTCCCTGCTAACCAAGTATGCGCCCTGCAATAGACCTTGGAGGTGCCGACAATCGACACGACGATCTCGTTGCTTTGCCGGAGTTGGTCCTCAAACACCAACTCGCGTCCTAGATGGTCCTGCGAAAAGCGGGGGCAATTATAGCGGGTTATACGTCCGCGTCCACCTATTCTGGCTAGCCTCTTGTTGTGAGTAATCCAGGCCCAGGTGCTGAGGTGGACCAGCAGAACGGACGTGACCAGGACTGCAACAAAAACAACCTCCTCGTTTCCGGGCGTTCGGTAGGAAACGGTGAACCATTCGAAGAGGAATACAATCCAGCCACACCCCGCCAGTAATCTTCGTAGGTAGCGGTGCAGTACACTTTTTTGCGAATCAGACATGAATTGCTCCCATTCGAACCTGAAGACTTTTCAGTCAATGAGCAAGGCGTCTCGCGTGAATCCCTTGCGGTCACTTAGGTCCAAACAAAATTTAACCAGCCGCGGTTCTAGGTGGGAATCCCTCCTAGATGGATACCTGCTCCCACCGAAGTTGCATCGTTGCTCCGCCGCAACAGAACTGTGACTAATCCCAAGTCCGTTCACTTCAATTTCCGGAGTGCGCAATGAAAGTCCATGGGACTTTGAAGGCAGATTGTCGCAAGGCACGGGCGGCGCGGGAAGGATCTCATCTTGCGCTTGACCGATCAGCCACTTTTCGTTTGTGCCCACAGGAAGGAATGGTTAGACCCGCCGCTGAGACCGTTTCCCAGGGATAGAACTCATCCGCAATTACTGACGAACTTGATTCATGCGGACAAATAGCGGGTAGCCGCCGAAGTAGAGCGGGCGACGATACCGTACAGGTTGAAACAATCAAGTCGTGGACGGTATCGGACGAGTTGTGCGCGAAGGCTGAGGCTAGCCGACAAGACCGGGCTCGCCATCGCAGCGTGTCACTTTCCTCCGGGAACCAGCAAATGGAACACCATAGAACACTGCCTGCTTTCCTTCATCAGCAAAAACTAGCGCTGAAAACCGCTCACCTGTCTGCAAGTGATCGTGAGCCAGATTGCCAGAACCACAACGCTAAAAGGACTGAAGATCCATGCCGAGATTGACGACCGCTCCTTTCCTGCGAGAATCAAGGTTCCAGACGAAGAGAAGGACCTGATCAACCTCCCGCGCGATAAATTTCATGGCGAATGGAACTACGAGATTCTGTCGCGTAAGTGGAATTGTCATTTTCTTAACACTGCCTAACCTTAATACTGTTCACTTAACTATCCTGATGGCCCCTCGGATGTTGATCTCGGGCAGGGGCTTGCCGTGGCGCGGACGGAGCGGAAAGTTGCTCATCTTGCGCTTGACCCCGCGAAAATTGCGGCGATTGCGGCTGGAGACGACGTGTTCCTGGAGTATTTCGCCAAGCAC
>JAJZGF010000310.1 GCA_021805025.1 Acidobacteriota bacterium
GGTTTGTGAAGTCGCGATAGAGAAGTGGCTCGGGAAAATCGGACAGGGGTTTAAGTGGAGGTTCTGTTCTTTTGCAGCCTAAGATGGCTGAGAAGAGGAGACCCAATGAGCCGACGTCCGCGCAGGAATCATACGGCGGAGTTCAAGTCGAAGGTGGCGCTTGCCGCGATCCGGGGCGAGAAGACGCTTTCGGAGCTGGCCGAGCAGTATGACGTTCACCCCAACCAGATTACGCAGTGGAAGAGCCAGTTGCTGGAAGGCGCGGCGAGTGTGTTCGGCGGCGAAGCCAAGGCAGTGCCGTCCGGCGAGCCGGTTGACGTGAAGACGCTGCACGCCAAGATCGGCGAGTTGACGCTGGAGAACGATTTTTTAGAAGGGGCGCTCACCAAGGCGGGGTTGCTGAGCGTAAAGCGATGATCGACCCGGAGCACGATCTTCCCATCAAGCGGCAGGCAGAAGTGCTGGAGATCAGCCGCAGCACGGTCTACTACCAGCCGCGCCCGGTCTCGCAGTCGGACCTGTGGCTGATGCGCCAGATCGACGAACTGCATCTGAACTACCCGTTTGCCGGCAGCCGCATGCTGCGCGATCTGCTCGGTCAGCAAGGCCTGGCGGTGGGCCGCAGACACATCCGCTCACTGATGCGGCGGATGGCGATCGAGGCCATCTATCGCAGGCCCAACACATCGAAGCCAGGGCCAGGGCACAGGATTTACCCGTACCTGCTGCGCGGCCTGGCCGTCACGCGGCCCAATCAGGTCTGGGCCATGGACATAACGTACATTCCCATGGCGCGCGGCTTCGTCTATCTGGCCGCGGTGGTGGACTGGTTCAGCCGCCGTGTGCTGGCCTGGAAGCTGTCGATCACCATGGAGGCCGCCTTCTGCATCGAGACACTGGAAGAAGCACTTTCCGGGAATGAAAAACCGGAAATCTTCAACACCGACCAAGGCAGCCAGTTCACCAGCGAGGCCTTCACCGCGCGGCTAAAACAAGAAGGGATCAGGATCAGTATGGACGGCAAGGGCCGCTGGCGCGACAACGTCTTCGTGGAGCGCATCTGGAAGTCGATCAAGTACGAGGAGGTCTACCTGCACGCCTACGCCTCGGTCTCAGAGGCCAGAACTTCCATCGGCCGCTACCTGGACTTTTACAACTCCATCCGCCCACACTCCAGCCTGAAAGCGCTCACGCCCGATCAGGTATACTTCAACCGCCTGCCTGAACCCATGGCAGCCTAAAAATAAAAACAAGAACTTCCACTTAAGGAAAAAGCAAAAACTGTCCGAACTAACGGGACCACCTCAATAGTCAGGATACTTCACTCCTCTGGCACTATCGAGATTGTCGCGAAGCTCAATGCTGCTCGCTCCTTCCGATCCATCGCTATAGCTTGTGGATACTAATGATCCGACCCCAGAGGTCTGGTTCGAGGTTGCCAGAACGTTCCCGATTTCTGTCGTAGTCCGCATTGCGGGCGGAGTCCCGGATGTTCCGGTTGGTTGAGTCTGGCAGAAGTAGGAATATGGCGACGTAAAATAGGTGTTCTCACGACCGGGGGATGTGCCCACCCAAAGCTCGTACGATGTAGCGCACGCAACCGGAGCCCACGCCCAATCAAGCATTGCCGCATTGCCTGTTCCGCCCGGAGTTGTGGCGCTGCCTTCCCTGCCTATCGTCTTTCCCGACGGACACACAGCCACAACGCTGGCGTAATAGGTTGTGCCGTTGGGCAATGCTCCACCCCTGGAAGCGCCGTAGGAATTGAATGGAATTCCGCCAGGGCCCTTCCTGTCTCCCACGATTCCCACAACGCTATTCAGCAACGAGCTGAAGCGCGACCCGGTAACGGTAATGCCTTGGGAATCGTAAGCGAAGACCCCGTACGATGATCCTGAAACCGCTGTTCCCTTGCATTGGAGGTTGGATATCTTAACCCCGGTTGACCAAGCCAAATAAACACACTGGCCCTTTGAATTGATTCCGCCCGGGGCTTCCAGCTTCATGTCGCTCAGGGTCGCATTGGTGGCATAGTACAAACCAACTCCGCCACCTGCCATGTTGACGCCGGTCAGCCCACTAACAACGACATTCTTTGAGCCTATGCCCTGCAGGTCCCAGACGCCCCCTCCCAATACCCTTCCAGTTCCATTCGAGCAAGAGTTGTTAGTCCATACCGCGCTGGTGTTACCGATCTCTTCAAAACAGGTCTCGCTTATTCCTGTGGCCGTATTGCCTGACACTGTCACGTTCAGTGAGCCATTGACCGAAACGGCCAAGCGACCATTGCGAACGGTATTATTGGAAATCGTACTGTTGCGCAGAAATGCAAATTCGACCCGGTCCCCCAATGCGGAACCACCGGCAGCGGGGAGCAGAGTTGAAACATTTCCGCTGAACACCACACCATCGAAATAGTAGACTTTGCTTCCGATCAAGTCTCCATAGATTTGAAATGAGTCCTTGTTCGGGCTGCTGTTCCCTGTGGTATCCACTTCGTTGTCAATGAACCGAACATTTGGGATGTTATCGGACCCATTGGCAGGTGGAGACGTAATCTGCGCCGCAAAAGAATGGAATCCTGCACCAAATCCTTTGCATCGCTCTACCGTCAGATATGGGGTATTTTGCGCAAATAGATTTCTACCG
>JAJZGF010000311.1 GCA_021805025.1 Acidobacteriota bacterium
TTTCTTATCCCAGAGTGAATAGCAAAGGCGAAGTGGTGCAGGTGCAGCGCAAGCCTTTCACGCGGCGCAGCGCGAAGGCGGATGTGTGGAAGTATCATCTGCGGCAGATGGCCGAGGCAGGCGAGCCGATTGCGTACTTGTGCCGCTTTTTGCCGGCGCGCGATCAGGAAAGGCTGGAAGAATGCCTGAAGCGATCCCGGATGAGCCAGGCGCTGAGGTGAAAGGCGCAAGGTGAGGCCGGGCTGGGTTAGGATTTGGATATGCCGACTCCTGACAGGCCCGCCTCCAGCGGTACGCTGGCCAACATGACCGGGAAAGACCTCCAATTAGCCGCGCGAGAGCGGCTGATTGTCGCGCTGGATGCTCCGGATGCAACGCGCGCACTGGAACTTGTTGACCGGCTGGAAGGCAGTTGCCTGTGGTTCAAGGTTGGACTGGAGTTGTTTACGGCGACTGGGCCGTCCTTTCTAGAGCAACTGACAAAACGCGGCCACTGGATCTTCCTCGACCTGAAGTTTCATGACATTCCCAACACCGTGGCGGGGGCAGTACGCTCGGCGGCAACGCTTGGCGCACGGATGATGACGGTCCACGCGCTGGGAGGACCGTCGATGCTGACTGCCGCACGCGAAACTTTGGCCGGATTGCCGAATCCGCCGGAACTGCTGGCCGTGACGGTGCTGACGAGCATGGACGCCTCGCAGTTGAAGGCGATTGGGGTGCAAGACCCGCCTGCCCGCCAGGTGGAACGGCTGGCGCAGATGGGGCTGGAAGCAGGGCTGCGGGGATTTGTCTGTTCGCCCGAAGAAGTGGGATCCCTGCGAGCGCGGACGGGACCGGAAGGGGTACTGGTCATCCCTGGAATCCGCCCGGCAGGCGCGGAGATGGACGACCAGAAGCGCGTGGCGACCCCGGCAGAGGCTTTACAGCAGGGTGCCAGCTATCTGGTTGTGGGCCGGCCGATTACCCAGGCGCTTCATCCGGCCGAAGCGGCGGATGCAATTCTGCGGGAGATGACACGGGCCTTGAGGGGCTGAGTCCAGGCGAAAAGGCCCGGCGATAAGCCGGGTCTTTTGCGCATACGGGCTTCAAGTGAAGCCTAGAGTTTCTCGTAGAAATCACACGCAGAACACGAGATATAGACGCCGCCCGGGATGCCGCGCTCACGATCCTTGACGCGCTTGACGATGCGCGTGGGCTTGCTGCACTTGGGACAATCGGTGGACTTCGTCGTGTCCATTACTTTTTTACGGTCGCCGGTTTTGGCAATCTTGGCCATGGGTTCGGTGTTTCTCCTTCTTGGGGTTGTCTCTGCTCACACGCGCCGTGAGAGGCGCGCGGCTTGAACGGCGCGGTCTGATGCCGGGTCCGGGTGTGCGGGACAGGGCGAGACTCGCTCCTTAGAGTTTACATCAAGAATTTATTGGGCTGCGACGAGGTTCCCGGCCCTGCTTCGGCTGGGGCCGTGGCGGACGATGGCTGCGAGGGAGCCGGTGCAGGGCTGGCCGGGCCGGGCGAAGCGGCAGGGGCGGATGAGCCTGCGGGCGCCTGTGCGGGCTGGGCGCCGGGCTGGTGCGCAACGGGAGTATCGTCAGGCTCCTGCTTAGGAAACTGGACGGGCTTCATAATTCCAACGCGGGAGGATTTGTCATCGTCCGAGGGCAGCTTTTCGCCGTCGTTGCGAAGGGAGGGGGGTGGAGCAGGAGCCTGAGTATCCGCATCGCGATGGACGTCACCCAACTCGATGGTGTGTTTGTCGGCGGTTTCGGGCGGCATCAGGGGCGTACCGTCGGTGCGCATCATGCCTTCAACCACGTCCTTGGTGAAGATAACCGGGGGCTTGCCGACCACCGCGACCTCTACGCGGATGACGCGGTTGCCATTGATTCGAATGAATTCGACATCCTGGGGCGGCTTGCCGTATATCCACTCTTCGAAGGGCATCTGGCCGTCCATCTCGCGGACTTTGCTGTCGGGGTGTCCCTTGGCAAAAAGCACCATATCCGTGCTCATGCCGACGAGGACGCGATGGTTCAGGATCGCGTTCTTGAGCATGGGCGGTAGCGTGTCAGTAAATGCCTCGACGGGAGCTTTCACCTGGAAGGAAATCAGGGGGGCAAGCAGTTTCTCGACCTGTTCGCCTGTCAGGTCCGGCACTTGATTGGGAAAGACAAGCGTGAGCCGGGCACCGGTAGGCAGGCTGCCGTCGTCCTGAATGATGGGCTGGGTGTAGACCTCGTCTCCGATTTCGATGTGGCGCAGAAACCGGTGTTTGAGGTCGGGTCCGCCATTGAGCTGAAAGACAATGCTGGACCGCTGAATCTTGACGTCTGTAATCACGACCTTATCGCCGGGTTTGGCGCTCAGGCCTGAGTCCGTAACCATCTGCAGATAGGCCTCACCGGCAGGGTCGAGCTTTCCATTGGCAACGAGTGTTAGGCCTTTGTGGCCGCCGGGGAACGGACGCATGGCGAATCCCGGCTCAACCTCGAGATAACGAATGAGGGCAATGCGCGATCTTGCATCCAGGCGGGACTGGGGCAACGGAACATGGGTGGGCTCGATCTGTGCAAACCGGCGATCGACGGTGGCACCGTGGCCTGTGGAACTGGTTACTCGCCCGCTGGTATCGATGGTGAGCACC
>JAJZGF010000123.1 GCA_021805025.1 Acidobacteriota bacterium
CGCGCCGCTGCATCACCCTGGCATCTCCGTGAATGTCTCCGAGCAAGCCTGCTTTGGGTGTCACAGCCGCTCCGGCCGCATCGCAACAAACTATGAGGGTTGGCACGAGACCCTGCTGGACGGCGCCTCGGCAAAGGCCAGCCCCGGCTGGCCGGGGAATTTCCGCACACTTGCCGACGGCCGCATTTTTGAAAGGCATCCCGCCGATGTCCATTTCGAAAAGGGAATGACCTGCATCGACTGTCATGTGGCTGCAGAGATCATGGGCGATGGGGCCCGGCACGCGCACGAGAGAGATGCGGTGAAGATCGCCTGCGTGGATTGCCATGCTTCCGCCGAGACGCCGGCCAGGGAGTTTGCGCAACTGGATGCTGAGACTCAGATCATCGTCGCGCTGCGCAAACTGAATGTTCCAGGCCGAAGATTCGCGACCTCCCCGTCCGGTTCCGTGGTCTACCCGAATGTCTTCCTGGATGGGAGCGGGCATCCGTTGCTAGCGCTCAAGAACTCGGCAACGACGCTCGCGCCAAAACCCCTGGCACCCGTATGCGTCGGGTCGATTCATCGGCGGCTGGACTGCGCCGCATGTCATACCTCGTGGGCGCCGCAGTGCCTCGATTGCCACACGTCGTTCGATCCCGCTTCACAGGGTTGGGATCACCTCGCGGGCAAATTCGTTGCCGGCGAGTGGCAGGAGACGGGAAATCAGTACCTGGGAGACGCCCCCGCATTGGGCTTCGAGCGTCAGACTTTGCTCGACGGCAAAGCGGATGAACGCATCACCACCTTTATACCGGGCATGATTCTGAATCTGGAGCTTCCGCAGGGCGCCGCGAAGGACCGGAATCGGTTCCACCGCCTGTTTGCTCCCGCATCCTCGCACACCACTGTGACCAAGGCCAGAGACTGCCGCTCCTGCCACGCAAACCCTGCGGCACTGGGATATGGTCGCGGCCAGTTGACCTATGCGGTCAAATACGGTGTTGGTCATTGGCACTTCACCCCGACATTTCCGGCCCGCATGGAGGATGGACTGCCATCGGATGCGTGGATTGGATTTCTGCGTGAGCCGCCCGCAGGGACGACCACTCGAAAAGACGCCCGCCCATTTACGCTGCAGGAGCAACGCAGGATACTGCTTGTAGGCGCGTGCCTGCAGTGCCACAACGAACAGAAACCTCACATCGCCGCGGTTTTCGCCAACTTCAAGAATTATCGGGCTGCCCTGCGCCCCCAATGCACTCTTCCTGACTGGATTCGCCTTGAATCACCTGCCAAGGGAGCTCACGTTGAGGAATGAGTTGCGAGGAACGGGTCGGCAGTAGTGACTTACATCACAGTGCGGGACCAACAGGGAGCCTTAAATACAGGAAGAAGAGAGTCGCTACTGTGATGAATCTTTCCCGCCGCCGCTTCCTGCAGATATCTGCCGGCACCGTTGCCGGCCTGAGCGCAGTGGATCTCACGCGCCGGGTTGTATCGGCAGCCGGAAAGGACGCGCAAAGCGGCCTGAAAAGAATTCCAACTTTCTGTAACGTCTGCTTCTGGCAATGCGGGGCCATCGCCAGCGTGCGGGACGGAAAGCTCTGGAAGATCGAAGGCCACCCTCGCGATCCCCTCTCCCGTGGACGACTCTGCCCTCGCGGCTCCGGGGGCATCGATGCACATACTGATCCGGATCGCTTGCGCACGCCGCTGATTCGCGTGAGCGAGCGCGGCGAAGAAAAGTGGAAGGCCGTCACCTGGGACGAGGCGCTGAGCTTTATCGCAGAAAAGATGCAGAAGATCAAGGCCGAATATGGGCCTGAGTCCGTTGCCGCTTTTATTCATGGCCTGGGTGGCAAGTTCTTCAAACACACGCTAAGGGCTTACGGGACAGACAACATTGCCGCCCCGTCATTCGCGCAGTGCCGCGGGCCGCGCGATGTCGGCTTCACCCTTACCTATGGTGACGATGCTGGATCGCTGGAGCGGACCGACATTGAAAATGCCCAATGCCTCGTGCTGATCGGCACGCATCTGGGTGAGAACATGCACAACTCCCAGGTGCAGGAGTTTGCCAACGCCGTCGGAAAGGGCGCCAGCATCATCGTGGCTGATCCGCGCTTCTCGGTTGCCGCCAGCAAGGCCAGGTTCTACCTGCCGATCAAGCCCGGCACGGATATCGCCCTTCTACTTGCCTGGATGAATGTGATCGTCGGCGAGAAGCTGTACGACAAGGAGTACATCGACAAATACGGCTTCGGCTTTGAACAGTTTGTCGCGGAAATCCAGTCCTACACGCCGGAATGGGCCTATCCGGAGACGGGGATTGAGCCGGAGACGATTCGCGCCACTGCCCGCGAGATGGCACGCTATCGTCCAGCGACGCTGATTCATCCCGGCCGTCATGCCAGTTGGTATGGTGATGATGCCCAACGCAGCCGCGCAATCGCCTTGCTCAACGCGCTTATGGGAAGCTGGGGACGCAAAGGCGGCCTGTATGTGCCTGCGTCGATGGAGTTGCCTGACTATCCCCATCCGCCCTATCCACCTGCCGGCAAAGCAACTGCGGACAATCCCAATGACCGGTACCCCTTTGCCGATGAGGTCATCAGCACCGGCATCCGCGATGCCACGATCTCCGGCAAGCCCTATCCCGTCAAAGGCTGGTTGGTCTATTCCACCAACCTCATGTACTCGCTGCCCAATCGTGAGGAGACGATCCGCGCCATCCAGCAGCTGGATCTGCTGGTGGTGGTGGACGTGCTCCCCAGCGAAATCGCCGGATGGGCCGACGTGGTTTTGCCCGAATCCAACTATCTGGAACGCTACGACGATCTTCATATTGAAGCGTTCCGGGAGCCCTTCATCACCTTGCGCCAGCCGGTGGTGGAACCGCCGGACGACCAGAAGCCGAACTGGTGGATCGCCAAGAAGCTCGCCGAAAAGCTGGGCCTGGGCGCGTACTACCCGTGGAACGACATCGAGCAGTATCTTGATGCCCGGCTTAAAGGCGGCGGCTATAGCCTTGAAGACCTGAAGCGCGAAGGTGTGATCGTCGGTAAGCGGCCGCCGATTTATTTCGAAGATGGCGCGCCCGCCGTGTTCAATACACCGTCGAAGAAGATTGAATTCTATTCCACCCAGTTGAAGCAGGCCGGATTCGATCCTGTGCCCAGATACACGCGGCCGGAACCTGGGCCGGCGGGCTTCTACCGGCTTTTGTTCGGACGCGCCCCGATGCATTCCTTCAGCCGGACGCAGACCAACCACCTGCTCATGGATCTGATGAGCGAGAACGCGGTGTGGGTCAACGCGACTGAGGCTGCGCGGCTCGGTCTGAAAAACGGCGACTATGTGCGCCTGCGCAACCAGGACGGCGCGGTGAGCGACCGCATCCGGGTCAAGGCAACCGAGCGCATCCGGCCGGAATGCGTTTATATGGTGCATGGCTTCGGCCACACATCCAGAGAGCTTCGCTTCGCTTTCCGCAAAGGCGCCAGCGACTCCCAACTGATCACGCGCTATAAAACCGATCCCCTCATGGGTGGTACAGGCGTGAATGTGAACTTCGTAACCATTGAGACGGAGGCCTGACGATGTCCCGCTTCGCCATGGTGATTGACACCCGCAGATGTGTCGGCTGCCATGATTGCGTAGTGGCCTGCAAAACCGAGAATGGCGTTCCGGAAGGTTATTGCCGCGATTGGATTACCGAAGAGGTGCATGGCGCATTTCCTACGGTCCAGCTCGAGATACGCTCAGAGCGTTGCAACCACTGCGACAATCCGCCCTGTGTAAGCTGCTGCCCGACCGGCGCCAGCCATGTGCATGAGCGCGGCGGAGTGGTGCTGGTAACACACGACAAATGCATCGGCTGCAAAGCTTGCCTGGCCGCCTGCCCCTACGATGCACGCTTCATCCATCCGGATGGTTATGCGGATAAATGCACCTTCTGCATCCATCGCGTTGAAAAAGGCCTGGACCCGGCCTGCGTCTCTGTCTGTCCTACCCACTGCATGCATTTCGGCGACATCGACGATCCGCAATCTGAAGTCAGCCTCTTGCTCCACTCGCGTCCGCATCACGTGCTGATCCCCGATGCGGGCACCAAACCATGCATCTTTTATCTCACGTGAGAGCCATGATCGCATTGACAGCACTGACCGAACTGACCCTCTCGCGCCATAACCCGCTGGTCGATCCGCACCTGCATATCTGGGAATGGCAGATACCGGTCTACCTTTTCTTCGGCGGGCTTGTTGCCGGATTGATGATCATCGCGGGGGTGCGCCTGATCGCGCTCCGTCCGCAACAGCGTGAGGCTCTGGTCTGCTGCACGATTGGCCCGCTCATGGGACTCGCCTTCCTGAGCCTCGGCATGTTCACGCTCTTCCTTGATCTGTCGCACCGGCTCTACGTGTGGCGGCTCTACACCACTTTTCAAATTACCTCGCCGATGTCGTGGGGCTCATGGATTCTTCTTCTGGTCTATCCGGCTCTTTCGGCCAATGCCCTTGCGCACCTGCCGGAAGCTGTTCCCTCGCTGGCCAGGCGCTTCCCCATCCTGGTGACGGTGAGCGATGCGATCCTTGCGCGCGTGCAATGGGTCGTGGGTATCGGGGTTGCAAACGTCATGGTCGGCATTGCGCTGGGCATCTACACAGGCATCCTGCTGGGCACGCTCGGCGCTCGCCCGCTGTGGAACAGCGCCATTCTTGGACCGCTCTTCCTCTTTTCCGGACTCTCGACGGCGACTGCACTGCTGCATGGCATTCTCGTGGTCACCACGCCGGACGAAGAGCGGCCGGCTTTTGCCGACTTCCTGCTCTCGGCCCTGGCGCAACTCACCCAGGCCCGCCCGCTCGACAAAAATATCGCGCCGGTGCTGGCGCGCGCCGATAACAGCTTTCTGACCATCGAACTGACCTTGATCGGCCTGTTCCTCCTCGGTCAGATGACCTCGACCGGCATTCACCAGCAGGCGGCCAGCCTGCTCCTGACGGGACCGTTCGCGGCTGTCTTCTGGGTTTTTGTCATTGGACTGGGAATTCTTCTTCCGCTCGTGCTCCAATCCCTGGAACTCAACAACCGCATTCGTCACACGATTGCGCCCGTGATTCTCGTGCTCTTCGGCGGCATTGCTTTGCGTTTTATCCTCGTATACGCCGGTCAGCAAAGTCATTGGTTTCAACCTCTGAATTGAAGAGATGAGTCCTTTATGAACAATGTTGAACACTCTGCGAAACCCTATTGGAATCCTTACCTGTCCGGGTTTGGCCTTGGACTGGTACTGCTGGCGTCGTTCGTCATCATGGGCCGCGGCCTTGGTGCGTCGGGCGCCATCAACGCATTCGTCGCAACTGCGATGCACCAACTTGCGCCAGACCATGTTGAGAAGAGTGCTTACTATGCCGAGTATCTGGGCGACGGCGTACACAGCCCACTCAAAGACTGGCTGGTCTTCGAAGTGCTTGGCGTATTCGTCGGCGGATTTCTCTCCGGCGTGCTGGCCAACCGCCTGAAATTCAGAGTGGAGAAGGGACCGCGCATGACCAATCCGCTCCGTCTGCTCTTCGCCTTTATCGGCGGGGCCCTGATGATCATCGGCGCCAGGCTTGCCCTGGGCTGCACCAGCGGTCAGGCGCTCACCGGCGGCTCGCTGCTCAATGTCGGCAGTTGGATCTTTATGATGTGCGTCTTCGGTGGCGCATACGCTGTGGCGTACTTCTTCAGAAAGCAGTGGATCTGATATGAACGCTCCCTTCTACAAATTTGGACTCTTCGGCGACGAAGCCAGTCTCATCATCGCCTTCGTCATCGGCATTGGATTCGGCTTTTTCCTTGAGCGCGCCGGGTTCGGAAGCGGGCGCAAGCTTGCCGCGCAGTTTTACTTCAGAGACCTCAGCGTTCTAAAAGTCATGTTTACCGCCATCATCACGGCAATGACCGGGCTCTATCTGCTGTCGCGCCTGGGCTTCGTGGACCTGTCTCTGGTCTATCTGGTGCCCACGTTTGTGGTGCCGCAGATTGTGGGCGGATTGCTGCTGGGCATTGGTTTTGTGATCGGAGGGTATTGTCCGGGAACCTCATGCGTTTCCTCGGTAACCGGCAGCATCGACGGAATGGTCTACGTTGCCGGCATGATCGTGGGTCTCGCGGGCTTTGCCGAAGTCTATCCCTCCATGCAAAGCTACGTCCAAATGACGCCGATGGGGCAGATCACGCTTGCCAGGCTTTTTAACCTTCCATACGGTTTGCTGGTCTTCGCTGTTGTGCTGATGGCGCTGGCCGCATTTGCAGCTGCGGAGTGGGCAGAAAAAAAGGTCACCGGCACTTCGCCGGATCCCAAGGGCTCAATCACCGGCGGCCCATGGCGCATGACTCCCGTTCGCATCCTCGCCACGGGCCTGGCAGCGGCGGGCTTTGTGGCCCTGATCGCGGGCGACCCTTACCGCGGCAGCCATGCCTCCATCGACACCAGGGATTTGGCGATTCGCGTGGGCAAGGGAGTGGATAAGGTCCAGGCGGCGCAGCTTGCCGATTGGATCATCCAGGGCCGCAACGACTTCAAGCTCGTTGACCTGCGCAGTGAGCGCGACTTTGACGCGTACCATATTCCCACAGCCCAGGATCTTCCGCTGGCATCGCTGACGCCCGACTTTGCCGCGCACAACGACAGAATCATTCTTTACTCGGGCGATGGTACAGAGGCGGCGCAAGCGTGGTTCCTTCTCGAGGCCCAGGGATTCAAAAATGTCTATCTGCTTGACGGCGGATTACGCGCATGGCAGACCATTGTCCTGTTCCCTCAAAAATCTGCCGGAACAGACCCAGCCGTATTTGAGAAACAAGTTGAGGTAGCAAAATATTTTGGCGGCGCTCCGCGAGAAGAGGGAACTTCCCCTGCGGCAAGCGTTGCCGTGGCCCTGCCAAAATTGGCCGCCCCTGCGCAACCGCTCATCCCCGCCGGGAACAGCTCCAATACGCAACCAAAAAAGAAAAAGGAAGGATGTTGACTGCGAGCCGTTTGCTCCCACTGCCGGGAGTCTGAGGCAAGGGACCAGCGTACGTTGAACGGGGTTCTCTCACGCCCTGAGATCAATGCGACAATCAGAAGAGATGGACTCTGGCATCACAGATTTTGTGTGGCCAAAGTACGTATGCAGCAAACTGGAGCAGATGAAAAGTCGCCTGTTGCCCAAAAACAGCAGCGAATGGAAGGCCCTGAAACATGCTCGATGCCGTTCAGGGGCGAGTGGCTCCTCGCACACCGCAACTGGTGGGATTTGGTGCTTAAGAAATCGGGGATTGCCGATTTCCACTGGCATGATTGCCGCCATCATTTCGCATCGAAGGCTGTCATGGCGGGCGTGGATCTGCGAACTTTGCAGCAGCTTCTCGGTCACAAGACCCTGCAGATGGTTGTTCGGTACAGCCATCTCTCTCAATCTCATGAACTCGCAGCCGTCGAAAAACTGTGCAAGGTAAGCGGCGCAGATGGGGCGGCGGAAAAGAACCAAAGGACGCCGCCTAAGATAACGCGCATCTGGGCCTGATCAGGCCCAGGCACGCCCCGTCATTTTGACGTCGATGTAATTGCCACCAACGATGCAACCACTGCGCATCCGTCAACAGTTCAAATCGACGCTTGCTCACACAACCAGTGAGCCAAACTCAGACCTGCATCAAAAAGTACCTACCTTGAGGCAGTACCCATTTATGAAACAGCCTCTAGCCATTTTTCTAGCCACACGCTCAAAATTACCAAAAGGTAGGGGTTCAGAAACAACCCTTCAGGCGATAGGTGCCGTGCAAAGTCATATGTTCCTTCCGGCTTAAGTCAGGAGTCGGGCGGGCAGGGATGAATCTTCTGAGGGGTGGGGATTATTATCAGCGAAATGCCCGCGATTCCTCCGCTTAGCACCTATGGGCGTCCTGAGCGGCGGTGCCTACGGCACGTGGGCTGAAATAGGCGTATGCTAGAGAAAGAAGTAGTCTCTCCTTTCTCGCCTTCGGCATTCCATGCTTCGCTCCAGACGAGTACCTTGCAAGTACGCAACCGTACGACTGGAGCCACGATGGTCCTCATTAAGAAGCGCGATGTAGAGAGTTACTTTTCTTCCCGCAAACCTAAAGGGGTAGGTAAGTTCCGGCCGGTAAGCCAGCCCGATGCCACCGGTTTCTCGGATGGGGAGTCTGGAAGCGCAGCCGTCAATTCAGAAGATTCGGCCGGAGATACACTCACGCAGCCAACGTCGAGTGGAATAAAAATGCCAGTGACTGGAGTTGCACTCAGTGCCAGTGCACCCTTGATACCTGCCGCATCCAAAAGCGCGCAAGCGTGAATCTGCATTCTGTTTTCCTGCGAAGCGGATGCGTCCTGCCGGATCGGTTGGACCCTCTCCAGCAACCCATCTGCGAAGGATGGACTTGTGTGGATGAGATTCCTGCGCCGGTCTTCGATACGATGATTCGCCAGGCAGGTTGGCATTTCATGTGGCTGCAGGGCGCCTGTTCTCGAAGGGGATTTGGGTCAACGCGGGGAGTGGCGACTCGACGTGCCTTGGTTCGCGCGCTCGGAGGAGTATCGAGGCGATTCAATGCCGCAGAGCTTGATGCTGTCTATGTCTCAAAGTATCCAGGACTTCAGATCGCAAACGTCACAGTACAACCCCGCCAGATTCAGCGACACGCCTCGTTGAGCATCTCAGATGTCCGATATCCACAGTCGGCCTTGGAATCATAAGTGGATTGTCGTAGCACATAAGAGCCGGATTCTGAACTGCATGCTGTGGGTCCGCTCGAACAGTGTGCGGTGCATCCAAACACGGCCTGAATTCCGATTGAAAGCAGGATTAAGATGTCTCTCCAAGAAACGATGAGTTGGCCAGGGCTGTCTGGAGCACTCGCTCCTGTGGCTTCATCCCCCGCCGTACTGAAAGCTTGTACCCTGCCCTTGCCTACGCGCATCGCGTTTGTGGGGAATTATCTGCCGCGCGAGTGCGGGATCGCCACTTTCACGACCGACTTGTGTACGGCGATAACGTCCGAATTCGGAGATGGACGTCTGTTTGCGATTCCTGTCAACGATCCCGATTCGAGCTATGATTACCCCGAGCAAGTTCGCCTTGAGCTTACGCAGGAGGATATTGGCTCATATGAGAGAGCAGCGGAATTCCTCAACTTTAATGGCAACGACCTTGTCTGCCTGCAACATGAGTATGGCATCTTCGGAGGCGCCGCGGGCCGCTACATTCTGACTTTGCTTCGCAAACTGAAGATGCCGCTGGTAACAACGCTACACACTGTTCTGCGCGAGCCGGACGCAAATCAGCGCATCGTGCTCGAAGAGATTGCGCAGCTGTCTGATCGGCTGGTTGTCATGAGCGAGCTAGCCGCCCGACTGCTGCGCGAAGTATATGCGGTGCCGGCCGGAAAGATCGACGTGATTCCACACGGCGTGCCGGATCTGTCGTTCATGGACCCGAACTATTTCAAAGACAAGTTTGGCACAGAAGGTAAGTCCGTCCTGCTCACGTTTGGATTGCTGTCGCCAAACAAGGGAATTGAAAACGTGATACGTGCGTTGCCGGCCATTCTGGAACGGCACCCCAACGTGGTCTATATCGTCTCCGGAGTCACTCATCCGCATATCCGGCGACGCGAGGGTGAGCGCTACCGTGAAGAGTTGCGGGCGTTGGCCGAGCAACTTGGTGTTTCCTCTAGTCTGATCCTCAACAATCGCTTCGTAAGCGCCGAAGAACTGGTTGAGCACGTTGGCGCCGCGGATATCTACATCACGCCCTACAAACAAGAGGCACAGGTTGTGTCGGGCACCCTGGCCATCGCGCTCGGAGCGGGCAAAGCTATCATCTCCACGCCGTACTGGCACGCCAAAGAGTTACTCGCGGATAAACGAGGCGTGATTGTTCCTTTTGAAAGCCCCAATTCAATCGCCGAAGCTGTTCTCGCATTGCTGGAGAACGACGCGGAGCGCCATGCGATGCGGAAGAGGGCCTATCTGCACTCCCGCGGAACAACATGGCCGAGGACGGCGAGAGCCTATATGGCCAGCTTCCAGCGCGCTCGTTTTGAGCGCTCATTACAGCCAAGGGCAACCCACCCGAACGATCCAGTTATGGCTCCGATAGATTCTATCGATCAACTTCCCAATCTGAACACTCACCATCTCGTGACGATGACCGACGAGACCGGCATGCTCCAGCACGCGATCTTTTCTGTGCCCAATACGCGCGAGGGCTATACTACCGACGACAACGCACGCGCGCTCATGGTGTCTACTCGGCTGGATGAGAGCCTTGTGTCCGAGAGCGGGCAGGGGCATCCATACCTCTCTCACCGGTACCTGGCATTTCTCTGGCTTGCATTTGATGCCAATACTGGGCGGTTCAGGAATTTCCTTGGCTATGACCGCAAGTGGCTGGAAGAGGTCGGATCGGAAGATAGCCATGGTCGCTCACTGTGGGCCTTGGGATCGGTGCTTAGCCAGTCGCAGAATGCCGGAATACGCGGCGCGGCTGGACGGCTCTTCGAAGCTGCCGCGCCCGCCGCATTGAAGTTTACAAGCCCGCGTGCATGGGCATTCACTGTGCTCGGGATACAGGCCTATCTTGACTGGTTCCCAGGCGACAGGGCGATGCAGGGCACTCGCAACACGCTCGCCAATCGCCTGCTAGACATTTACGAGCGAAGTCACTCCCCAACGTGGCATTGGTTTGAGAAGAGTCTTTCTTACTCGAATGCAAGGTTGTCTCAGGCGCTCATACTCGCCGGATGGCGCAGCAATAATCAAAGGATGATCTCGGCAGGCATCGAGTCGCTCGAATGGCTCGTGGCTGCCCAGCACCGCGGTGACAACGATATCTTTGTACCGATCGGCTCCAGCGGCTTTTATAGCGAGGGCGAAGAGAAAGCACGCTTTGATCAACAGCCGGTCGAAGCCTGCGCTACGATCTCTGCATGCCTGGAGGTCTTCAGGCTCACACGCCAGAGCAATTGGCTTGAGGAAGCGCGGCGAGTGTTCGGCTGGTTCCTAGGCAAGAACGACCTGCAGGTTCCGCTCTATGATGCAACAACAGGCGGATGCAGGGACGGGCTCCATCCCGACCGTGTAAATGAAAATCAGGGAGCGGAATCAACGCTTTCGTTCCTGATGGCGCTCCTGGAAATGCAAGGAGCGAAAGTGACCCACGAAGAAGAAGCGCAACGCGAAATGAGTATCGCCCTTTGAACCCACTTAGTCATCCAGTGGCTTTGCCTGAGGACACGGTTCCGAGCGAACCGAAACCGAGTGCATGTACAGATATTCCTCTGTTCACGCGCTATTTCGGCAACCCAATTCTTAGTAGTCAGAATTGGCCCTATCCAATCAACAGCGTCTTCAACGCGGGTGCTGTGCGATTACCCGACGGGGACACCTTGTTGCTTTGCCGTGTGGAGGAACGGAGCGGCCTGTCGCACTTGTGCGCGGCACGTTCGGAGAATGGAATCGACGGATGGCGCATCGATGCCAAACCCACGCTGGTGGCCAGTCCGCGTGACTACCCTGAAGAAATCTGGGGCATTGAGGATCCTCGCATCACCTACGTCCCGGATCTCGATCAATATGCAGTTACGTATACCTCCTTTGCGCGCGGTGGTCCCGGAGTTT
>JAJZGF010000124.1 GCA_021805025.1 Acidobacteriota bacterium
CTCCGCTGCATCCAGAGATCACAGGCGGAGTAGCGGCGGAACGGATTCTATCGAGCAACGGAACGTTTCAGATCGAGGGGCGCCTTCAAACCACGGTCGTTTGCTCGAGGCTGACTACTGGGCCTATCCAGGGATTTACCCAGTGCCAAGCGTTCATTCAGGTGGCGCGCGCGCCAAAGGGACGGCTCGATGCGCTCTTGCGAGAGATCGACGAGGACAAGCTCGGGCTTGGTCATCCGCTCCCGGCCTATCAGCAACGGCTCGCGCAGTGGAGGAACGCGATGTTTGCGGCCTTCCGGCAACAGGGCCGGCGCGAAATGCAGTGGTCGAACAAACTGATACGCTCGAGCTTCGAGCAATCGATGGCGGTTCAACAACACGAACACGAGCAGGTCATGGCTCAAATGCAATCGGCGACCGACGCCTCGATGAGCCGTACGAATGATGCAATGAACGCGCGCTCCACGGCCGCATCGGATTGGACCGATTACGCTCTCGACCAACAGACAGTCACGGGCTCGGGCGGAACGGTCAAAGTCTCGAATGCGTATAGCCAAACCTGGTCGAACGGCCGAGGTCAGTGGTATCAGACGAACGATCCGAATGCTAACCCGAACGGCTCGCTTCCCGGAAATTGGGCGAAGCAGACCGTCGTCCACGGAAATGGGACTCCGCGCTGACTCGGATCGACCCTGAACTCGGAGTCAAGCGGGAATTCCCAATGGTATAGCTCACCATAACTTACGTCCCAACAAATGTTTCTCGCACCTATGTTTCGGGCCACCTTTCAACATGGCTTAGCGAGTTCGAGACTGATCTGAAATCAGGCGGCGACCGCGGCAAGGCCGCTGCGGATCGTACCCCTCAATCAAGATCGAGGGCCGGCAAGGCCGCGGGCGGCGATTATCTAGCCGGGCGCCGGGCCGTAATGCCAAGGCATTATCTAGCCGGACGTTAAACGATTATTAACATATCTAGTCACGCGGGGCCTTGGCGTGCGGGAAAAATGATGTTTGCATTACATGCAGAAATGATGTTTGCATGCCGCATAAATGTTTTTTGCATACTCGGCGGCACCCGCCGGAAGCCGCTGGCGCGGCACCGGCACGGCCTGGCGGCCGAAGGCCCAAGGGCACGCCCTGATCGGGCGAAGGCATGGCCTGGCGGCCAACGGCAACGGCCTGCGGCCGGACGCCCTGGCGGGCGGGAGCAACGCCCTGGCGGGCGAAGATCGTACCCCGCAATCAAGAGCCGGTGCCGAGCCTGGCGCGTCGGGTGGATCGGCGGCCATCATGCACCGCAATCAAGACGCGGCTGGACCGTGGTGTTGGTCGCGCTCGGTTCTGCCTCTGCCCATGTCGCTGCCAGCCGCCCTGGCTCTGGCTTGGCTCCTGCTGGCTCTGGCTCCTGCCGGCTCCTGCCTCTGCCTTGGCTCTGGCTCTGCCGGTGCCATCAGGGCCGCCCAGGGGTCCCCGGCCGCCGGAACGGAGGCTGGGGCAAGGGCGGATCGAAAGGCCGACATGGGCCGCCCACTTCGGCCTGCGGCCTAGTGGGCTAAGGCCCGGTGAGTCTGGGCACACACTACGCATCCCTGCGGGTGTGTCCCGAGCCAATGCTGGCGCGGGTTTGAGCCGCCTACGGCGATTTTCGGACTTGTAGGCGCTATCCCCGCGCATCCCGCGCTGGGCCTCGCTCTGCGCCGCCTACGGCCTTCCGGGCAGGCCCTCCGCTCGCAGTGCCCCAGTGCGCAGGTGAGGCCGGCCGTAATAGAGCCGGCGGAGGCGTACGGCGGTGGCTTTGAATTGCTCACTCTAGCGAGCGGTCTTTCTCGGCCTGGCTTCGGCATGGGGCACTCCTGAAAAGTTAGATCAGTGTGCCCACTAAACCGTGGGAACTATCCCGTCCGCTGGAATGCGTAGTTAGACCGAACTACGGTATGATCGAACAAGTAGCACCCAACCCCATAAACCCACGATACAGGTTGGCACGACCAAAACTAATAGTACACGTGCAAGCAAAATATGCGCTTGCAGTGAAAGCGGTGGTACAAAAAACGGAATGCTGGCAAGGACGCAATACGCAAGACCCAAAGCAGCACTAAACGCGAGCAGAGCAAAGCAAAGTTGGCGATGTTTGAGCAATGCCCAGATGAGGATTGTAATGCCTACGACTTGGGCGATAACCACTACTAATACCAACATTCGGCTCAAAGAATAGTACGTCTCCACATTCTTCTCCTGAGGTCAAACTACTACTCGGTTGTGAAGTGAAGCCGGTGCGAGCGCGCACATTCGCTCAGTGAGAGTCACTATCCCTGTGAGCTCCGCGACCGAATCCGAACACTCAGATAGAACGCGAGGAAATACGGAGCCGCCGCTGCGACGAAATAGAACCAGGGCCCTGGACCTGTAGCCAGCACCCACCAGACGCTCCCGAGCGATACGAGCAGCAATCCGGCAACGAAATCGCGCATCGGTTGCCTGTCCGGCGGCCATGCCTTCAGCATGCGCGTCCACGCAGTCTTAGCCATGAAAGCGACAAACAGCGCGCCGATGACAGCATGGACTATGAAGTTCAGGCTCATCTTTCACCTTCCGATTTGGTCGCACTTTGCCTCGCCGCGCCCCGGGCTGCAACGTCGGTCGCCGCGTTTGACCTGGCGGGCTCAACCGTGCTTCTCCGCCAGATCGTCCGCTCGCGGATGGCAGTACCGAACACTGCCGCCCGCGGCGCGGAAGCGCCGCCGATGCCTGCGCCAATGGACGACTACACTACCCTGCGGGCAGCGCGGCCGCCGGGCTGCACAGGGGAGCGCTCATGCGAAGGGTAAGCCCTGCATTGTTCATCGTGCCGCTGCTGCTAGTAGCGCCCGCGGGAGCGGAGACCGCCAGCCAGGTGTTCCAGCAGGTCTCGCCCAGCGTGGTCGTGGTGCTGACCTACAACGCCGACGGCAAGGCCACGGAACTGGGCAGCGGTGTCAAGCTGCCGGACGGCAGCGTGGCCACCAACTGCCACGTGCTGAAAGACGGGACCACCTACCGCGTGCGCTACCGCGGCAAGGTGTATCCCGCCAGCCTGGACAAGACCGACTGGAATCGCGACGTCTGTTCGCTCCGCGTGCCCGGCCTGCCTGCTCCGCCGGTGGTGCTGGGCAGCACCAAGACGCTGCAGGTGGGCGCCCCGGTGTACGCCATCGGCACGCCCGAGGGCCTGCAGCGCACGTTGTCCGAGGGCATCGTCTCCAGCCTGCGTCCGGTGCGCGGCGGCAGCTACATCCAGACCACCGCCGCCATCTCGCCGGGTTCGAGCGGCGGCGGCCTGTTCGACGATCACGGCCGCCTGCTGGGCCTGACCAGCTTTTTCATCAGCAAGGGCCAGCAACTCAACTTCGCTCTGCCGGTGGAATGGATCGAGGCTCTGCCGCAGCACGTGACGCCGCGTGTTGCCTCCGGCACAAGCGAGGTCGAATGGATCAACCGCGCCGTGGCGCTTGATAGCAGGAAGGACTGGCAAGGGCTGCAGGCGCTTGCCGAGCAACGGGTCAAAGTTCAGCCAAACAGCGCGATCGCCTGGTTCGCGCTGGGCGAGGCCGATGACGACCTTGGCCAGTACGCGCAGGCCATCGATGCCGAACGTCAGGCGCTGCAAATCGACCCGCAGCTTGCCCAAGCTTGGAACGACTTGGGCATTGCCTATGACGACGCTGGCCAGTACGCACAGGCCATCGAGGCAATCCGTCAGGCGCTGCAGATCAACCAGCAGGATGCCAAAGCCTGGTACAACTTGGGCAGTGCCTATGACGACACTGGCCAGCACGTACAGGCCATCGATGCCTACCGCCGGGCGCTGCAGATCAACCCGCGGTTTGCCGAGGCCTGGTACAACCTGGGCGGTGCCTATCACCATGCTGGCCAGTACGCACAGGCCATCGAGGCATTCCTTCAGGCGCTGAAGATCAATCCGAAGCTTGCCAAAGCTTGGTACAACTTGGGCATTGCCTATGGCGAAGCTGGTCAGTACGCACAGGCCATCGATGCTGAACGGCAGGCGCTGCAGATCAATCCGAAGGATGCGGACGATTGGAACAACCTAGGCTCGTCCTACATCGGCGCTGGTCAGTACGCGCAGGCCATCGCGGCCTGCCGTCAGGCGCTACGGATCAATCTGCAGGATGCCATGGCATGGAACTGCTTGGGCGCTGCCTATGTCCACGCAGGCCAGTACGCGCAGGCGATCGCTGGCGAGCGTTATGCGCTGCGGATCAATCCGCAGCTTGCCGAGGCCTGGACCAACCTGGGCGTTGCCTACAACAACGCTGGCCAGCACGCACAGGCCATCGATGCATTCCGTCAGGCGCTGCAGATCAATCCGCAGGATGCCTATGCCTAGGGCAAATTGGGCGCTGCCTACAACAACGCTGGCCAGCACGCACAGGCCATCGATGCCGAGCGCCAGGCGCTGCGGATCAACCCGCGGATTGCCGATGCCTGGAACAGATTGGGCATTGCCTATGACGACGCTGGCCAGCACGCACAGGCCATCGAGGCATTCCGTCAGGCGCTGCAAATCAATCCGAAGCTATCCACTACCTGGCTCGTTCTTGGCCTCATGTACTTGCAGACCGGCCAGCAGAATCAGGCGCTCGCCGTCTACCAGCACCTGAAAACGCTCGATCCCGCCAAAGCGCAGAAGTTGTTCGATCTGATCGTGCCAAAGTGAGTGGGTATGCAGACCTGCGACGCAGGACCGGGACGCCCGCCCAAGCGCATCCTCCGCGACTTCCCGCTGCTGCATGCGGAAGTATGATCACCACGGGAAGGAAATCACTGATCGAATCAAAGAGGGGTAAGCCATGCTGGCTGCACGTGCTTTTCGCTATGGATGCGCGACGCTCGGCTTGCTTTGCTTGGCTGGCTGCGCATCAGTTACGTCTGTTGTGCAAGTTGATCCTGGCGTCTACGAGGTTGCGGCGAGCGGCAAGGCATGGCGCGACTCCCCGTCAGACCTTCAGGTCGATGCCTTGAAGAAGGCGGACGCCTTTTGCGGCAAACGCGGTCAAGTCGTCCAGGTGCTTGGACAGTCATCGCGAGAAGGCCAGTCAGGTACGGCAGCGGCGGTCAATGGATTCGATAACTCGCACGCGACCGCAGCGGGCGCTGCTGCGTATAGTGGTCCACTGGGCGCAAGCGCCGCCGCCGCGGCCGCAGAAAGATCAAGGTCGGCGGGTATGTTCGGCGGTTTTGTCCATCACGGTATTCCTTCAGAGGCGATGGTGCGCTTCGCGTGCGTTGCGCGGGACGCACGGTAATCTCAGGAGGCGTCAAGATGGCGGTTGCGAGACATTGGGCCACCGTCAGAGCGATCGCAGGCATATTGGCCGCTGCGCTTCTCCTGGGCGGCTGCGCAGGCAGGCCGGTCAACGGCTACTTTGTGTCGAGCAGCGGAACCAATCAGATCGTGATGGCGCATGTCGTCGAGGCGCCGCGCGGACACCTTAGCGGCGCCATCGTGGTGACCACGATTGACCCCACAGGGACTACTCCCGACGTCTCCAACTACAACGTCGTCGGAAGCATCACCGGTCAGAACGTGAGTCTGAAGGTCACCGGCGCGCTGGCGACGATCGCCGGTTGGTTCGGCGACGACAACATCCTTGTCGGTGGCCTCGAAGGTGACCGCCTGACTTTGAGCAAGGGAAGCCAGACATTCGTACTCGATCGGATGTCGGAGGCCGATTACCAGGCTCGCGTTCAGACCTTGCGGCGGCTTCAGTCGAACATCGCTGCGGGCCGCGACGTTGCACAACGACTCAAGCAGGCCATCGTCTATGCCCAGCAGGTCAATGCCGCGCTCCAGCAGTACCAGTCGTGGGGTCAGGCGAGGATCGCAAACCAAGGGAAGGTTCGGGCGTGGTGGGCTGGTCGCATCAAGGCCTACTCCGCTTGCCTTGCGCGAATCGAGCCTCTCGCCGAAGCCAAGGTTCCTTCATGGCGATGGGAGGGATGGGCGCAGGATGTCGGAAACGATGCCTATGACCGCTGGCAGGCATTGAAGGCTACACAGGATCTTGCAGCCCGAGGGGCCGAGCAACTGACCCGTCTCAACACCATGATCGATCAAGGCCGGGTCAAAATTCAGGAGGCGGGGCAGCGTCTGCACGCGGTATGCCCAAGCACCCCACATCCTAAACGCTGCAACGCGTCCTGGATGGAGTGGCGGGCTCAAGGGCCCCTCATGATTTCACCCGGTAGCGTTGCCATGTTCCGTTCGCTCGCGCCGCAGGTTGGGCAGGCTTTGCAAACGGACGTCGATACGGCGATGGCTGGCAATGCGCGGCTGAAAGCGATCGCTGCACAGGTTCAGCAGATCAATTAAGGGGCGCGGACATGATGCAGATACTCCGAATCCTTCACTTGGCGCTCGGCTTCGGTACTGCCCTTGCTTCTGCACGCTCCGCTTGGCTTTGGTGGAGAGCAAGCAAGGTCACTCTGGACCTAGATGGCCGAGAACAGTCGGGTATCCACAGCTTGCGACAGGACGCGTTGATTAGCGCCACCTTGCAGGTACTTTCCGAATCGGCGGCACTGAACAGTTCAGCCGCACGCTGGTCAGCCTTTGCAGCCATTCTCATCGCTTTGACTGTGGCGACGGGACTGTAGTCGCTCACCCCAGCTTCCGCATCAGGCCAGAAACCCGCAACTGGTCGTACCGCATGATGCCCGCCGCCCGAATCCATCTTCGGGACGCCACCGCCGGGCCGCGGTTGACCCGGCTGGTATGCGGGCGTGGTAGATGGATGGCTCAACCGAGCTTGACGGTTCGGGACGCCCAGGCGGGTGCGGATACTGGCGCCGATCGGGGGCAAGGGTGGGACGCGGGCCGGCGTAGGTGAGCTTGTGGCGCGGTGCGCGGGCGGGCGGGTTGAGGTGAGGGAAGAGGGTGAGTAGGCCAGCTACTGCTTGATCATCTGCGGAGTCACACTCCTGCGGAAGCTGCTCTCTGATCCGTCACAGTCCTGATCCGCGATTCAATTTCGCCAGCTGCGCGCGCGTGGCGGCACGGCCAGCTGGCGTTGAGATTGAGATCAGGCCGCGGTCAATCCGATCATCGGCAGCTGAGTATTTGATCCGCGTTCCGTCCGACAGATCCCAGCGTGCGCGGATCGCATTGAAGACGGCGCCCATGGCATTCCCCATGGGCACAGTCTCCATTTGCTGCGGTTTCCCGAACTTCCGCACCAAGGCGCTGAAGTCGGCGCGTTGCGTCTCAATGCCAGAGGTATTGACTCCAATCCCCTGCACCTTGGCGCCAACCAGTTGTACAAAAGCGTCGCCAGTGGCGATCCCTGGAGGCTACGCCCAACTCACTAAGAGGTTGTCATCTGAGCGCACCTGCGTGCGACCGTGGGTGCCTTCGATCTGGTAGCAGGCTCCGTGCGTGGGCGGATTGAAAATCACGGTTGATGCATCGATGCGCGAATAGCCGCATTCCCTCATATCCAATGGAGCGCCGAGTTTGATGCCGAAGACAGTCACGGCATGCGCGGCGGCACCAAAACCCAGCAGCAGCAAGCACCATTTCGCGTTCATGCGATCGCTCCGCTCGTAATTCCCGCCCAACTTACCACCGTGGTGTGCCCGTGGATCGCCGCGGCGATCCGCCAGAGAATGTCCTGCATCGCGCACCCAGGATTGAACCTGTGGCGCGAATACTACCGGCCAAGGCCACGAAGGGGGTGTTCAGTGCGCAGGAACCCAGAATTGTTCCGCAAGCTCATGCTCGCCATCGAGCAGACCAGCCAGCCGTTGACCGACGAGACACAAATAGACGGCTACTCGCGCGACGAAGTCGCTTATCACATGCACCGGATCATCGAGGCTGGCTTTGCGGAAGGTAGAGCGATTGAAGACCACTCCGGAGGAAATACAACCGTTCCAAACCGCGTGGTGATCTTCCGCATGACCAACGCGGGCCATGACTTCATCGACAACATCAGAGATGACACGGTCTGGCGTGACGTTCGCAAACGCCTTACAGCCGTCGGAGGTTCTGCGGCGGTGGAGGTCATCAAGCAACTTGGAGCCGCAGCGCTGAAGGCCCACTTGGGCCTTCCATAGCAACACCGATGAGCGGATTGCTTTCGTTTGGTGAGGACTGGGCGGCGGCGCGGCGCTAAACGTCAGAGCCGAGCACAAACAAAACAGGCCCCTTGCGGGGCCTGTTGGTATGCTGGACGACGCCCGCGGTTGCATTTATCGACTGCAAACCGAGATCGTTCTCCGATCACCTCGTCCAGCCAGGAATAGCTATGGCCCTGGCGCCGCTACACTTGCCTCGCCTTCAGCCAATTCGGCGGGAAGATCGTCTTCGGCAAGAAGTACAGTAATCCAGCGGCGCGGCAATTTCAAGTGCGCATCCGTGCGCAACCAACGAGGTGGGTGGGATGGGTGGAAGCACAATAAGAACAGCGAGATACGATCCTTGGATGGCCGATGGCTCGCCCAACTTTGGGATCATCCAGCCCGTACATGGCATCACCACCGTAGACGCGGCGATCTACCTGCAACGAGGAGATGCGAAATTCGGAGCCTGCCACATCGAGACTAAGCACGCACAGTGGGTCAAGAACCAGGGCTGTTGTGCGCCTGAACTTGTCTGGCGCAAGTGCCGGCATTCAGGAACGATCTGGAGCACCGAAGAAGCTGGGAAGTGCAAGATATGGTTGCCCTTGACGCCCGCGGGGCTGCTGGTGCTTCGGTACGTAGAGAGCAAGAACTTCTGGACCGTCGTTTCCCTGTACTTCCATCAAGGTCCGCTGGACGGGCAGCGCATCAGGGCCTACTCGGATTCAATGCGAAGCTCGAAAGGCACGCCAACATTCACGATCGCTGCGCTGCCCTCGCAACCAAATGTCACCGTGAAGAGTAGGCGCGTGCCGCTCTTGGATGGCCGTACCAAATGATGCCCGCCGCCCGAATCCCTTTCCGGGACGCCATCCGCCGGGGTGCTGTTGACCCGCGCGGGCTGGCGGGAGCGGTGGCTCAACCGAGCTTCTTTGCCAAGTCGGTCGCTCGCGGATGGTAGTAGCGCTTGAGCATCCGCAGATCCTTGTGCCCTGTGACCGCGGCTAGCTCGAGCAAATTCAGCTTCTCGGCCAGCCGGCTGGTCGCTTCGTGCCGCAGATCATGGAAGTGCAGATCATCGAGACCGGCGCGCCGGCAGGCGCGGCCCCAGGCGAGCTTGACCGCTTGCGCGGTCAGCGGGAACACCCGGCCGTCCGCGCTGCGCGGCAGCGCTTCCAGCACGGCGACGGCGCGGCTCGAAAGCGGCACCGTGCGCGATTCACCATTTTTCGTGTCCTCGAGGTGCGCCGTGCGCACCTCGAGATCAACGTTTTCCCAGCGCAGCGCCAGAAGCTCGCCCTGGCGCATGGCGGTCTCGACAGCAAGCTGCACGAGCGGCAGCATCATCGGGTTGCGCGTGCCCACGCGGTAGGCGCCGGCGCGCTTGGAGCCCTGCACGGTGCCGGCGTGGTCGCCCAGGGCCTCGAGCAGGCGCTGCTCCTCGCCGGACTCGAGGCGGCGGTCGCGGCCGCGCGTGGCTGGTGGACGACGCACCAAGCCGGCGGCGTTTTCGACCTCGACCCCGAGATCCTTGCGGGCATACGAGATGACCGACGACAGGATGCCAAGCTCGCGCGTGACGGTGGCCGGCGCCGCGCCTTCGGCGAGCCGTGCGTCTCGCCACTCGGCGATGCGGGCGCGCGTTAGCGTCTCCAGCGTGTACGCGCCCAGGTCACGGCGGAAACGTGCCAGCCGCAGCGCGGTGGTGTCGGCACTTTTCTGTGTCGGCAGGATCGCGGTGGAATAGGCATCGATCAGGTCGCGGACCAGCAGGCGGCGCGCGGACCGGGTGTCGCGGAAGTCGCCAGCGCGCAGCGAGTGCTCCTGCGCGGCGGCCCAGGCGGCCGCCTTGCGGGCGTCAGGAAACACTTTCGACACCTCGGGCCGGCCCTTGATGCGCACCCGGGCAAGGACCTTGCCGGGCTCCAACTCCCTGATCGACGCCATCGCTTCGGCCTCCGTTGGCAATAAAGTGGCAATGGAGGCGCTAAAATACCCTGTAAATAGCCTACTGACTAGCTTTGTACGGGCCTTCACACGGCAGGGGTCACAGGTTCAATCCCTGTACCGCCCACCAGATCGAGTCCCCCGCAGTCGCGGTCCGGCCCCGGACCCGACCTGCTTCCCTGCCGCGACCCGCACCGACCGGGCGCAGGGGGGAGCGGCCACCAACGGCCCATCGCGCCCACGGGCGGCGCGCCGGAACGACGGGCCGGATCGCGATCAGGACCCGTTGCACTTCCAGGACCCTGCCCTCGCGGACGGTTCCGTTGCGGCCCGCTGCGGACCGCACCCGCAGCACCTGGATCCGCACCCACAGGACCCGCATACGACGCAGCCCCGTGCAGGGGGATGACAGCCGGTTGCGAGCGACGCGACGGCGTGACGAGCTGGCGCCCGGAGGAGGACACCGATGGCGGCGGGGATCGGGATGATGTTAACTGCCGCCGTACCGGGATCGCGTCCGGCTGCCGGGGGCTCGCGCCCGACACGGTATCCGCCGCGGCCGATCCACCTGGGCAGCCCGGGACGATATGCAAGCAGGTGGAGTCATATCGATTCGGCGCAGGGATTTGCCTCCTGAGCCGGCGTTTCTGACCCCCCTTCCGGCGGGACGGCACACATGTCCGATCACCTGCAACCGCGGATCTACATCCGCACCGATGCCCGAAGTCGAGTCCCCTACTTCGACCTGCCGCCGCTGGCCGTCGGAGGCAGCAATGGCCTCTACACCTACGAAGACCGCGCGGTCGACGCCGGCAGCCTGCCGCCGCATTCGTTCGATGAACATATCCTGATGCTGCCGGTCGGGCAACGCCCGATCCGCTTCTGGAGCCATCTCAACGGGCGGCCGCTCACGGGCCTGATCGAACCGGACCACTTCCGCTTCCTTGCCCGCGGCGACACGCTGTCGACGACCTGGGACGCACCGCTGCACGGTCTGTTCCTGACGCTTTCATCCGCCCTGTTCGCGCAGGCGCTCGGCGATGCCATCGACAACCGGCCGGTCGATCTCGTCTCCAACATCATGCCCCACGAAGACCCGGTCCTGGCCCATCTGCTGCAGGCCATCCAGGCTTACTCGACCCGACGCGGCGTGGCAGGGAGACTGTTCGAGCAATCCCTGCTGACGGCAGTCGTCGCCCATGTCGTGGTCCGCTACGGCGCCGGGCGCCGCAACCTGGCGCATGGCCCGAACCTGCCGCACTGGAAATACCGGAAGCTCACGGCGTTCATCCAGGAGAACCTGGGGCAGACGCTGAATCTGAAAGACCTCGCTGCCGTCGTCGACCTGAGCCCCTACCATCTGGGCCGGGCCTTTCGCGCACGGACCGGCAGCAGCCCGTGGCAATTCGTGCTCGAATGCCGCGCAAAAGAAGCGCGACGACTGATCGCCGCGCACCCGGATCTGCCGCTGGCGAACATCGCCGACGCGTGCGGATTCGAATCCTATGCGCAGTTCATCGCCGCGTTCCGCAAGTTCCACGCGCAGCTGCCCAGCGAATTCCGC
>JAJZGF010000125.1 GCA_021805025.1 Acidobacteriota bacterium
AGAGCGAAGTTCAGAATGTCCGGATCTGTGATAGTCGTTGGGGCGGGTGGGGTTGGCGTTGCGGTAGAGCCGTACATGCTGCCGCCGCAGCCTGTAGCGAGCGTGAGGGCCGCTGCGCTTCCCGCACTGCATCCCAACCCCGCAAGAAAGTTGCGGCGCGAGAAACCTCGTGCAAGGACCTCGTGGATCTGAGCCATGATCTTGCCTCCTTGTTTGCCTGTTTGTGCACAAAAATCGGCTTACAAGCATGGAACGAGGGGAGGCACGGATTTGGATTTCCGCGAGCGAAGAAAATTTTGTACTGGCGAGGCGGCAGGCGCGCAGCAGCCGCGAGCTTGACCCGGCAAATGGGATTACGGCCGAAGGTCGCTGGTTACGGTTAAGGCTTGTCTGGGGCGGGGGACGCGGGATTTGCAGACGAGGCTGCAGAGCCGGCTGCAGCAGGCGGAATGGACGGTTGGGCCGGAACGGCACGCTCTGGCTCCGCTACGGGCGCGGCGGCAACCGGCGCCGGCGACTTGGCTGACAATGTCTGCGCTGCCTGCGGAATCGCCTGGACGGGGAGAGCCAGAGTTTGCATGGTGGCGGGGTCATCACGCAACTTGACGTAGAGAATTCCATTTGCCGGATGGGGGACGTTCAGCTGCATTCCCGTAAAATCGCCCGGTACATCCACAGAGTCCTGAAAATCCTGCGACGCCGAGAACGAAGTTGCGAGAAAGAGATTGCTGCCGGTCAACACGCAGGGCCTGGACTGAATTCGCGGGCAGTGCAGATCGTTGAAGTCGGGCATGCGCACGAGTGTGCCGAGTGGCAGCCAGTCCCCCGTGACCCCATCGGCGGAGATCGCCCGGATATGCACTGGACCAAATGCTGAGGAGCCAAATCGGGTAAGTGGCTTGATGACGCCCAGCGCAGTCTTTTGATCCTCCAGCATCAGGCTGCCGTCTGCCAGCGACAACACAGTATGGAAGCTGCTGTCGGTCGCGGCGACCTCAATCCTCTCGTTACGAGGGAAGTTGACAGGCGTCTGCGACCGCAGGAAGAAGACGAGACGGCGATCGACGGGGAGGTCGTCCGGGCTGCCCAGTTGAACCGGAGACACGGTACCCGATGCCTCATCCTGGGTTCCCTTGCTGAGCAGCACGATTTGCGGACGGGGCGGCGTCACACGCACGGGTACTTTGAGTGCGCGGCCGTCGTGCAACTGAACGTTGGCAAGGTACCGTTTGCCGGGTTCCAGGCCTGCGGTGGAACTATTTGCCGTAAGACTGAGGCGGTCCGTATCTTCCACGCGGTTCAGGGTCACAGGCGACCACTGGATGCCGTCGAGCGAAACCTTTGCCACTTCGTCCAGTCGCGTGCCCGTCAGTTCCGCTGAGCTGTCGCCGGCGCTCAGGGCCAGGTGATCCAGGGAAGCCGCTTCTGTATACGCCTGCAAAGGAAGAAGGTCAGGATGGCTGAGGCCATACTGGTGAACCTCTAAAGTGACCGTGCCGGGCGAGGCATCCTTCATTGGCACCTGGACTTCGATCATTTCCGGCTTGGGAGACTTCCACTCAAGCGCGAGAGCATGACCATTAGGCAACTCCTGTTCCACCTTTTCTACGCACAGGGTGCTGTCCCCTTCAAGGTGCAGGGTGTCGAGGCGGCCCACCACTAACGCAGACTGGTCGCTTGGCGTCACCGTCCAGTTGCCGGGCTCGGCTGAATGGACGTTGTAGCGTGGTCCTTCCCAGTCTTCAAAGCCCCACTTGCCCCGCACAACGCCCGTGAGTCTTCCAGCGGGCAAAGAGAATGCACTGTTCTGGACGGCCAGACCGCCTTCTGCCGGATCCGTTCTGAGCGGAAGATCGATGGGGCCTTGTGCTGTCTCAATGTGCAGCTTCAGGTCGTAGGCCATCTGCGTGGCCAGCACCAGGGGTGCGCCTTCCGCAGGCAGCACAAGGTTCGGCTTCTGCGCACAGAATTCAGCCGCTGGGTCTGCCGGATGGGGGGGCGGCAACTGCGCAGGACCGATGGGCGGCAGAGCGACAATGACTACCGATTTGGGATCGCGGAAGGACGGCGGCACACTGAGGCGCAGGTTGAGCGTATCTCCTGAGGGCAGAGCAAGCGCTGGGATGTACTGGTAATGCGCAGTGTGAAGCGACGAAAGTATTTTGACCGTATCGACGATGGCGCCTACGTAAGGGCTGTACACCCCACCGCCCGCCGCTTGGGAATAACTGAGCTGATTCATCAGATCCGCTGTGGAGCCGTTGGCGATCTGCGCCACGCGGGACTGGGTATTGGCATCGTCCATCACCAACCCCTCTGTATGCTGTGAAAGACAGGCGGCCTGTTGATCGGCCGGCCTCAGGAAGCAATCTTGATTGACCTTGATTCCGAGGCTCCGAGCGGAGGTTTCGACGCGTTCCTTAAGTGCCTTGGGATCGGTCTGAGAGGTGACCTTTACCTCGTCCAGGAAAGCGTCCAGGCGCATGCGATCCCAGCTTGCGGCCTGCAGATCCTGGGTGGCGCGGACAAATGTGCCAGGTCGTCCGCGGACCGTGTTGCGCAGGGTGTTGAAGTCGCCGCTGGTTTCGGGCGCCAGGAAGAGCACGGCCTGCTGCGCGTCAGCGGGAACCGTTACAAACACGCCTTCCTCGCGCGCCTGCCGAGTCCACGTCTCTACCCGTGTAAACCAAGCCGGTGGTGGGGGATTGGTGACGCCGCGAAGAAATGCGACAACGAGGACATAGCGTGCTGACTGGGTGGCGGGCAGATCTGGATGCACCCATATTCTGTCTCCCGTCAACAGGCTGGGCATTTCGCCGATCGGCAGCGTAACTTCGCCTCGCTTGACGCGCACATCCACCTTGGGACCCGTCAAGTCGAACGCCTGGGAGTGGGCAGCAAGCCCCGAACTCAGCAGCAGAATCAGGAACGTCAGTGACAGGCCACGGCGCATCTCTATATTGTACGAAGGAAGTCGCAGCGATGGTCATTCAATTGGGGCCCTCGCAAGGCGAAAATCGGGCATACGGTTGCCCAAACGTATGCAAACGCTTGTGGTAAATGTTTCTCAGGCTGATATTTTCGTTTACACTGATGACTGCCATGTTTCGGGCCTCAATTACTTAGACTTGGACCGTTTTTTGCACTGCGACAAGGGGACCTCTTCGATACGAGGCGTAGACCGTAAGTTCTTTGAAGGCTGTTAGAAATCGTTCCTTGCCGAGTTGTGATCGGAAATAAATCGAGTCACGCGGCGCTGGTGACTTGAATGCGGACTTTCAGACTCGCATTGCCTTGAGCATTCCGGATAGAACCTGCAGTTTATGCGATGCCATTGCATCAGGGGCTAGAGAACTCTATAGGCTTGTTTGGAGAAGAAGGCTATGAAATCAACAAAAGCTGCGCAAAGCGGCGTAGACGTGGGCAGCATTAGTATTCCGGAAGCAGAAGAGATTATCGAAGAGGCACTCGGCGAGCTTGCTTTTTCGCAGGATCCGGGGTTGGTTCGGGCACTTCATTTCCTGGCGCCAGACGGTTATCAGGCGATTGTTGAGTTGTGCGGTGAGAGTGGTCGCAGCAAACGCCGCAATGCGCCGGCTACTGTCTGGAGCCCCGAAGAGGACGAGATTCGTATTTACTTTGAGCGGATCGACGACGCGAGTGCTCCACTGCGAACCGTTCGAACACCCCGCGCTGCGCGGGAGTCTGCGCTGAACGACGATGATGACCAGGATGCATTGCTCGCTGGAGACCTCGATATTCGCGTCAAGGAATTGTGCTCCGCGCTGGCTGAGGCAGAACGCGGCGGCCATGCCTTTATTGCCTTGAAATGGTTCCGCGACTCCTTTTTGCCGCGTAAGACGCTGCGATGGAACCGCAGTGCCGAGTCTCGGCAGATTGTTTTAGCAGAGGCGATCCAGCGAGGCGTTGTGCTCACCAGCAAGATTGCAAATCCCAAGACGCCCGCCTATCCGACGACGACTATCCGCCTGAATCGTACCGAGGCCGGAGCGCAGGAGGAAATCCACCGATTCCAGCCTGTGTCGTTGGAGGAAGGGTCCATCGCGGAGTCAGTCGATGAGGCGCGAGGCGAGCTTTGAACTGCTATTTCTTCGAGTTGACGGCATTCATCCGGCTTTTTGTGCAAGAGCCCGGCACTGAGGAACTCGTCCGCCTGATGGAGTCACTCGAAGACAACCGCAAGCTCATCGCCGCATCAACCCCGCTGGAAGTGTATGCGGTAATTCGGCAGCGCGAGCGCGCAGGAGACCTCAGTGCTGATAACGCATCCATTGCCTTGGAAATTCTGCGCACCGAGGCCGCGAGAATCGTGCAGGAGCCGCTGAATCCGGCTGTGTTGGAAACCGCGAGACAGTTGCTGGACCGTTCGGCATTGCACTGGCCGGATGCGTTGCAACTGGCCGCCGCGATCGTGGCCAGGGAGATGTTTCACGGAACCGACGTGATCTTCGTGTCCACCTCGACAGCGCTCCTGGGTGCGGCCAAGAGCGAGGGATTTCAGACATTGGATCCGGTGCATGAAGCGCACCCGATTCCCGCCTGATTTCTACTCCCGGCGGAATTGATTCGCTTTGTCAAATTCACTGCGCAACTCCGGTGTGCGCAGGTTTTCGCGAATGTGCGCCAGGCGCTGCTCCAGGGCAAACAGCGCATCGCAAATCTCCTTTGTATTGGTATGGGCAATGTCGCGCCACATTGAATAGGGGCTGGCGCCCAGTCGTGTCATCTCGCGCAGGCCACGGCCACCCACGTCTTTCAGTTCCGGCGCATCGCCCATTCGGTCTTCCAGCAGAGCGCTCAGAGCGGTCGATACAAATTGCGGCAGGTGACTAACCCAGGCAACCAATTCGTCGTGGCGCACGGCATTCAGGTCCATCGCTTTCGCGCCCATCTTTGCGACCCATATCCGCCAATCCGCAACCAGAGCCGCGGCCTCTTCAGAGCGTTTCCAGTTGGGATCGTCCGTAAAAAGCCACACCGCCCCGCGGTAGAGGTTGGCGTCGGCCTGTGCCGCACCACTGCGCTCTTTGCCTGCCATTGGATGGCTGGGAAGAAAAGATGCCCTGCCCGGCCGGTTGAAGTACCGATCAGCTGCCGCTGCGATCTGCGCTTTGGTACTGCCTACATCGGTGATCAGCTGTTCCGGTCCCAACACGCCGGCAAATTGTTCCATCCAGTCAAGAATCGCGAAGACCGGTGCAGCCAACAGCACAATCTGGCTTGAGCGAGCCATCTGCAGTGGATCAGTCGCAACTGAGTCGATCGCGCCCATGCGAAGCGCGAGTTCAGCCTGCTCGGAGCCACGGTTCCACCCGATGAGCGAGCCCGAGAATCCGGCCGCGCGCAACGCCAGGCCTGCCGATGTGCCCAGCAGGCCGGTGCCAAGAATGGCGATACGCTCGATCATGGGCCGTCCTCTGCTCCCGACCATTACTCTGCCCAGTATGAGCCGTGCGAACCGCGCACGGCCCGTGACTGCGCTTCATGCCTGCTACAACGTACGCCCCACAGCGGCGGCGATAATTCGCAGTTCCTTCATCAACACATCAAACTGCTCCAGGTAAAGCGTCTGCGCCGCATCGGAAGCAGCCTTGTCGGCATTGGGATGGACTTCCACCAGGATTGCGTCTGCTCCCGCGGCCACAGCAGCTTTTGCGAGCGGAGCTACCATGTCCCGTCGGCCCGTTCCGTGCGACGGGTCGCCCACAATCGGCAGATGCGAAAGCTTTTTGACAACGGGAATCGCCGCGATATCCATTGTGTTGCGCGTGGCAGTTTCATAGGTTCTGATGCCGCGCTCGCAAAGGATTACGTCATAGTTTCCGCCGGAAAGGATGTATTCGGCAGAGAGGAGCAGCTCTTCTATCGTGGCAGCAATGCCTCGCTTGAGCAGCACGGGCTTGCGCACCTGGCCAAGTTCGCGCAGCAGATTAAAATTCTGCATGTTGCGCGCTCCCACCTGAAAGCAATCGACGAACGGCAGCATGGGCTCGATCTGGGAAATCTCCATGACCTCGCTGATGACGAGCAGTCCATGCGCTTCCGCCGCTTCATACATGAGCTTCAGGCCCGGAATGCCCATGCCCTGGAATGCATACGGAGAAGAGCGAGGCTTGAACGCACCGCCACGCAGGAAGCTCCCACCCGATTGCTTTACCCTGCGGGCTGTCTCAAAGATCTGATCGCGGTTTTCAATCGAGCATGGCCCGGCCATCACAACGACGTGCGTACCGCCAATCTCCACGCCGTTGCGAAATCCAACAACCGTGCCCTCAGGGCGGAATCCGCGCCCTGCAAGTTTGTAAGGTGAGCTGATGCGGTGCACGTGAAGCACGCCTGGGAGCAATTCAAATTTGCTAAGGTCCAGTGCGGCCGTGGGGCCAACGCCCGCCAGAATCGTCTGACTGGCGCCAGTGGTTCTATGCACGCCGACCCCGGCCTCCACCATGGCTTCAATGACGGCATCAATCTGTTCTTCAGTGGCCTTTTCCTGCATTGCTACGATCATCACTCGTTCCCTGTCTCGGGCGCCTCTGCGCCTGTGCCTTGGCCCTGTGCGTTCGCCTGGGCATGTTTTTCTGATGCCAACTCGTTCCTCTGCAAAGCCCGCATCACGTCGATGATGCGCTCGTAAATATGCGTCAGTTCGATATCCGGCAGCGGGCCCTTGTTTGCCGCGCGCACGTTGGCGTAAATCACCTTTTCGCGCCCCGGTTCATACACAGGCAGCGAAGTGGCGACTTTCAGGTGGCCAATCATCTGGGCCGCACGGGCTCGCTCGCTCAGCAGTTCCACCAGCTGGCGATCCAGTTCATCGATTTTCATTCGCAATTCTTCCAGCGTCATCGCATCCTCGTGTTGCATCGCAGAACTCGCCCGGGAAGCTATTGAATAAACGAGTCCCGATTGCGTTGGAGCTAAAGTTGAGTCCATCGGTGCGGCGCGAGCGCCGCCCAGCCGGGTGCTTTCTACCGGGCCAGCGCTGCGGGCTGCAGCTGCAGGCCCTTGATAAATCGGACCACCGCGCCGGGCGATGTCTCGGGGGTTGACCGCTCGATCAAGTCGACGATGGCGCTGCCAATGACCGCCGCATCCGCGAACTCGCCCACCTGGGCAACATGCTCCGCGTTGGAGATGCCAAACCCCACGGCCACAGGCAGCCGTGTCCATCGACGAATGCGCGCGACAAGTGCGGCTGCGTCGTCCGTCAGATTCAGTTGCTTGCCCGTAATTCCCGTGCGGGAAATGGCATAAACGAATCCTCTGCTGTGCGTAGCAATCGCTTCCAGCCGCTCATCGGGGCTGGTCGGCGCCGCCAGGAAAATCGGCGCCAACCCGACGCGGTCCATCTCGGCCAAGTACTGTTGTGCCTCTTCCACCACAATATCGGTGATCAGGACGCCATCCGCGCCGGCAGCGGCTGCGTCATCGGCGAATCGTACCAGACCATAACGCAAGATGGGATTGAAATAGCTGAAGATCACCAGACCGGCCTCGGGACGTGCGGCGCGAATCTCACGAGCCAGCGCGATCACGTCCTTGAGGCGCGTGCCGCGTGCCAGGGCGCGCTCGCTGGCACGCTGAATCACCGGGCCATCCGCCAGCGGATCACTGAATGGCACGCCCAGCTCAATCACATCCGCGCCGGCATCGATCGCCCCCAGCGCGATTGCGCGTGTGGCGTCAAGGCTCGGGTCGCCCGCCGTCAGATACACGACTAGCCCCGGTTTGTGTCTGAACTGAATCGCCATCGGAGTCTTCGGTCACGCTCCCGGAAGCTGCAGCTCACGGGCCAGGATGCCCATGTCCTTGTCGCCGCGTCCAGAGAGGTTCACTACCAGTATGTCATGCGGCGGCATCATCGGCGCAATGCGCAGCGCCTCGGCCACCGCGTGAGCGCTCTCCAATGCGGGCAATATGCCCTCAGTCCGCGCCAGTCTCACCACGGCATCCAATGTGGCTGTATCGTCCTGTGAGACGTATTCCGCGCGGCCGGAGTCGTGCAGCGCCGCGTGCTCGGGACCAATCGACGCATAATCCAGCCCGGCTGAAACCGAGTGTGTGGCTGCAATCTGCCCATCGTCGTCCTGCAGCACATAGGAGAATGTGCCCTGCAGCACGCCCGGGGCTCCGCCGCGGAAGCGGGCCGCGTGCTCGCCCAGAGCGGTCCCGCGGCCACCGGCTTCCACGCCAATCAGGCGAACCTGGCGGTCAGGGATGAACTCATAGAACGCGCCGATGGCATTCGAACCGCCGCCCACGCAGGCGATCACCGCCGTAGGCAGACGCCCTTCCTTTTGCAGGATCTGTTCCTTCATCTCGCGGCTGATGCAGCGGTGAAAGTCCCGGACCATGGTGGGATAAGGATGCGCGCCCAGCGCGCTGCCCAGCAGATAGTAGGTAGTGCGCACATTCGTCACCCAGTCGCGCATCGCCTCACTGATGGCATCTTTCAGCGTCTTTGAACCCGACGAGACGGCGCGCACCTCAGCGCCCAGCAGCCTCATGCGCAGCACGTTCAACTCCTGCCGCGCCATGTCGACTTCGCCCATGTAAACCACGCACTCCATACCCAGCAGCGCACAGACAGTCGCAGTGGCCACGCCGTGCTGGCCTGCGCCGGTTTCCGCGATGATGCGCTTTTTGCCCATCCGCTGGGCCAGGAGCGCCTGCCCCAGCGCATTGTTGATCTTGTGCGCGCCGGTGTGCAGCAGGTCTTCGCGCTTCAGGTAAATCTTCGCGCCGCCCAGTTGCGTGGTCAGCCGCTTGGCAAAGTAGAGCGGCGTGGGGCGTCCGGCATAGTCTTTCAGCAGCAGGGCCAACTCCGCCTGGAAGGCTGCATCAACCTTGGCGGCAGCATACTCATGCTCGAGCTCGACAAGCGCAGCCATCAGCGTCTCTGGCACATAACGCCCGCCGTAGATGCCGAACCGCCCCGGCTGCGACTCCGATGTATCCGATGTAGCCGATGGAAGAATTACCGATGCCATTGGGGGCCTCCTGCACGCATTTCTCGTGGAATGGGGACACTCTTCAGTGTACTAGGAGACAACCGGATGCGCTTTCGATGTGGCCTGCCCCAGCACGTAGAAGAGGTCTGGCGAGCAGCTTTACGCGCGATGGTCTTGGCGAATCATCGCTCACCATGCCGCACCCGCATCCATCTGCGCCCTGGGACTTGCATGGCCCTGCTATCAGATCGCGTGCAGCATAGTCATACTGTTTCTCATCATCGTTTGGTTGCTGCCGCTTTCCCTTTTACGGAGGGGCTTTTTTTGCCCTGTACACCCAGGGGATTCAAGCGCGCGATCCGGATGAACTCCTGCACCTTGAAGGGGTCCTTGCGGCCGGGCGCAATCTCTACGCCGCTGGCCACATCCACGCCCCACGGCCGCAGGATGTTAATCGCTTCGGCCACGTTGTCGGGATTCAATCCGCCTGCCGCAATGCGCCTGCGTCCTTTGGGACTTTGGAAAACAGAGTCGCGGGCAGCCTCCCAGTCAAATGCAATTCCGGTTCCACCCAGCGCGGTCGCTGTCCGCGAGTCCACCAGAACTGCATCCACATGCGGATCTTCATCCATCTCGCTGACCTGCTCGGCTGCGCGAGGGCTGAAGTGCACTACGCGCAAAATGCGTAGCGCGGGTCCGAGCAAGGCGTGCAACCGCTTCGTAAGCTCGTGCCCAGCTTCCGCGTGCAGCTGCACGCCAGTGAGCCCGCATGACCGCACGGCAGAGTAAATCGAATCCAGCGGAGCATCCACAAAAACGCCGATCTTTTCGACCTCAGCAGGCAGGTGCAGCGTGATCGCCGCTACTTCCGCTGGAGTTACCTGGCGTGGACTGGCGGCAAACACAAACCCCACTGCGTTCGCCCCGGCCTTGCACGCCAGTTGCGCATCCTCCAGGGAAGTATTGCCGCAGATCTTGATCCACAAGCTCATCGAACCGCCGTTGTTCCTGCCAGCAGAACTCCCAGTGTCATCCCTGGGTCAGTCTGGCGCATTAGACTTTCGCCGATCAAAAATGCATCAAATCCCGCCGACCTTAGCCGTATCAGATCATTCGGTGAAGCAATCCCGCTCTCAGACACGCGCAGCGCGCTCCTCGGAATCATCTCTGCCAGTTCCAGCGACGTCTCCAGGCGCACCGCAAATGTCTTCAAATCCCGATTGTTCACGCCGATTGCATTTGCGCCCGTCTCGCCGAGCGTATCGACAACCCGATTCAACTCGTCCTGGGTATGGACTTCCACAAGTACGTCGAGTTCAATTCGACGGGCCGCCTGCGCAAACTGCCGCAACTCGGCGTCGTTTAGTGCCGCAGCAATCAGCAACACAGCGTCAGCACAATGGGCGCGCGCTTCGAGAATCTGATACTCATCGACGGTGAAATCTTTGCGGAGGCAGGGCAGGGAAACTGCTGCGGAGGCCAGTTCCAGGTTGCGCAGACTTCCCTGAAAATATGGCTCGTCGGTCAGAACGGACAACGCCGCCGCGCCTCCTTCCAGGTAGCGCCCGGCGAGCCAGGCGACATCAAAATCCTCGCGGATCAACCCTTTGGATGGGGACGCTTTTTTGATTTCGGCGATGACGGCCGGCCCTTCCAGAGCGCGCTTTCGCAGTGCCGCGGCCCATCCGCGTGGCTGGTGACGGGCCGCCCGAACCTCCAGTTCCTTTACGGAGACGCGCGACTTAGCTGCAGCGACTGCAGCCCTCGTTGCGCGAACGATGGTGTCAAGATGCGTAGACATGCGCTGCCTCGAGTATACGGGGAATGATGCTGCACAGAAGGGGGCAACGCGCAGTCACGGAATTGGCGCCCCGGAGCGGTTCGAACGCCGGATCCTGCGGGCGACGAGCCAGGTCACCTACCGGCTTCGAGATCGCCGTGCCGGGAACGGAATCTACAACATGAGATGTTCATCATTAGCAGTTGAAACGGGCCGCTTCTATCGTTTCCTCGGCGAAAATAAGCGCACAGTATCTCTGTTTCAGGATGAGCTACATCGCGGGTTCTACCTGCCGACGAAGGGCCAAGGCGGGGCTTCAAAAGATGGCGGGTTCGGGCAGCCAGCAGCATTCCATCCTCCAATTCGGAAAACAGGTCCTGTTCGCCATCCATTCTGAATACCGGGTCGCGAGGCGCCACTCGATTGCTGAACATTCCTTTGCCATGTCATTTTCGGTTTCCCATGCCCGATTGCGAGCGTCCTGCTCGAGTCGAAAAGCTTTGATAGTTGTGGGCCAACCTTGGGGGCGAACCATGGCATTCCAAGTGCCAGATGGGGTCTTTACGATCGTAGCCATCACGCCTCCCAACGGAATCGCAATTTGGGGCTCTACCGAAGTCGCATCAGTACATTGGAACGGGCGGATGTGGCGCAGGTCAAGGTAGAATCAGCCTGCGTCTAAGCCTATTAAAGTAGGTTATTTAATCAAAGGCATCATGGTGGGCCCGGAGGGATTCGAACCCCCAACCAAGGGATTATGAGTCCGGTCCCATCGGTGTAAGTTGTTGATAATTAAGCCATAATATTCCGTAATTGAGCGTAGGCCTAAATTCCTTGTCTACCGTAATTTAGCACAAGGTTCCGT
>JAJZGF010000312.1 GCA_021805025.1 Acidobacteriota bacterium
TCAGCCGGTTGCGCTCTTGGGAGCGCCGCCATCGGGCAGTCCTGCGGCCATGGCCGGTGTGCGCTCGGGCGACCAGGTTGTGGCGATCACGGCCGACGGCGGTACCCAAGCCGTGCAGTCCTGGTCCGATCTGCAGTTGCAGCTGCTGACCGCGGCCATGAGTGGGCAAACGGTGGCCCTGAAGCTCAGGAACACCGACGGCGCCATTGCAAATGCCACCTTGCAGTTTGCAGGCGCCGAGGACGAGGCCAGTCAGCCAGACTTTCTCGCCACATGGGGTTTGCGGCTGGCAAGCCCGCCGGCATTGATTCGTGAGACCCTCGCCGGAGACCCCGCCGAGAAGGCCGGCATGCGCGCCGGCGATGTGGTCACGCAAGTGAACGGCAAGGCCATCCGTGGGGCCGATGCCCTGCTCAAGGCCATCCAGGCCAGTGCGGGTAAGCCCCTGCAGTTGCTCGTGAGGCGCGGGCAACAAAACGTCGCACTGTCCATCACGCCGCAAGCGGAATCTGCGGCTTCCGATGGTCAGCGAATCTGGCGCATCGGGGCGGTTCTGGGCGGCGAAATCCCGACGGTGGTGGTCAAGAGCGGGCCTGTCGGAGCCATGCTTCAGGGCGTCTCACGCACATGGGACTTGAGTGCGCTCACACTCAAGACACTGGGAAAAATGGTGATCGGCCAAGCTTCTCTCAGGAACCTAAGCGGACCGGTGACCATTGCCGACTATGCAGGCCGCAGTGCCGAGCTTGGATGGCTGTCGTACATCAGTTTTCTGGCCATCATCAGCGTGAGTCTGGGCGTGTTGAATCTGCTGCCGCTACCGGTCTTGGACGGAGGTCATCTCTTGTATTATGCGATCGAAGGTTTTACGCGTCGCAGTATTCCCCAGCGTTTGCAGGAAAGGCTGCAGCAAGGCGGCCTTGTCATCATTGCACTGATGATGACCATTGCGCTCTACAACGACTTCGCCCGGCTGATCGGGCCCATGCATTGATCCCAATTCCGAGGTTAATTTGAGGTTCCGTCACGCATTGCAGGGTACTGCCGTGGCCGTGTTGGCTGTGGCCTGCGCCAAGGCCTACGCCGCCGACACATTCGTCATCAAGGACATCCGCGTCGATGGCCTTCAAAGAACCGAACCAGGGACCGTCTTCAGCTACTTGCCCTTTCGAGTGGGTGACACCTATACCCCAGAGAATGGCGCTGCAGCCATTCGGGCTCTGTTTGCCACGGGATTGTTCAAGGATGTGCGCGTCCGCACCGATCACGACGTGGTCACCATCATCGTGGAAGAACGCCCCGTGATCGCCAGCGTCGAATTCGTCGGCACCAAGGAATTTCCGAAAAAAACCCTGATCGAGGCTCTCAGCCAGGTGGGGCTTGGTGAAGCTCGTCCTTTCGACCAGGCTTTGGTCGACAAGGCGGTGCAAGAACTCAAACAGCAATATCTGGCCAAGGGCTACTACGCCGCAGAAGTCAGCACTACCGTGACGCCGCTCGAGCGCAACCGGGTCAATGTGCTCTTCAACGTCACGGAGGGTGCAATCGCCAAGATCCGTGCCATCCACATCGTCGGGAACAAGGCCTACAGCGAGAGCGATTTGCGCGATCTTTTCTCGCTTTCCACTCCCGGATGGCTGAGTTGGTACACCAAATCCGACCAGTACTCGCGCGCCAAACTCAACGCCGATCTCGAAACCTTGCGTTCGTATTACCTCGACCGTGGTTATCTTGACTTCCGCATCGAGTCGACACAGGTGGCGCTATCCCCCGACAAGAACAGCATGTTCATTACCGTGAACATTCATGAGGGAGAAAAGTACTCGGTTTCAGGCTACAAGCTCGAAGGCAACTATCTCGGCCTGACGGATGAATTTCGAGCGCTGGTCAAACTGAAGCCGGGCGACATCTACAGCGCCAAGCTCCTGAATGAAAGCGTCAAGTCCATCGTTGAAAAATTTGGCGTCTATGGTTATGCCTTCGCTCGTGTCGAGCCCAGGCCTGAGATCAATCATGAAACGCATGAAGTTTTTTTCACCATCGATGCCGATCCCGGCAAGCGCATCTACGTTCGTCACATCAATATCTCCGGCAACACCCGGACACGTGACGAAGTCATCCGCCGTGAATTCCGTCAATTCGAGGACGCCTGGTACGACGTCGACCGCATCAAGTTATCGCGTGACCGCGTTGATCGCTTGGGATATTTCAAGGACGCAACGCTCGGAACCCGGGAGGTTCCCGGCACCAGCGATCAAGCTGACCTGGACATGCATGTCACCGAAAAACCCACTGGCATGTTAGGTCTAGGCGTCGGGTTTTCCAGTGCCAACAGCATCTCATTCAACGCATCGGTGAGCCAGGACAATATTTTCGGTAGCGGTAACAATTTGAGCGTTGATTTCAACACCTCAAGCTACTACCGAACCCTTTCGGTATCCAGTACCAATCCCTACTTCACCCAGGATGGGATCAGTCGCACCGTCAACGCGTATTACCGCACCATCCAACCGTATTCTGCTCAGGGCAACAACTACACGATCAAGACGCCTGGCTTCAATGTCCAGTTCGGCGTGCCGTTCACCGAATTCGTCCGTGTTTATTTTGGC
>JAJZGF010000126.1 GCA_021805025.1 Acidobacteriota bacterium
GTCGTCACGCGCTGCGGCAGCTGCTGCGCGCCCGCACCATTTTGCTGCGGCTCGTTTTGCGCCCCGTCCTGCGCTCCGCCTTGTGCACAGACCACAGGCGCCATCGCCGCCAGCAGCGCACACACCGCCGCCATCGCGCACACGCATTTGCTGCGGCGCGAGACCCTCCGGTTGAATTTGTTCTGGGCTGGGGCAATCGACAGCTGCATGGTTTCTCCTCGTTTCCACTTGCTCGAAACAGGAGAACTCGCGCGTCAATCTGGGAAAGGCGGCTTGCCCTGAAAGCTTCCCACGCCGGTATTATCCGGATCGGGTTCGAGGGTATTTCTCAGCCCCGCACCGCGGAGCACCCCTGTTTCAATACTCAAATTGAAACACTCCCCGCACCGGATTGCAAATCGCTTGCTCACATGGCAAGATGCGCAATCAAGGGCGCGCACTTCGCGCGCGCGTCCCATGCACACCGCGACTACTTCGTCGCAGCCTTGCCCGTGCCTTCTTTGAGCGTCACAATGCTGTCCACATTCGGCAGCGTAAAGTGCTCCACCGCGCCGCTTGGCCAATGCACCTCAATGTCATCCACCTTGGCCGCGGCGCCCAGCCCGAAATGCACTCGCTGGTCGTTCGACGACAGATAACTCCCGCCGCTCAGCACATCTTCGCGCTGCTTCATGCCGTTCGCCGTCACATACACCGTCGCGCCCACGGCATCCCGCGGACTCTTCGGCCCTCCGACAAGCTGCATCTCCAGCCAGTGATTCGTGTCCGGGTTCACGTTCTTCAGTAGAACCGGATGACCGTCCATCACGTTGATCACCGCATCCAGTTTGCCGCGGTTGAACAGGTCGCCTACCGCCATGCCGCGCCCGGCCATCACCACCGCCAGCCCCGTGCCCTCCACTGCCGGCACATTTTCAAACCGCTTGCCGTCGACGTTGTGGAAGAGCATCGGCCGTTGCTTCCAACTCGTGCCCCAGTTATATTTGTCCGCCTCGGGATACACGTGGCCGTTATCCATCAACAGGTCTTTCCACCCGTCGTTGTCATAGTCCATAAAGGCATCGCCCCAACTCAGGAAAGGCACCGTAATCTCGCCCAGCCCGATGTGGTAGCTGATGTCCGTCATGTTCGCGTCGCCTTCGTTGTGGTAGAGCGGCTTGTAGCTGTCGGAAAACGCCGTGTCAAACACATCCAGCATCCCGTTGTTTTCGTAGTCGCCCACGGCAATCCCCATCGACGCCGTCTCCTGCCCCGCCTCGTTCACCGCAAACCCCGAGGCATAGCTCACATCGTCAAACGTCCCGTCGCCCTTGTTGATGTACAGATAATTCGGCGTCGAGTCATTGCCCACCAGCAGGTCCGGCTTGCCATCATTGTTGATGTCAGCAAACACCGCGCCCAGCCCGTAGTAGCCGGCCTTGTCCGCCACCCCGGCCTTCTCGCTCACGTCCGTGAACGTCCCATCGCCGTTGTTGTGGAACAGGTGATCCGGCTCGCCCTTCAGCCCGCGCGGCCCACACGCCACCGGCTCGCCGCGAAAGGTGCAGTACGCATTCACAGCATCGCCCTCGCCGCTCGATGGCAGATGCGTCCGGTCAAAATGCACATAGCCCGCCACAAACAAGTCCAGCCGCCCATCGCCGTCGTAGTCCCCAAACGTCGCGCCCGTTGACCAGCCGCCTACCGTCACGCCGGCCTTCTCCGCCACATCCGTAAACGTTCCGTCGTGGTTGTTGTGGTAAAGCCGGTTCTGCCCCCAGTTCGACACGTAGAGATCCGGCCAGCCATCATTGTCGTAGTCGGCCACCGCGCAGCCTGTACCCCAGCGATCGTTCGCTACGCCCGCCTTCTGCGCGACTTCGGTAAAGGTTCCGTCATGGTTGTTGTGGAAGAGCGCGGCATGGGGCGGCGTCTCCTTGCCGTCCAGCGCGTTGAAGGTCGAGCCGTTCACCACGTAGATATCCAGCCAGCCGTCGTCGTCGTAGTCCAGCAGGCACACGCCCGAGCCCTTTGTCTCCACCAGGTACTGCTTGGCCGGCGTGCCCATCGTGTGCGTCCAGTGCGTCAGCCCGGCCTTCTCTGAGTCGTCCTCAAAGACCACGGGGCCCGTTTTCACAAAGCCGCCCGCGGTAATCGGCCTGTGTTGCGCGTCCAGTTGAATGGGGTGCGGCGAACCCGTCGCCTGCGCGCCGCCCGGCGTTGGCTCCGCACTGGCCGCAGCCTGCCCGCCCGCCGCCGGCCTCGTTTCTGAGACCTGTGCCGAAACCAACGCGGGAACTGCCCACACCAACAGCCCCAGAGGGATGAACGTTCGCAAAGCCCTGAACATGCCAGTCAGTATACGGGCTTCGCCACCGCCCCGTACCATCGAAAGGTTGAGCCGCACGGCGGGAGTTCTACTGCATTGGTATCCGATACACATTCAGCGAGTACGGCGCCAGAGCCACAGCCAGCCTGCCGGCGTGTACCTCCGCGCTCTCCTGCTGCGGCGTCACCGCTCGCGGATGCTCAAAGCTGTTCTCCGCATTCAGGTCCGCGCTTTCGAGCACCGTCGCCTTCGCCGTCCCTGACACGCCGCTGCCGTCCAGGTCGATCTCCGTCTGCATCCGGTCGGCTGTCGTGTTGATCGCCTTCACAATCAACTCATGCGTCCGTTCATCCATCGCCGCGCTCGTGTAGAGACCGTTCTCCGCGCGCGGTGTCGCCGGCACCAGGCGCGTTCCCGCGTTGTTCGCAAACACGCTCTGCACGTAGTAGTTCGGCGTGCCGTACGCGCGCAGATTGTTAAACCAGATCGCATCCGGCGTCCATTGCCAGGCATGCACGTTCGCCATCAGCGGCGCATACGACGCCATCCGCACCACATCGCCGTTGCGCTCCAGTCCCGTCATGTAAGCCGCCTCGGCAATCGCGCCCCGCCAGTTGTTGCGGTTGTCGTCGCGCGCCATCCCCGCCGTCTGCGCGGCGTACTCGCCCACAAACACCTTCGGCCCGCTCCGGTCATACTTGTCGTAGCGATGCGTGTTCGATAAAAACCACTCCGGGCTCATGTACGAGTGCTCGTCCACAATGTCCGGCTTCAGCTCCCGCCACGCGGTCCACATGCTGTTGAACGGCTCCCCATACGGCGCCGGCCCCGCGCTCGCCACCAATTTGATCTCCGGATGCTTCGCCCTGAGCGCCGCAGCGAACAGCTTGTAGCGCTCCACATAGCGCGGACCCCACTGCTCATTGCCTACGCCCAGCATCTCCATTTGGAACGGCGCCGGGTGGCCCATCTCTGCGCGCAGCTTGCCCCACGGCGTGCTCACCGGCCCATTCGCAAACTCAATCAGGTCCAGCGCATCCTGAATGTACTCGTGCAGGTCCTCCATGCGCGCCGTCTCGCTGGAGTTGAACTGGCACGCCATGCCGCAGTTCAGAATCGGCAGCGGGCGCGCGCCGATATCCTCCGCAAGCTGAAAATACTCATAGAAGCCCAGCCCGAATGACTGGAAGTAGTCCGGCGCGGGCCGCTGGTCAAACTCGTCGTTCCAGCGGTTGATGATCGTCTGCCGCTTTGCGATGTCGCCCACCGTCGTCTTCCAGCGGTAGCGCGTCAGCAGTTGCCGCCCCTCCACAATGCACCCGCCAGGGAATCGAATGAATCCCGGATGCATGTCGTAGAGAAGCTGCACAAGATCCTTGCGCAGTCCGTTCGGCCGCCCCTTCCACGTGTCAACCGGAAACAGGGAGACCATATCCAGGTCCACTTCGCCCTTGTTATCCAGAATCAGATTCAATTGCGCGTGGTCGTCTGTCGCTTCGGCGCGCAGCACCGTCTCATAGCGCTGCCACCGCCCCGTGAATCCCTCCAGCTTGCCGCTCGCCAGCACCTTCCCCGCCGCATCGGTCACCGTCGCGCGAATCGACTTCGGCCCCATGCTGCGAACATACGCAGAGAAGCGATACTCCGCTCCGCTCTGCACCCCCATGCCGCGAAATCCCGTGTTGTAGAAGCTGTAACCCAGCTCATACGCCCGCACGCGCAGATAGTGCGGATTCGTCGCGTTCAGCGGATTCTCCCCGCGCACATCCATCTCGCCCTTCGGGCCGACCAGACCCTGCGCGTTCACCGCCAGCGTCTCGTGCCATCCCATCAGCGGCTCGCTGAACTCGAACGAGCGGTTCTTCACCAGCTCCGGATACAGCCCTCCATCCGCCGCAAAATTGATGTCCTCAAAGAAGACTCCAAACATCTGCGGAGAGAGCGCCGCGCCGGGATGCGCTACATCGACATGAACAACGACCGGATTGGCCTGCTCCTGGCTAGGAGCGACGGCATGCCCAATCGCAACAACGAGCAGCGAAATGCAGAGGGATGGGCGCATGTTGATCGTCGCTCATTATATAGAGCGGCGCTGCAGCCACGCACCCTTGCTTCCCGCGCAATCCCCAACGCCGGCAGCGCAGATCGCAGACACTTGCCATGCGGCCTGGATTGCGTCAGTCGCGGGCCGTCGCAGCGCCCGCGTTCCGGCACGCCTTGATATCCCGCATCGGAGGTTGGCCGAAGAACCTGCGATACTCCCGATTGAACTGGCTCGCGCTTTCATAGCCAACCTCGAAGGCAGCGCTCGCTGCATCGATGCCCTCCGTCAACATGCGTACGCGCGCTACATGCAGGCGCAGCCGCTTCTGGTACTGCAGCGGACTCATCGCGGTCAGTGAGCGAAAGCGATGGTGAAAGGTGGACACGCCCATCTGCGCCACTGTGGCCAATTCCTCCACGCGCAGAGGCTTCGCGTAATTCGTCTTGAGCCAGGCTATCGCCTTCGCCGTCCGGTTGCTCTGCTCGCCCAGCGTGGCAATGGCGCGCAAATGCCTGCCCAGCGGGCCGCGCAGCAGCCGATAGAGAATCTCTCGCTGCATCAGCCCGCCAAGGAAGGGAATGTCCGCGGGCTTATCCAGAAGATCCAGCAGCCGGCAGCAGGCGTCCAGCAGGTCCAGCGGGGTCTTGCCGACTGCCATACCCCGCGTACCGGATGCGGCCGCCGGGGCCATAAACTCGTCCTGACTGAGAATCTCGCGCACCACGGGCATCTCAAGCTTGAGCACCAACGCCAAAAACGGCTCGTCCCTTGATGCTTTTGTAAATTGGCCCACCACCGGCAAATCGATCGAGGTCAACAGAAAGTTTGAGCCGTCGCACACATGCGTTGTGCCGCCCGCCGTAATGCGCTTTTCACCCTGCGCAAAGACCACCAGCTCGGGCTCGTAGGCGGCAGAATAGCAGTCTGTAGGCGCACATCTGCGGGCAAGCCTCAGGCCTGGAACAGCCGTGGCCAACGGGCCCTCCACGTGGATGTGAGCCGCAATCCTGCGGGCCAGTTCGGCCCGCAACGCTACCAATTCCGCCTGCGAGTCTCCCGTTGCTTCCTTCCTTTTTGCCGCCGTCACTGCGAATCGCTCCTTCCGATTCAGAGTATCGTTTAACCGGTCCGTTATGCACAAAAAATACACAGGGAGACAGAAATAGGCAAGAATGAGGAAGGATCGGGATACCGCGTTCCACCCGCCTCCCCGTACCATCAGATTGCGGCAACATGACCGGATGAAACCGGTGCCGAACCACCCAGGGAGGAACCAATGCAAAAACGCAATCTCGGCAAAGACAATCTTGAAGTCACAGCTCTCGGCCTCGGCTGCATGGGCATGAGCTTCGGGTATGGAGCAGCTCACGACAAGCAGGAGATGATCACCCTTTTGCGAGCGGCGGTGGATCGAGGCATCACGTTCTTTGACACGGCTGAGGTCTACGGCCCGTTCACCAATGAGGAGTTGCTCGGCGAGGCGCTTGCGCCGGTGCGAGACAAAGTGGTCATCGCCACCAAGTTCGGCTTCAATCTCAATCCCGACGGAAGCCCCGGCTGGCAGGGCTTGAACAGTCGCCCCGAGCGCATCAAACAGGTCGCCGAGGCCTCGCTCAAGCGCCTGAAGACCCAGGTGATCGATCTCTTCTATCAGCACCGGGTTGACCCCGCAGTGCCGATCGAAGATGTAGCCGGAGCCGTGAAAGACCTGATCCACGAAGGCAAGGTCAGGCATTTCGGCCTCTCTGAAGCAGGCGTAGGGACAATCCGCCGCGCCCACGCGGTCCAGCCTGTAACCGCGCTGCAGAGCGAATACTCGCTCTGGTGGCGGAAGCCTGAGGCGGAGGTTATCCCCACGCTGGAGGAACTGGGCATCGGCTTTGTACCCTATAGCCCACTCGGCAAAGGCTTCCTCACCGGAAAAATGGACGAGACAACCGAACTCGGCAAGGGCGACTTCCGCAGCACTCTGCCTCGCTTTACGCCTGAGGCCCGCAAGGCCAATCAGGCAGTCGTCGATCTGCTCACCAACATCGGCAAGCAGAAGGGCGCAACTCCCGCCCAGGTCGCGCTGGCCTGGCTGCTGGCGCAGAAGCCCTGGATCGTTCCCATCCCAGGCACGACCAAGTTGTCCCGCCTAGATGAGAATATCGGGGCGGTGGCAATCGTACTTTCGGCCGAAGATCTGCGCCGGATTGACGAAGCCGCCTCCAAAATCAAAGTCGAGGGTGATCGCTATCCGGAGCACATCGAGAAGATGACCGGGCTTTGATTGGCAGTGCCAGCCTCGTACTTCCACAGGAGAACACAAACCATGGAAATCAAGCGAAACGGCTCCCAGCCTTCAAGCAAAGGACCGGCGGATTACTTCACCGGTACGGTGCGCGTTGACATGTTGTTCAACGCGCCCGATCCGGCGCGTGTTGTCGGCGCCAGCGTTACCTTCGAGCCCGGCGCCCGTACCGCATGGCACACGCATCCGCTCGGCCAAACGCTTGTCGTCACCTCCGGCTGCGGTCGTGTGCAACGCTGGGGCGGCCCTGTCGAGGAGATCCGGCCCGGCGATGTGATCTGGTTCGCTCCGGGCGAAAAGCACTGGCATGGCGCGGCGTCAACCACGTCGATGACGCACATTGCGATTCAGGAGAGGCTCGATGGCAAGACCGTCGATTGGATGGAGCAGGTGAGCGAGGAGCAATATCTGGCATAGCGCCTGCGGTTAAGCCGGAAGCATAAGCTCTTCTGCAGTTCATTCCAGATGGACCTCAATGGCCGACTTGAGGTCCATGCGCCCATCGAGTCAATACGCGCTCACTCTCGCTTCCCTCTACTCCTCGCCAATCTCATACGGAATGGCGAAACGCCCGATCTGGATCAACGCCTTGTCGCCGGGCGGCCAGATGCGCAGGCTCTCCACGCGCGTCTTGCCCACAATCCGGTGCGCGTCTGTACTGCCCACCAGCGCGCCCGTCGCTGCTATGTTGATGTGCACCTTCAGCGCGTCGCCGTCCCGCTCCCAGCCGAACACATACTCGCCCGGCTTCAGCGCAATGCCCCCAATCCGCACCGGCGCCTGCACCACCAGATAGTGCGAGTACTTGCCATCCGCGGAGTACCCGGCAGTAATCAGCACCACGCCCGCAATGTAGCGCCCGTGGCTGTTCACAATCCCGCTCGCCGTGCGCATCTCCGTTTCGATGTGTTCCTTTTCCACGGGCGCGCGCGCCGGCAGCAGTGAGGCCAGCTCGGTATCCGTTGCCTGCCGCCATGTCGTCTTCTCGGCCCGACCCGCCAGGCACACGCTCATCAATAAAAATGCAGTAAAAATGCCCTTCTTCATGGTGTCGGTTTCCTCAGGCTCTCCAGCGGAACAATGCCGCGCTGAATCGCCGCCGTAGCCGCCTGCGTGCGATCCGTTACGCCCAGCTTGCCCAGCAGGCTGTTGATATGCGTCTTCACCGTGGCTTCTGAAATCTCCAGCTCCGTCGCAATCTCCTTGTTGCTCTTGCCGCGCACAATCTGCTCCAGCACGTCGAACTCCCGCGGCGTCAGCTCCTCCGTGCCCATGCGCTCGGCCAGGCGCTGGGCAATCGCCGGCGGTATATGCGACTTGCCCGCATGAACGGTGCGGATGGTCGCGATCAGTTCATCGGTCGTCATGCCCTTCAGCAGATACGCCCGTGCCCCGGCCTGCAGCGCGCGATAGATGTCTTCATCGCCGTCATACGTCGTCAGCACAATAAACCGCGACTGCGGCGTCTCCATGCGCACGCGTTGAATCACATCCACCCCCGCCATGCGCGGCAGGCGCAGGTCGATCAGCGTGATGTCCGGCCTGTGCTTGCGGAACTGTGTAATCGCCTCCACCCCATCGGCCGCCTCGCCAACCACTTCAATGCCGTCCACCACGTTCAGCAGCGCCACCAGCCCCTGCCGCACTACATGATGGTCTTCCACCACCAGCACGCGTATCGATTCCTGTCCCACGTTTACTCCTTCGCTTCCTTGCGCGCAGGCGCACGCAGCCTTACTGTCGTTCCGCTGCCCGCCTCGCTTGTCACGTCCAGCGTGCCCTTGATCGTCGCCGCCCGCTCTCGCATTCCCGTCAGCCCATAATGGCCCGGCGGCGACTCCGGCGTCTGGCCTGCCGCAAACCCGCGCCCATCGTCCCGAACTTCCAGCGCAATCTCGCTCTGCATGTATTCGAGCTGCACAAACAGGTGCCGCGCGCCGGCGTGCCTCTTCACATTATGGATGGCCTCCTGGGCAATGCGCAGAATTTCCCTCTCCGTTCCCGGAGGCAGCGGCCTATACGCCCCATAAATGCTGAAGCTCGCCTCCATTCCATGCGTCCCCGCCTGCTCGGTCACGCGCCGCAGCTCCACCGGCAGCGTCTTCTCACCTGAGTCCTGCGAGCGCAGCGCCCAGATCGACTGCCGCGCATCCGCCAGTCCATCCCGCACATGGCTGCGCGCCGTATCCAGTTGCTTCGCCGCCGCTTCCACCTTGTGGTGACGCAGCAGCTCCGCCAGCACCTCCAGTTGCACGCTGATGCCTACATAGCCCTGCGCCAGCGTATCGTGAATCTCCCGCGCAATGCGGCTGCGCTCGCCCAGCACCGCGCTGAACTCCCGCTCCGCCCGCTTCAGCCTCAGGCGAAGCAGCACTACCAAAAGCCCGGCAAGACCCACTGCGAGCAGAAGGTAGAACCACACCGTCTGGTAAAAATGCGGAAGCAGCTCAAAGCGAAGCTCCGTGCCTCGCGTGTTCCAAAGTCCATCGTTATTCGCCGCCTGCACGCGGAAGACATAACGTCCCGGCGGAATGTTCGTGTAGTACGCGATGCGCCGCGCGCCCGCCTCCGTCCAGTTGCGGTCAAAGCCCTCCAGCATGTAGCGATAACGCACCTTCTGCGGCGCGATGAAGCTCAGCCCGGCATAGTCAATCTGGAAATGCCCGTGCCCGGCAGGAATGCGTACAAAGGTGTCCGCCCCGTGCAATGCCTGGTCCACGTCGTCCACGACAAATCGCTCGATCGCCACCGGCGGCGCAACCGTGTTGATCGGGAAGTGCGCCGGATTCACTTCCACCAATCCCTTTGGCGTTGCAAACCAGAGCCGTCCATCCTGCGCGCGCCACGCCGAGGGATGGCTGTTCGTCGCAGTCTCGCGGCTGCGCAGTCCATCCGCAGGCCCAAACTCAATCCAGTGCGAGCAGTCGGCGGTCATCGTGCAGTCGCAGCGCGCAATCCCGTCGTCCGTCGCAAACCACAAGTGGTCGCTCGCATCGTCCAGAATCGCGTGAATGCTCTTCTCGTCCAGCCCGCGCCCCTTCGGCGCCGTGAACCGTGTGCCATCCCACACGTTCCACCCGTGGTCCTGCGTGCCGATGAACAACTCGCCCGTGGGCCTGGCCAACAGCGACGTCACCACGTTGCTGCTCAATCCGTTCGCCGTCGTGTAGTTGGTCATCACCCCGCCATGCAGCCGTGACAGCCCCGCGAACGTGGCCACCCACAGGTCTCCCGCTCTGTCATGCGCCATGGCGCCCACCAGGTCGCTGCCCAGACCGCTGGCCTGCGTATAGGTCACAATCTGTCCCGCCCCATGCGCCCGGTCCGCGCCACCCGCCGGAAACATCCAGTGCGCCAGCCCACGCCGTGTGCCAATCCAGAGTGACCCATCCGCATCCACCAAAAGCGACCGGATGAAGTCATCCGGTAATCCATCGGCCGAGGTGTAGGCGTCCACCGCGCCGCCGCGAATCCGGTTCAGACCATCCGGCGTGCCCACCCAAAGGTCGCCGTTCGGCGCCGCCGCCAGCGAAAGAATCACGTCGCTCAGCAGAACGTCCCGCACCGCATACACACTGGCCGCGCCATCCTTCGGCACGGTCAGATGTACCACATTCAGCCCGCCGCCGCTGGTACCCACCCACAGTGCACCCTTGCCGTCATCCACAACGGTCGTCGTTGCATCGGAACTCAGCCCCTCGTGCATGCTGATGGTGCGGAATCGCTGGTCGCGCAGGATATGCAGCCCGCCCGTCTCCGTGCCCGCCCACACATCGCCTTCGAGGTCCTCCATCAGGGTCAGGATGGATGCGTTCGCCAGCGAATCCGTCACCGGCAGCCGCTGCAGCTCGCTCCCCACCAGCCGTGCCAGCCCGCCATTGGTCCCAACCCACAGCGATCCCTCGCGGTCGGCAAAAAGCGCCTGGATGCGTGTCCCGGGAATCTCATGCCCCGCGGAAAACTGCTCCGCCACGCGGCCCGCGCGCACCACCGCCAGCCGGTTCGCGTTGGCCATCGCCAACTCGCCGCCGGGCAGTGCTACCAGAAAACTGACCCCGCCCTGCGGCACCGCACCCGCCGGCGCCGCCTCGCTCCAGCGGCCATTCGCCCACGCAAACACACCGCCGCTTGAAGCCAGCAGCACACCGCCCGCGTCGCCTCGCGCCACTTCATACGGCCCATCCACGCCCGTTTGCGCGCCGCTTCGGCCCTGCAGCGCGGCCGCCGTCCACGCCCCATCGCGATACACCGCCAATCCATGATTGGTCGCCACCCACAGCCCGCCCGCGCCATCCGCCGCCCAGGACGTCATTGCCCCCGCAGGCAGTCCCTCCGCGTTCGTCGCGGCCACAAACTGCCCGCCCGACAGCCGCGCCACGCCCATATCCGTCCATGCCCACAGCACGTCCTGCGACGTCTCCACCAGCGCACGCACCGGCCCGCCCGGCAGCCCATTGCGCGCCCCAAACGCCGTCACCACGCCATCTTTCCAGCGTGCCAGCCCGTCGCTGGTCCCCACCCACAGCGCGCCGTCCCCGGTCTCCAGCAGGCAGCGCACATCGCCGCTGGGCAGCGCTGGAGTGGAGTTGCGGTCAAACACCGCAAAGCTGCTCCCATCAAACCGCACCAGCCCCGCTTCGGTTCCCAGCCACACAAAACCATCGCGCGTCTGCGCCAGCGCCTGCACCGTATCCTGCGGCAGCCCGTTTTCCATCACCCAGGATTGCCGCGCATAGTCCGCCAACGGAGTCGTTGGCTGCAACCCCCACCCGGCCAGAACGCCGCTCAGCAGCCACACCGCCAACAGCCCCACGCGGCAGCCCATCCACCGCGCCCCATCGCTCGCC
>JAJZGF010000127.1 GCA_021805025.1 Acidobacteriota bacterium
ATTGGCGGCGGATTTGAGGCTCCATGCGGCAACTGTCGCCGTACCTACCGTGCATCATCACGCCGTTTCTGCGCAGCTTCTGGATGCGGGGCTCGACGTGCTGGTGGAGAAGCCGCTGGCTGCCACCCTGGCCGAGGCCGATGATCTGCTGGCGCTCGCCGCAAGGAACAGTCGCATCTTGCAGCCGGGGCACCTGGAGAGATTCAACCCCGCGGTTCTCGCCGTACAACCGAAGCTGCACCGCCCCATGTTCTTTGAGGCGCATCGGCTCTCGGTGTTTACGCCGCGCGCGCTGGACGTGGATGTGGTTTTGGACCTGATGATCCACGACCTCGACATCGTGCTTACCTTTGCCCACTCGCCGGTGCGCGAGGTTCGCGCCGTCGGTCTGCCCATTCTTTCGCCCAAAGTCGATATCGCCAACGTCCGCGTTGAGTTCGAGTCCGGCTGCGTGGCGAACTTTACCGCTTCGCGCGTCTCGACGGAGCGGGTGCGGAAGCTGCGCTTCTTTGAGCCGCGCCAGTACGTCTCCATCGACTACGCCCGCCGCGATGCACTCGTGATCCGCATCGACGATCTCGCGGAAAGTTCAGTCTCGCCGCAGCTTGCCGCCGCGGCCGCTGAGTTTCTTTCGACCGGCACGCTCGATCCCATAGTCCTCCAGGGGCTTCTCGCGTCAGGGCAGATTCCCGTTGCGCTGCTCGGGCAAATCATGTCCGCGCAGAAGGATCCAACTCGACTGCGGGAGATTGCGCAGCGTCTGGCTGAGCCGCCTGAAGGCCCCGCGCCGGGACTCCGCTTCGTCAAGCCCGAAGTCACGCCCGGCGAGCCGCTGCGGCTGGAGATTGAGTCGTTTCTGGATGCGGTGCGCACGCGCCGCGAGCCCTCCGTCACGGGCCGGCAGGGCCGGGAGGCTCTTGCCCTCGCGCTGGAGATCCAATCCTCGATGGCAGCACATGCGCAGCGCGCAGGCCTTGGCGATTTCTTCAGCCCGGACGCCTGAGGCGAGTCAGCCGATTTCGAGTTCGCGGTTCAGAAAGCCCACAACATACTTCCACACCAGGTAGTAGCCCGCAAGGACGCACAGGAACACCGGCGCAATGAGCGCGTAGGGCACCGTGCATGCGTGGAACCATGTCGCTCCATGCTCGCCGAGGTGCAGGACTCCCAGGCATGTGGCGACCAATGCTCCCGACGGCAGCAACAGGAAAGGCAGGATGGCGCCGTGCAGTCCGATGGGCAAATGGGTACGCGGATGCGAACCGAGCCACAGCATGTTCCACAGCGCCCAAAGCGTGGGCACCAGCGCCATGGGAAAGACCAGGCCGCGCTCGATGGGGACCGGAACCTGAAGCACCAGCCGGACGACGATGAACACAATGAGCATGAGAGGCAGTACCAACGTGGGCACAAACGCCCCCGCCAGAAATGCGCGCAGGTAGGGATGGGTATTCATGGGAATCTCGCTTTCTGCGGGACCACGGGCTCCGCGGTTCACAGGTAGTAGAGCAACACGGGAATCGCCGCCGGCACGAAGACGGCGAAGGCGGCGAGCCCCGCGGCCAGGGCCAGATCGAACCATGGCAGCGCGGCGGGCCGCGCCTCCATGCGGCGGAGGAATGCGGGCCAGAGGTCGCGTGCGGGCTCGTCATTCGCCGTGGGCGGCAGTGCCTGCTGGAGCAAGTGTTTGATGTTCTCTTCATCGTGTGTGTTCATGGTGTAATCCCCTGCTCTTGTAGATCCTTGCGAAGCAAACGAAGCGCGCGGAAGACGCGAAGTTTGACGGCTGCGACCGAGATGCCCAGCGCCTCGGCCACGTCTTTGTGCGGCAACTCCTCTACCACCGCCAGCACAGCCGCAACCCGCAGCTTGGGAGGCAGCCGCCCGAAGGCCAGCGTTGTCTTGCGGCGAATCTCCGCGGAAACGCCCGGATCGGCTACGGGCGGATTGGCCAGATCGCCGGGTAACGCGTCCTCGGGTCGCTGTGTACGCAGCCAGTCCAGCGCCACGCGGGTTGCGATGCGGCGCGCCCAGGGCTCAAATCCACGCGCGGAATCAAAACGAGCGTGGGCCTTGTAGATGCGCCAGAGTGTCTCGACGGTCAAGTCTTCAGCGGCAGCGGGGTTGCGCACGATACGCACTACCCACCTGTAAACCGCACGTTGGTGGAGGCGGAAGAGAGCTTCGAAGGCGTCCGGATTGCCTTTGCGGAATTCATCCAGGAGGCTGCTCTCATCGTTTGGCATCCGCGCTCCCCTCCTGTTTACCCTTACGGGCGCCGGCGGAGAAAGGTTACACGCATCCAGCCGACGATGAATTGCAGGGCCAATGCGAAAGGTCGCGTTGCACAACCAAATTTGCGAGAATAAAGCGATTTTCAAAGCGAGTCTTGCAGATGCTCCTCTTGACAGCCCGCGCTGCCGGAATTAGCGTTGGCAATCGGAAGACAAGAGAACGTTTTCCCGTCGTCTGCGCGCCGGGTAGAATCTCAATGTCCGAGAGGGTTGTGATGAAGAGCTTAGGATTGCGAATTGCAGCGGCCGGGTTGGCCTGTTGCGCAATGGTGGGAGCGGCCTGGGGACAGGACGCGCAGAAGCCTGCGTACCTTGACACCAACCTGCCGGCCGAACAGCGCGCCGCCGACCTGGTGCACAGGATGACGCTCGAAGAAAAGGCCAGCCAACTGGTGAACCAGGCGCGGGCCATTCCCCGGCTGCATGTGCCGTCGTATGACTGGTGGAGCGAGGCGCTGCACGGCGTGGCGGTAAATGGGACGACGGAGTTTCCAGAGCCCATCGGACTGGGAGCCACGTTTGATCCCGCGACGATTCACCGCATGGCGGTGGACATCAGCACCGAGGGGCGCATCAAGTACATGCAGGCGATGCGCGCGCAGGGCCACAGCAATATCTTTCAGGGGCTGGACTTCTGGGCGCCGAATATCAACATCTTTCGCGACCCGCGCTGGGGTCGCGGCCAGGAGACTTACGGCGAAGATCCGTTCCTGACGGGCCGCATGGGCGTGGCGTATGTGACCGGCATGCAGGGCGACGATCCGCGCTACTATCGCGTGATTGCAACGCCCAAACACTTTGCCGTGCACAGTGGCCCGGAGCCGACGCGTCACAAGGCCGACGTGGAAATCAGCAAGCATGACGAGGTGGATACCTATCTTCCGGCGTTTCGTGCCGCGGTGACGGAGGGCAAGGCCGGCTCGGTGATGTGCGCGTACAACAGCATCAACGGCCAGCCGGCCTGCGCGAATGAGTTTCTGCTGCAGGATCAACTGCGTAACAAGTGGGGCTTCCAGGGCTATGTCGTGTCAGACTGCGGCGCGGTGGTCGACATCTTCAGCGGGCATCACTTCAAACCTACGCAGTCACAGGCCTCGGCCATCAGCCTTGAGCGCGGCATGGACAACGAGTGCGCCGACTTTTTTGCCAAGGTGAAGGACGACCACGACTACAAGCCTTATGTCGATGCCGTGAAGGAAGGGTCTCTGAAGGAAAGCGAGATCGACACAGCGGTGACGCGACTGTTCACGGCGCGCATCAAGCTGGGCATGTTCGACCCGCCGGCAATGGTGCCCTATACGCGCATCAATGAGGACGCGCTGAACGATGCTGGACATCGCGCCCTGGCTCTGCACCTCGCAAATGAGTCGATGGTGTTGCTGAAGAACGACGGCACACTGCCGCTGAAGACGCAGGGCATCAAGATTGCGCTCGTTGGCCCGCTGGCCAAGCAGACGAAGTTCCTGCTGGGCAACTACAACGGCATTCCTACGCATACGGTCTCGATTTTCGAGGGCATGCAGAACGAGTTTGCCAATGACACGATTCACTACGTGGAAGGCACGCAGTTCCTGAGCAAGAGCGCGGAGCCCGTTCCCGCCGATGCGCTGAAGGTGGATGGCAAGCCCGGCGTAAAAGCGACGTACACCGAGCGGCCTCCGATGGACCTGAGCGCACTGACCGCAAAGCCGACGGTGCTGGCCTCGCGGAACGAGACCGACATTGACACTTCGGCGCAGGCGCTGCCCACTGAAGTCGCGGGCAAGGGAGCGATCGCCATCCACTGGGAAGGCACGCTGACAGCGCCCGAGACGGCCGATTACAACCTTGGCCTGGAGGCCAACGGATTCTTCCGGATTTCGCTGGACGGCAAGCCCGTGACCATGGAGTTCCGCGGCGACGAAGTTGCGACGAAACTCGGCTTGGTTCATATGGAAAAGGGCAAGGCCTATCCCATCACAGTGGACTACGCACAGCCCGATTCCCAGACGACGAGCGCGCGGCTGGTCTGGTCCAAGGTAGACCTGGCGCCACAGCCCGAAGCGATTGAGGCAGCGAAGAACGCCGACGTTGTCGTTGCGGTTGTCGGCATCACCAGCGAACTGGAAGGCGAAGAGATGCAGGTGAAGCAGCCCGGATTCCTGGGCGGCGACCGCACCAGCATCGACCTGCCCAAGCCGGAAGAAGATCTGCTCGAAGCGCTGGCTGCAACCGGCAAGCCGCTGGTGGTGGTGCTGACCAACGGCAGCGCGCTGGGTGTGAACTGGGCCAGCGAGCACGCCAACGCCATTCTTGAGGCTTGGTATCCAGGCGAGGAAGGCGGCGAGGCCGTTGCGCAGACGCTCTCCGGCTGGAACAACCCTGCGGGCCGCCTGCCGGTGACCTTCTACAAGGATGTGAACCAGTTGCCGCCGTTTGAAGATTACGCGATGAAGGGGCGGACCTATCGCTACTTCACCGGTACGCCGCTCTATCCCTTCGGCTACGGGCTCAGTTACACCAAGTTCGCTTATAGCGGTCTAACGCTGCCTGCGGCTCCCGTGCATGCGGGCGACGCGATGACGGCTGAGGTGACAGTGACCAACACGGGCGACCGCGCGGGCGACGAAGTTGCCCAGCTCTACCTCAGCTTCCCCAGCGTGGCCGGCGCTCCGCTGCGCGCTCTGCGTGCTTTCCAGCGTGTGCATCTGGAGCCGGGCGCATCGAAGAAGGTGAGCTTCTATCTCAAGCCGCGCGACCTGAGCATGGTGACGGAAGCGGGCGAGCCGGTGATTGCCGAGGGCGACTACTCGGTCGCCGTGGGCGGCGGCCAACCTAACACAGCGGCGCCAACGGTCTCGGGAACCTTCAAGGTGAACGGAACGGTGACGCTGCCGGAGTAGCATTGAACGCAAAAGGGGTGTGGGGCTTGCGGCGCGAGCGTTGCCGGCCCCATGCCCCTTTTTTCAGCGCGCGCGTCGCGAGCCGCCATTCCGCTCAGCCAACAGCGGAGACAAGATCTTCCAGTGGGCGTTGCCCAACAACGCCTGCCGTTCTCCCGTTTGAGCCCCATCTTCCGTTCCGCATGACCAAGGCACACTTCTTTGGGACAGGCATATTCTGTTCGACCCGCGAGTATGCCATAATATATTCGAAGTATCGAATATTCCAATGGATCGGAAGCAGGCCATGCCAGACTCATTGCGCCGTTTTAAGGCCGACATCTTCCAGGCGCTTGCGCATCCTACGCGGATTGCAATTATCGAGCTTCTGGCGAACGGAGAACTCTCTGCCGGCGAGCTCATCGCAAAGCTGGGAATGGAGCAGGCAAATGTCTCTCAACATTTGGCAGTGCTCCGGACAAAGCAACTGGTGGTCAATCGCAAGGCAGGGAATCAGGTTTTCTATGCCGTTCGAGACCCAATCATCATTAAGGTTCTTGCTCTCATGCGGCGCTATTTCCAAAAGAATCTCAAGGGCGCATTGGAACTGCTGAATGAGATAGATAACACGCCCGCTGATTCTGGCCGATGACCACTTGCCCCGCGCTGAGATCGGTGCCTGTTCATCTCCAAAGGGTAAGCAAATCGATCCTTACTGGGCAGTTATTTGAGGTGTTGGTTACAGGGTGCAATTGCAGTTTGGAGGCGGCGGAGACTTGGTTTTGAGCGCTTACCATTGGACTTTCGCGCTGGCTGAAACTCTGGCGGGCCATGAACTCCGCTTCATGCTCTGCATTGTCGCCGCGTGGATGATTCTCGGTCTTGCGGGCTTCCTGCGGCCCCACAGCATACGATTCGTTGCGCATCTGCTTTTTCCCGCAGGAGGAGTTCTGTGTCTTGGCGTCGCTGTCCTGGCGGGCTTGTACCTGGGCTCAGGGCGGGGGCCGCAGGCTGCGATTCTTCCGCTCGGCCTCCCCGATCTGCCATTCCACATCCGGCTGGATGTTTTGTCAGGCTTCTTTCTCTTGCTGCTGGGCGTGGCCGGCGCCGGCATTTCAACATTCGCGGCTGGATACTTCCGCTCGGGCGAGGGCACTGCGCCGGCATTGCTTGGCCTGCATTATCACCTGTTCCTCGCCAGCATGGCTTTGGTGATGCTTGCCGACGATGCGTACATGTTTATGGTTGCGTGGGAAACGATGGCCCTCACATCCTATTTTCTTGTCACTTCCCATCATCGAATTCCCGAAATCCGCCGGGCCGGATTTTTGTACCTGCTCATGGCTCATGTTGGCGCTGTCTGCATCCTGCTCTGCTTTGGCGTTCTGCAGGGCGGCAGTTGGCAATTCACGTTCGATGCCATGCGCGGCGCTCCTCTTGCTCCGGTCTGGGCAACCACCGCGTTTCTGCTCGCCCTGTTGGGTTTTGGAGCCAAAGCCGGTCTTGTTCCCATGCATGTGTGGCTCCCGGAAGCGCACCCGGCAGCGCCATCGCCGGTCTCTGCAATGATGAGCGGAATCATGCTCAAAACCGCAATCTATGGATTGCTGCGGATCAGCTTCGATCTGCTCAACGTCCGCTTCTGGCAGTGGGGCGCGCTTTTGCTTGGGCTTGGGCTCTTCTCCGCATTGTTCGGTGCAATCTTCGCCGCCGTGCAGACCGATATGAAACGGTTGCTGGCATACTCGTCGATTGAAAATGTTGGACTGATCTTTACCGGCATCGGCCTTGCAGTCCTCTTTCAGACAAACAACATGCCGCTGTTTGCGGCGCTTGCGCTCACAGCCGCTTTGGTCCATTCCCTCAACCACGCGCTTTTCAAGAGCCTGCTTTTTCTTACGACCGGTTCAGTGCTCCACGCCACAAGGCAGAGGAGTCTTGGAAAACTTGGCGGCTTGATCCGCCCCATGCCCTGGGTTGCAAGTCTGGCGCTGGTCGGCACACTGTCCATCGCCGGCCTGCCGCCGTTCAACGGCTTTATCTCGGAGTGGCTGTTGCTGCAATCGTTTCTTTTCACCCCGCAGCTTCCCCACGCATTTCTCAACATGCTGATCCCGCTCGGCGCCGCGGCGCTCGCGCTAACAGCGGCTCTTGCGGCCTACGTGATGGTGAAATTTTACGGTGTGATTTTTCTGGGTCAGCCGCGGGAAGGCTCACTGGAAAGCGCCCACGATGCCAATTGGCTGGAGCGCCTGGGTCTCGGCTGGCTCGCCTTTGGGTGCATCCTGATCGGCGCCCTGCCGCAACTCGCACTGAATGCGGTGGCACCGGTCACGGGCAAATTGCTGGGCGACTCTGTCCGGCCCAGTTCCACTGTCTGGTGGATAGCTCCAATTGCACAGCAACAGGCGTCCTACAGCGGGCTGATTCTGCTCGCTGGAATTGTTGCGGTTGTGGCTGCAACCTTCGTGTTCGTTCGCCTGCTGGCCCACGGGCGCATGCGGCGCACCGCTCCATGGGACTGCGGTTACCCGTGGCAGAACTCACGAATGCAGGATACGGCGGAGGGTTTTGGGCAACCGATCCGTCATATGTTCGGAACGTTCTTTCGCATGGAGCGTCATTTGCCGTCGGCGGCCGACACCTCCCCGCGGTACAGGGTCTACATTGAAGATCGGCTTTGGCGGGGAATCTATCTTCCCATTGCCCGGGGTGTTCAGAGCCTTGCAGATGCAATCGGAGTCCTGCAACGTGGACGACTTGCGGTCTACCTGCTCTACAGCTTTCTCACCCTGCTTGGTTTACTGGTGTTCGTCTTATGAGAGCGATCAGCTACGTTCGGCAGTTCCTCGAAGTCGTGCTGGCGATTGCAATCGCACCGTTGTTCACGGGATGGATTGCGCAATGCCGCGCCTGGCTGCAGAATCGTTCAGCGCCGTCGTTGCTGCAGCCGTATCGGATGCTGCGCAAGCTCTTCTTCAAAGATGTCGCCCTGGCGCAGAATGCTTCAGCGCTCTTTCGGGCAACTCCGTATGTGCTGTTTGGAACAATGGTGCTTGCGGCAGCGATTATTCCTTCGCTGGTCACCGATCTTCCCCTGGCGCGGGTGGCTGACTCGATTGCGCTCGTTGGACTTTTTGCAACAGCGCGTGTCTTCCTGTCGCTCGCGGCCATGGATATCGGCACGGCCTTCGGAACCCTCGGCGCACGCCGGGAGATGATGATCGGCTTCCTTGCCGAACCCGCGCTCCTGATGGTGCTGTTCAACGCCTTCATGCTCTTTGGGAGCACATCGCTGCCCAGTCTGGTAGACGGCTACCGCGCGCATCAGTCAGTTGTCGATCCAAGCGTAATCTTCGCGGCGGTCGCTTTCGTCATGGTGCTTTTGGCTGAAAACGCTCGAATCCCAATCGACAATCCATCCACTCATCTTGAGTTGACAATGATTCACGAAGCAATGCTGCTGGAGTATTCAGCACGTCACCTTGCGCTGGTCGAGTGGGCATCGAGCCTGAAGCTGTTCAATTATGCCTGCATCGGATTCGCATTGTTTCTCCCCTGGGGCATCGCCACACACGGCGCGGATGGCGGCTGGCCGTTGCTGGTTGCTATTGCCGCGTTGCTTGGAAAACTTGTAATCGCCGGCGCGGCGCTCGCGCTGATTGAATCGTTGTCGGCCAAGCTGCGCATCTTTCGCGCTCCCGAGTATCTCGCGATGGCTTTTCTGCTCGCAGTGCTCGGCTTGCTCGTTCACCTTTTGCTGGGGGCATAAACAAGATGCACCATTCTGAACTCATCGCCCAGCTGTTGAAGGTCCTTGCTGCAGGACTGCTGCTCATCTCGTTTGCCATGCTCGCGAGTCGCCGTACGCAGCAATTGATCACGCTGTTCGCCTGGCAGGGCGCCATGCTCTTTGTCTCAACCTGCCTTGTGGCCTATAGCTCGGGCCTGACCGAGATGTATTACTCCGCAGGACTCACTCTGTTGCTGAAGGTCATTGCCCTGCCATGGATTCTTCATCGCCTGATCCACCGGCTCGGGGCGCAATGGGACAGCGAGCAGCTAGTGAATGTGCCCACGACCATGATGGCAGGATTAGCGCTGGTGATCTTTGCCTTTGGATTAGCTCAACCGATCACTTCGATGGCCACAACCATCACGCGCCATACGCTGGGCATTGCTCTGGCTGTGATCCTGCTTGCATTCCTGATGATGATTACCCGTCGCAAGGCGGTGACGCAGGTAATTGGCTTTCTTGCCATGGAGAATGGCCTGTTCTTCGCCGCCACCAGCGCAACTTATGGCATGCCGATGGTCATCGAGTTAGGCATTGCGCTCGATCTGCTCGTCGGTGTCTTTATCCTGGGCATCTTTTTCTTCCAGATTCGGGAGCAATTCGACAGTCTCGACCTGAGTAACCTGGAATCGCTCAAGGAGGACTGAATGGAAATACTCATGGTTCTAGGATTGCCCCTTCTGGGAGCCGCTTTGCTGGCAGTCTTCGGCGCCCGCCGCTTTGCAGCCGAACTCAATGCAGGCATGAGCCTGGCCACTCTGATCGCCGCGTCATTCCTTGTCTTGCGTGTCATCCGGCATGGACCCTTGCTGGCCGGGCATGAGCAATTCTTTGTCGATCCTTTCAATGTGTTCCTGGTCGCGCTGACGGCCTTTGTCGGCTTCACCACGGCGCTCTTTTCTCGCCCCTACATGCGGATCGAGGAGCATCATGGGCGTTTGAACCCGCGACGACTGCGCCTCTATCACAGCATGTACCAGCTCTTCATGGCCGCGATGCTGCTTGCTCTTCTCACCAACAACATGGGCCTGCTCTGGGTGGCAATGGAAGCAGCTACGCTTTCGACAGTGCTGTTGGTCTCGCTCTATCGCACGCGAGCCAGCCTGGAAGCGGCCTGGAAGTATTTCATCCTGTGCGGGGTCGGTATTGCGCAGGCGCTGTTCGGCACGATTCTGCTGTACTTTGCCGCGGAGAAGGCTCTAGGGCGTGAAGGCATGACGGCGCTCTTGTGGACCCATCTCAATGCAGTAAAGGGCCAACTCGAGCCAAGGGTTCTGGGGCTCGCGTTTGTCTTTCTTCTTGTTGGATACGGAACAAAGGTCGGGCTTGCGCCCCTGCACAACTGGCTTCCGGACGCACATGCCGAAGGCCCCACGCCTGTTTCCGCTGTACTTTCCGGACTTCTCCTGAATGTTGCGCTCTATGCGGTCATTCGTTGTAAAGTGCTTGTCGAAGGCTCAATCGGTCATGTTCTTCCAGGCCGCATGTTGATGACCTTTGGGCTCCTCTCTGCTGTGCTCGGCGCTTTTTTCATCTGGAGACAGCGCGACATCAAGCGCCTCTTCGGCTATTCCTCAATTGAACATATGGGTATCATCACCTTCGCTTTCGGTCTCGGCGGCCCGGTGGCCAATTTCGCCGCTCTGCTGCACATGACCGTTCATTCGCTGACTAAGTCGTCTATCTTCTTCACTGCAGGCCACGCGTCACAGACCGCCGGGACACAGCAAATGGACGGCATTCGCGGCCTGGTAGGCATCAGCCCAACCATTGGATGGGGACTTATGCTGGGTTCTCTTTCCATTCTTGGTATGCCGCCATTCGGCGTCTTCGCAAGCGAGTTTCTCATTCTGACAACGGCCATGCGAGAGCATCCGTGGACAACGCCATTCCTGCTGATTGCACTAGGAGTAGCTTTCGCCGGAATCTTCAGCCGCGTTCAACCGATGGTCTTTGGCGAGAGCGATGCGCCGCCATTGCCGCACTCTCCCGCCCTGCTGCCGGTCTTCGTTCATCTGGGAATGGTGCTGCTCCTGGGAGTCTACATGCCCGCGGCACTTGCAGAGTGGTATCGCGCGGCAGCGCGGTTGATAGGGTGATGCGTATGATGCATGAACTTGAAAGGTCCATTGGGAACTTACCGTCGAATCTGCCATGCAAGTCCAAGGTCGTCGGCGCTCTGGACTGGCACAGGGAGGCTGGGAATGTGCGCGCCGCCGGAGGGCAACTATTGACTCTTTGGGGCGCGGACGATCGCGATCGCGACGGCAGTTTTCGCATCTTTGCCGCCTACCTCCTCGATGACGGGATCGAGGTCCTGGAACATGCGATGGAAAATGGTATAACTCCGACTTACCCAAGCCTTGCGGAGATGTTTCCCTGTGCTTTGCATATGGAGCGCGCGGTCTACGATCTGTTCGGGATAGCAAGCATGGAACCCGATCA
>JAJZGF010000313.1 GCA_021805025.1 Acidobacteriota bacterium
GTACCGTGGACATTTCCGTTACCAGCGTGCTGCAGACCGCCAGCGGCAAGATGATCTTCGGCAAGCTGGATGAAAACGGGAGACCTCCCGACAGCCCGCGCGCCTCCGCGGCTGAGGTGGCCCACTGATCGTCTGAGGTTCCCCTTGAAAACATCGGCGGCCCAGTGTGAACGCCGGCACGGATGATGAGCAGCGCGGAAAGATCAGCAGGTGAGCGCAACCGTTGAACACCCTGGTTTGATCGCCCTCCACTGCGCCAGAAACTTCGTCACATCGCTGGACTGCATTCTGGTCATGGCTTCAAACTGGCCATTCTTCTGACTGTAGAGCAGCTTGCCTTTTTCAGTCAGGACGGCCAGGGCGGGCACGCCCCGCTCCAGCGGTATCTCGTACCGCCGGGTCAGGTCGAGATTCTCGTCCATGCGGCCAATGTTGATATGCACCACTACAAAATTGGCTTCGAGTATTGGCAGGTTGGTGGTGTCGTGCAGGTATATGTCGAGCACGTGGCAGTCGCCGCACCAGTTGCCGCCGAAGTCCAGCAGGATGCGCTTGTGGGTGGCCGCCGCGGTTTTGAGCGCGGCGGCAAGGTCGGCCCTGGCCTGCCCGGGTGCGGGATAGATCTCCTGCGTAGCGGCCTGGGCGGTGGTCGCTCCAAGAGCAAGCACGGCCAAAAATGCCAGAAGTCGTATCGATCGCATGGGTGGGGAAGCCTCCTGACCTTGTACCTAGTCTGCCATAGAACCGGGTAGCCTTTGGTGGGATGGGCCGCAGCGCTGCGGAAGATGTACTCTGGAGAGCGATGGGTGATATCCGCAAACGGCTCGAGTCGCACACCTACCCGGATCTGGGAGCCATGATGGAGGGCTACGCCGAGGCGGCCGTGGAGCTTGCCTTTGCTGGATTCCGGCAGAGACTGGACTATTCGTCGGAGTCGATCGACGCCCTGGATGAGATATTGGTGCAGGTCGGCGAAAGCCCGGACCTGGACCTCGATTTTGAGGTGCGGCTCTGGGGAAGCTACCTGGGTGAAGTGCTGCGGCGGCGCTATGCCGGCGTTTGGGAATTGACTCCGTATCCGGGCGGAGTCGCAGCCGTTCCCGCGGTAGAAGTGCGGGGCGCGCGCATGTTCCCGCTGATGAAGGTCTACAGGCGCCTGACCGCGGGTGAAGAAGAAGACCTCCCCAGCTTTTTCGTCAAGGTCACTGAGCGGTTGGGCAGGCCGGCGCAGGTCAACTAGGGCCCGGTTCACACGACCCTGGCGCCACTTGTGCCACCCGCGCAGGCACGCGCAGCAAGCCGGCCCGCCTTTGTGCGACAATAACCAGTGATACGGTGCGCCGGTTACCCGTGGCGCGCGGAGGATAGGAAAATGGGCGATCTATTACAGCCATGGCATCTGATTGTTCTGGCCGTTGTTGCCTTCCTGCTGTTCGGAGCCAAAAGGCTTCCGGAACTGGGCAAAGGGTTGGGCGAGGGATTGAAGGGCTTCAAGGAAGGCCTGAAGGGCATCAATGAGCCATCGGCTCCCGCGCCGAATGTGCAGCAAAATGCAGCCCCTGCGCCCCCGCCGAGCACGACCCCGACCCCCACCGAGCAGAAGTAAACGCCGGCGTGACGCCCGGTGTCTTCCGAGCGTCACGGTCAGGTGTATGCACACAAGACTTCAAATGGAAATGCCTGCGCTGGTCTGCGCAGGCATTTCCATTTCAGCAGCAGTCGCCGCTTATTGCACTTCATCGGCGGACGGATAGTAGCCGCGCTTGTTGTTGACTTCCAGGTTCGGCCGCTCAACGCGCACGTCGATGTTGCGGAACTTGCCGTCGTAGATCGATTCGTGGCTTGCATAGACCAGGGTGTACTGGCTGCGCGCCTGCTCGGCGATATCCTGGTAGCTCTTTTCAACCCCGTTCAGACCACGCTCAGCATCCAGCCCTCCGCCAGTAGCAACGGAGTACTTGACCAGCACGTTGTCATACATCTGGAAAGGCAAGTGGAAGCGGCTGATATAGCCTTCACCCCACCGCGCCGAGTCGCCCACCAGCGTGCCCCATACGGCGATGTTGTTGGTCTCAAGGTAGCGGAGCACATCGCGATAGGTCGCCTTGCTGCCGTACTCCTTGCCGTCCGAGATCACATAGATCACCCGGCGCCGGCCCTTGGGCCGCGTGGATAACTCCTTGGCGGCCGCCAGAATCGCGTCATTGAGGGTGTGAATTTCCTTGGGTATGGTGATGAACGGACCGGAGCCCGTGGAACGGCCCGGTTGCAGGTTCGGGTCCGCACAGTTGCCGTTGACATGCACGTTGCAGCCGGCCATCGGACCGCTGTTGTACGGAATCATCTCTTCCCGTCCGGTTTCCTTGGTCAGGGCCAGCACTGCGGGCACGCGGCTGCTCTGCGCGCCGGTAAAGCCGGTGCGCTCCTGGGCGCCGTTGTTGTAAGAGAAGATTGCGATCTCGTCGTACGGCGTCAGTGCACCCTGGATTGCGCCCAGGGAGTCATTCACGCGCTCCATCACATCCGCGGTCAGGCTCTGGTCAATCACAAAAGCGACCGACAGCGGG
>JAJZGF010000128.1 GCA_021805025.1 Acidobacteriota bacterium
CGTCCCACGATTATCCGCGTGCAGCACGGCAAAGCCATGCTCCGCCAGCAGCTCGTCAAACAGCAGTCCATCGGCCCACCTGTTCGCCACCTCCTGCGGCCCCGGCCCGCCATAGGGATTCACAATCAGCGGCACACTCGCCGCCGTCGTCGCGCCCGCCGGCAGCAGCAGCGTGGCATACAGCGTCGTCCCGTCCTGCGCCTTCACTTCCAGCGGCTCCGGCGGGCGCAGCCCATACGGCTCCAGCGCGTGCGTCTCCCAAAAGACGTGACACTCCCCCTTCGCCTCGCACAACTCCAGTGTGGGCGCCGTCATCCGCGTTGAAACCCGGTCCACATAGCCCCCACCGTGCGGCTCAAACGTCGCCTCGTGCGTCCCCGCGCTCGTGGTCACCGCCGTGCGTTCCCCGGCAAAGCTCACCCGCCAGATCTGCTGCTCCAGCACGTTGCCCTCGTTGGCGGCGTAGTCCACAAACTTCCGCGCCATGTCCACGCGATACACCTTGGCCACATCAAAGTCGCCCTTCGTCAATTGCCGCTCCAGCCGCGCATCGGCGCCAAGCGGGTGCGTCTTGTCAAAGCTGTAGAGATAGATGTGGTTGTGTCCATCGGTCCAGTTCGTCAGCACCATCGATCCGTCGGCCACCGTCACGTCATACGGCTCGTCGAGGAACTTGTCGTCGGAAATCTCCAGCATCTTGCGCGTCGTGCCCGCCCCCAGATCCGCAAAGTAAATCGCGCGATGCTTGTGGTCCCGCGTTAGCGTCTCGATCCACAGCGTCGTCCGGTTCACCCAGCCAAACCGCGGAATGTAGTCCTGACCATCGCGGATCGGCAGCTTCACCCAGTAGATCTTGCCGCCCTCGGCCATCACCGCGCCCACCCGCACCGCCGGATTCGGATCGCCCGGTTGCGGATACCGCTGGCCACGCACCACCGCGTGCGTCGGAATCCAGTCCGTCAGCGGGTACACCGGAACCTCCGTCTCATTCATCTGCAAAAACGCAATCCCCTTCGAGTCCGGAGCCCAGTGGTAGTTCGTGCGTACGCCCAGCTCTTCCTCATACACCCAGTCCACTTCGCCGTTCAGCAGCGTCGGGTCCGCGGAGGCCGCCAGCGCCGTCAGCGGATTCCCCGGCTCGCGCAGATGCAGCACCGTCAGCGCGTGGTTGCGGATAAATGAAATCGACGAAGCATCCGGCGAAAACTTCGGATCGTCCCCAGAGGCCGCGCCCGTGAATCCAATCTGCAGACCCGTCCCCGTGCCAAGATCGTAGATCCACAATCGACCATTGGAGTCAAACAGCAGATGCTTCGAGTCCGGCGCCCAGATGTAGGTCGCCTCGCCGTAGCGCGCGCGATGATCCCGGTCCTCTTCGCTGTCCGGCTGAGAACCCACCAGCGGAGCCATCTTCGCCCGGCTGATCAGCACATGAGGCTTGCCCGTGCCGGGGTCCAGATCAATCAGCTCTCCCCCATCCATATACGTCACGTGCCTGCCGTCCGGAGACCACACCAGATCCTTCGGCGGACGCCCGATCAGCGGTCCATGTGCGTAAATCTTCTCCACCGTCAGTGGAACTGCCGGGGCATCGGCCGCATGCGCCACAGCGGCAGACGCAGAGACAACACAAGCGGAAAGCAGAAAGGGAAGGCAACGCATGTACAGTGGATTCCTCCGGTGGCGCAGCTTCGCGCCACTCAAAGGTTTGCGCGTATCGGAAGCCGGCTATTTCCAAGAAGTGTAAATCACGCCATCAAAAGCTCGGCTCGCATCCATGCCGCGGCAAGCTTTTGCTTTCATCGCACGCAAGCGCTCCCCGCCGCCACCCTACAGCTTCGGCGCCCAGCCCGGTTCGTACCTGCGGCCCCAGTAGGTCATCGCCTCCGCATCCCCCTGAATCTTTCCGTCCGCCGCGTCCAGGTTCAGCGCGCGATGCACAAACCATGCAATGTTGCTCAGCTGCAGCATCGTCACCGCCACATTGCCCACCTCGACCGGCGCATTCAGTTTGGCTCCCGTGCGAATGCCCGCGATGAAGTTGCCAAAGTGCAGGTCCGTCATCGAGTCCGCGCCCACCAGGTCCGCCGTCGAGGTCGCCTTGCCCACCTTGAGCTCGTCGATCTGCTTGCCGTTCAGGTCATAATGCACGTACCCGTCCCGGTCAATCAGGATCGTGCCCTCCGTGCCTTCTATCAGCGACCCGCGTCCGCGGTTGAAGTACCGCATCCCCTGGCAGCTCGTGCTCTCCCACGAGATCATCTTGTCCTCGTACTCATAGCTGGTAACAATCGTGTCGTAGAACTGCCAGTCGTCCTTGTACGCATACCGCCCGCCAGAGGCTGTCACCCGCTGCGGATAATCCACGCCCAGCGCCCACCGGCACACGTCCACCTCGTGCGTGCCGTTGTTCAGCGCCTCGCCCGTACCCCACGTGCGGAACCAGTGCCAGTTGTACGGCTGCACATTGTCCGTGTAGGGCTGGCGCGGCGCAGGCCCCTGCCACAGGTCCCAGTCCAGCGTCGCCGGCACCGGCGCCGGCTTGCCATAGCCAATCGATTTGCGCGTGTTGTTGTACCAGCACTTGGCATAGTAAGGCCGCCCAATCAACCCCGCGTGAATCTTGCCGATCACCTCAATCGTGTGCGGCGACGACCGCTGCTGCGTCCCCATCTGCACCAGCTTGCCGTACTTCTGCTGCGCCCGCACCAGCAGCGCGCCCTCGGCCGGGTTGTGGCTGCACGGCTTCTCCACGTACACATGCTTGCCCGCCTCCAGCGCCAGCATCGACATCGGCATGTGCCAGTGGTCCGGCGTGGCAATCGTCACCGCATCCACGTCCTTGCTCTCCAGCACCTTGCGAAAGTCCTGCGCCGTCGCCGGCGCCGTGCCCATCTCCTTCGCCGTCGCCGCCGCAAACCGCGCCAGTATGTTCGTCTCCACATCCGCCACATGCGTAATCCGCGCCGCGGCCGCATTGGCATGGAGCCCCTGCAGATGTGCATACGCCCGGCTGTTCAGTCCGAAAACAGCAAAGTTGATGCGCTCATTCGCGCCCATGATCTGCCCATAGCTCTTGGCCGTGCTGCTCATCGCAAGACCCGCCGCCCCGGTTGCAAGCGTGTCCAGAAACTCTCTGCGTGTGACCATCGGTTCTCCTTGGGACGCGCGCGCGCCGCACTGTGTGAACCTGACCATCCTAATACGCGGAGCCCCGCGCAAAACAGGAACAGCTGCTGCGGAATTCCGCAACAGCTGTTCCTGGGGCTCGATCGGGAGGGCCCGTGTCGATCTGTCCGCCGCCTCAGGCGGCTACCTGTTCCTCGCCAAGCACCGCGCCGGCATCCATCTCCACTACCTCCACTTCCGCCATGGTCTCTTCGAGCACCGGCAGCTCCATCGGCGTCACGCGCCGCTCCGCCGCGTTGAACCGCCTATCCACCCGATTCGTGCGCGGATCGGGCAAGCCCAGCCGGCGATCCTTCCTGCTCCTCCGCCGCTCGGCGCGCTTCTTCAGGCGACCGTTCTTCTGCCCTTCGTCCTCAATCGTGTGGCTCGCGTCCACCTCCGCTGCTGCCTCGGCTTCCTCCATCACCATGCTGCCTACCATGGACTCCGAGCCGGTCGTCAGAAGATTGTTCAGCACCGGCAGGTTTGCGCGCTGCGACTCCACAAAATCAACCCCCGCTACCGTCAGCGTAAAGTCCGAGTTGTCTGCCCGGGTAATATAGCCCTTCTTCTCCAGATACCACGTCGTAAAGTCCAGATAGTCGCGCGGGAAACCCATCTGCGCTTCGACCTCCGCCAGCGCTACCTCCGGCGCGTAAGGATTGCCGCGACGCCGGTAATAGAGAACCGCCAGCACCCCAAGCCGCCGGTTCAGCTCCCCGTCCAGATTGTCCATGAAGTCAATCGACGTCGACAGGGGGATCGGATGCTTGATCGCCATCTCCCGTCGCGCGTCATACTCTGAACGCCGGCCAGAATCCGACAACACGTCATACGCCGTCTTCAGCCGATTGAATTTTTCCGCGCTCCCCGACGTTGGATTGTCCGGATGGTACCGCGTCGCCAGATAGCGATAGACGCGATGAATCGTCTCAGGATCTGCATGCGGGCTTATCTGAAGAAACTCATAGTAATCGGCAAGGCTCATGGGATATGGTCGTCCTCTCCCTTTATATAGACGGCGGCAATCACAGGGAGCCGTCACTCAGTATTGAATCACCGACTGACCCGATTGAGAATCCTCCCCACGTAACCTTTAAAGGGTAACCGAAGTGGCACTTTTGTGGCTTCAGGTCTTACCTCCGTGCAGGCTGGATGGTGACCCCACCCCCAGCGAACACGCTCGGCGCTCGGGCGGCTGAGCAGGTCCGTGCCGGCCCCCCCGCTCCATCCCCGTCCTCCAAATTTACCTTGACGCGTGCGTCTGCGTGACGCAAGGTGGCTTCTATGTCGCGCGCTTCCCTCATCCTGCCCTGCGTCTTCGCTCTGTGCGCCTTCATTAGCGCCCAGAGCCCGCCCCCCAACCCGCTTGCACCCTTTATCTCCGTGGACGCTCCCCTGATCGCCCTCGAACACGTAGAGGTGATTGACGGCACAGGCGGCCCCGCTACGAACGACCAGACGATTGTGATCGACCACGGAAAGATTGCCGCGGTGGGGCCAACTGCGAGCGTGCCGATTCCGGCCGGCGCGAAATCCCTCGACCTCACGGGACACACCGTATATCCGGGACTGGTGGGAATGCACGAACACCTCTTCTACAGCGAGCCTGCGAGCCCCACGTTGCGGGGACTCGTGGGTGGGGAACTGGTGGACACGGCGCCGCGGCTCTACCTGGCAGGCGGCGTAACAACGGCGCGCACCACAGGCAGCATTGAGCCGTATACAGATCTCAACATCAAGAAGGACATTGACGCCGGCCGAGTGCCGGGGCCGGAGTTGGACGTAACCGGGCCCTACCTCGAGGGCGCTCCGCCTTTGATTCCCCAGATGCACATCCTGACGGGGCCCGACGATGCCCGCGCCATGGTGGACTACTGGGTGGGAGAGGGCGTGACGTCATGGAAGGCCTACATGCACATTGCGCCGGCTGACCTCAACGCCGCGATTGCCGAGGTGCACGCCCACGGGGAGAAGATCACGGGGCACCTCTGTTCTGTGGGATTCACCGAGGCGGCCAACATGGGCATCGACAACCTCGAACACGGCATCGCGGTCGATACCGAGTTTTCTCCCGGACGCAAGGAAGGCGAGTGTCCAGCCGACGCGGCGGCATATCTCGCCCAGCACGTGGAGATGGACAGCGCGCCGGTGGAGACCATGATTCACACCCTCGTGCAAAAGCATGTTGCCGTGACCTCAACGCTGGCGGTTCTCGACAGCATCGAGCCGGGCCATCCTCCGATGGCGTTCATGATGCGCGAGCGCGACTCTCTGCCACCGACGTCCTGGTCCGGCATCCTCACCACGCGGTCGATCATCCTGGAGGGCGCGGCGACATCTTGGAGGCCGGCGCTGATGAAAAAGGAGATGCAGTTCGAGCGCAAGTTTGTCGAAGCGGGCGGCCTGCTGATGGCCGGCTGCGACCCAACAGGCTACGGCGCGGTGCTGCCGGGCTTCGGCGACGAGCGCAACCTCGAGTTGCTGGTGCAGGCCGGATTCACGCCGGAGCAGGCAATCCGGATTGCGACCCTCAACGGCGCGGAATATCTCGGTCGCGCGGACCGCATCGGAACCATTGCGGCGGGCAAGCAGGCGGACCTGGTGGTGGTGAACGGCAGCGTGACAAAGGACATCACCGCGGTGGAGCGCGTAGAAACCGTCTTCAAGCACGGTGTAGGCTTTGACTCGCCCCGCCTGATCGAGAGCGTGCGCGGCATGGTCGGTCTGCGTTGAAGCGCGGCAGATGCGCCGGCACGTGGACGGATTGCGCGACCACAGCCCGCTGGAAGCGCCGCGCGGACATGCCGCCATCGCCAACCGCCCGATCGACTCACCCCTGAAAGGCACTGCCGCAGTCCACCGCGGCCTGCCGCAACGAGAATGCTGTTTTACCGTTGAGCCGTCGCCGCTGCAGTACACTCATGTCATTGCGGGAATCCCGACGGGATTCGTCCCATCAGCTCCACCCTTCCCAAGAGTCTTTCAAAACAGTGTTTTGCAACCCGCGGCAAGCGCACACGCTGCGCCCATCCCCGCCGCGGCCCCAGGAGAATCAATCATGCCGATAAGCAGAAGGTCGTTCGTTGGGTGCGCCGCCGCGGGATTCGCCGCGCTCGCCGCTCCGGGAATCTCCGCCGAGTCCCAGTTCCTCTACAAGTCCTCCGATTGGCAGATGGCGTCGTTCCAACAACTGATGAAGCAGAAGTTTGACGTCAAGCAGCTTTACGACATAGCCGCCATCGACGACGGCAGCGCCTTCGAGCACATGGTCAACTCGCTCAACGGACTCCAATTCGGCTTCGACCTCCCCGCCTCTCAAATCAGGCTCGTCGGCGCATTCCGCGGATTCGGCACCATGCTTATCCTTAGCGACTACGCCTGGGAGAAGTACCGCATCGGCGAGCTCTACAAGGTCGACGATCCCAGGACCGGCAAACCCGCCACGCGCAACATCTACTACCCAAGCTCCGCCGGCACTCCCCCAAAATACACATCCGACGATCCCGACGACGCAGCCTCGGCCTTTCAGGACTCCAGCATCCAGGCCCTGCAGGCGCGCGGCGTGCAACTGCTCGCCTGCCACCTCGCGCTTGAAGGACATGCCGGGAGGATGGTGAAGAAACTCAAGCTCCAGCAGACGCAGCAGGAAGTGGCGCAGGACCTCGCCGCACACCTGCTCCCCGGCGTTCTCATCGTCCCCTCCATGGTCGCGGCCATCGCCATGCTCCAGAGCAAGGGACAATTCAGCTACCTTCGCGTTTAGGCAGCCTCCGCTCCAGGCCCGCAGCCCAGCATCTATACTCGGGCTAAGGAGGTGCAGCCGCGACCAACAGCGGCGCGCCGCGAGGAGAATGTTGTTTTGTCTTTCAGCCGCCGTGGATTTTTGAAGTCGCTGTCCAGGACCGCACTGGTTTTATCGCTGGAGGATGTCCTCAAGCTGGCCCGCCCGGCCTGGGGTCAGGCTGCGCCCCAGCCCGCCAGGCCCAAGGGCAGCGCCCGCCAGGCCTATGAGGCCGTCGCCCGCCCCGCTCCCAAAGGCGCACCCTCGCCCGTCACCGGCACGCCCCTCGGTGTCCAGTTTGTCGACGTCGCCAAAGACGCCGGCCTCAACGTCGATATGATCTTCGGCGGCGAGCACCGCAACAAATATCTGCTTGAAACCACCGGCTGTGGCGCTGCCTTCTTTGACTACGACCACGACGACTGGCTCGACATCTTCCTCGTCAACGGCTGGCGTCTCGAAGGCTTCCCCAAAGGTCACGAGCCCGTCTGCCATCTCTTCAAAAACAACCGCGACGGCACCTTTACCGACGTCACCCTCAAGGCCGGCCTCGCCCGCTCCGGCTGGGGACAGGCCTGCTGCGTCGGCGACTACAATAACGACGGCTGGAACGACCTCTTTGTCAGCTACTACGGACAGAACGCCCTCTTCCGCAACAACGGCAACGGCACATTCTCTGACGTCACCAAAGAAGCAGGCCTGTTGCAGGACCGCCTCCGCTGGAACTCCGGCTGCTCTTTCCTCGACTACGACAAGGATGGCCGCCTCGATCTCTTTGTCGGCAACTACATCGATCTCGACCTCAAGACCACCCCGTTGCCTGAAGATGCCAACTGCACCTACAAGGGCATCATCGTCGCCTGCGGCCCGCCCGGACTCGAAGGCGGGAAGAATTTGCTCTACCACAACAACGGCGACGGCACCTTCACCGACGTCAGTGAGAAGGCCGGCATGTGGGGCACGCTCGGCACCTACGCCCTCAGTTGCGGCGCAGCAGACCTCGACGGCGCCGGCTGGCCCAACATCTACGTCGCCAACGACTCCACATCCGCCACATACTACGTCAACCAGAAAGACGGCACCTTCAAGGATCAGGCCATCGAAGCCGGGGTCGCCTACTCCCCTGACGGCAAACCCCAGGCCGGCATGGGCGTCTCCATCGGCGACTATAACCGCGACGGCCTGCTCGACATCGTCAAGACCAACTTCGCCGGAGACACCGACTCACTCTTCCAAAACCTCGGCGACGGCTCCTTCGACGACCGCACCTACCAGGCCGGTCTAGGCATCAACACCCGCCTCCTCGGCTGGGGTGTCAGCTTCATTGACATCGACAACGACGGCTGGCTCGACATCCTCGTCGCCAACGGCCACGTCTATCCCGAGGTCGATGGCACCCAGGTCGACGCCTCCTATGCCGAGCGCAAGTATCTCTATCGCAATCTGCGCAACGGCCAGTTTGAGGATGTCAGCCTCATCGGCGGCAGCGGCATCACCACCGACGCCAAGGCCCGCGGCTTCGCCATCGGCGACTACGACAACGACGGCGACCTCGATGCCGTCGTCAACTGCGTCAACGCCGTCCCTCAACTGCTCCGCTGCGATCAATCCGTCAAACGCAACTGGATCAAGATTCGCCTCGTCGGCGTCCAGTCCAATCGCACCGGCATCGGCGCCAAGATCAAGGTCACCGCGCAGACCGGCACGCCCGTCCTCACCGCCAAGCCAGGCTCGCCGCTCACCCAAATCGAAGAAGTCCGCTCCTGCAACGGCTACTTCTCCTCGAGCGATCTCCGAATCCACTTCGGCCTCGCCGACGCCAAAAAGGCCGACACCGTAGAGATCCGCTGGCCCTCCGGCGCCGTCGACACCCTCCACGACCTCGACGCGAACCGCCTCTATGTCCTCCAGGAAGGCGGCAAAATCCTCAAGAACGAAGCCCTCACCGGCCTCGTCAAGCGCAGCTAGCCTCTTGATTCCATCCCCGCGCCGGACGTCCCGCGCACTCCTTCTCTAACGTCTCGCCAGTGCGCGCCACCCCTCATGCCAGCAGCGGCCGCAGCGCAGCGTAGTCCACCGCCGCCGCTTCCATCGCAGGCATCTCTGTGAACGGCGGCTCCTGCTCCACAAAGATGTGTCGCACCCCCGCCTTGCGCCCTGCCGCCACAATCGCGCGCACATCCACCTCGCCCCGTCCCACCTCCGTCGGCGTTGGAGCATCGGCGGCCATCAATTCCGTCACCGGCTTCGTCAGGCTCTTGAAGTCCTTGACGTGCAGCATCGCAAACCGCTCCGGATGCTTTGTCAAAAGCGCCACCGGATCCGCACCCGCAACCCGCATCCAACCCGTATCCGCCTCGAAGTGCACCACCGCCGGGTCCGTCTCGCGCAGCAGAATCGCGTATCCCGTCTCGCCCCCGCCCAGATCGCGAAACTCAAAGTTGTGGTTGTGATACGCGTACTTCAGCCCGGCCGCCTTGGCCTGCTGCCCAATCTCGTTGGCCCGCGCTGCCACCTTATGAAAATCCTCCGCACGAAGCGTGTTCAGCGAGTGAAATACAGCCTCGGGTGCAGCCGGAGGCGCGCCCGGCAGCAGCACCGTGCTCACCACATACTCCACGCCAAGCGTCTTTCCGTCCTCCAGCAGCGGCTCCGTCGCCTTGAAGCCAAACATCAGGTGCGCGCTGGGCACGCGCAACCCCGCCGCACGCGCCAGCTCGTGAAACTCCGCCGGGGTCTGCTTCATCATCGGGCTCGTCTCCACCTCGACGAAGCCAATCTGCCGCAGCTTCTTCAGCGTCCCCGCCGGATCCTTCTCCAGGTCGGTGCCCACCGTGTAGAGCTGAATCCCCGCCGGCACCGCCTGCCCCGCCGCCCACACGTTCCGCGACAAGGTCCCCGCCGCCGCTCCGCCGCCCGCCATCCGCAAAAATCCGCGCCGCGTTATCGCTCCACTCCACACCATCGCCAGCCTCCGCACCCCATTCAACCACAATCGCCATGACTCACGTCGCAGGGAACAAGGATCATCCACCCCAGCGCCCGCCCGCGCCCCTTGTGGTCCTCCATCTGCACCACCTCAATGCCCTGTCATCCTGAGCGACCGAAGGGAGTCGAAGGATCTGTGGTCGGCGGGTGGCGCAACCTGGTCTTTTATCTTCATTCCCCCACCCCCGAGGGCGCCCCATCCACTTCACTGGCAAGGAAAGGGTGCGCCACCCGCCCCGCCACCTTCCCAACTCGTGCTGCTCGTGGTTCCATCGCGCTGCCATCCACCCCCCGCTTCCGCACCTCAGGGGTAAACTACGCATGACCCATGCCACTCTCTATCTCCGAGTTCGTACGCCGCTGGAAAATCTACGCGCAGTCTGAGAAGGCCGGTGCGCAATCCCATTTCATCGATCTCTGTGAAATGCTCGGCGAACCGCGCCCCGCCGCCAGTGACTCCGTAGGAGAGAACTACGCCTTCGAGAAGCATGTCCAAAAAACCCGCGGCGGCAAAGGCTTCGCCGATGTCTGGCTACGCGACCACTTCGCATGGGAATACAAAGGCAAGCTCAAAGACCTTAAAAAGGCCTACGAGCAGCTCAACGATTACCGCGAAGACCTCGGCAACCCGCCCCTGCTTGTCGTCTGCGACTTCGAGCGCTTCGAGGTCCACACCAACTTCACCGCAACCTCCCCGCGCGTCTACGCCTTCTCGCTCGACGACCTCAACCGCAACCAGGTCACCGCAACCTGCCCCCTGCCGCCCCTCGATGTCCTCCGCGCCCTCTTCGGCGATTACAACGTCCTCCGCCCCGAACGCACTGACGCGCAAGTCACCCTGGAAGCGGCAAAGCTCTTCAGCCGCCTCGCCGAGCGCCTCGAACTCGAAGAACGCAACCTCGGCGCTACTCGCGAGGAAATCGCCCACTTCCTCATGCGCCTCCTCTTCTGCCTCTTCGCGGACTCCATCGGCCTGCTCCCCAATCACGTCTTCCGCAATCTACTCCATTCCGACGACCGATTCATCCCTCGCAAATTCCTGCGCAAGCTCGCCTTGCTCTTTCAGGCCATGAGCGAGAAGGATGGCATCTTCGGCGAACACAGCATCCGGTACTTCAACGGCGGACTCTTTGACACCACCGCTATCATCCAGCTCGATACCGGCGACCTCGGCATCCTCTATGAGGTCTCAAAAAACTACGACTGGTCCCACATCGCCCCCGCCATCTTCGGCACCCTCTTCGAACGCTCACTCGACCCCGCGCGCCGCTCCCTCATCGGCGCACACTACACCAGCGAGGAAGACATCCTCCTGCTCATAGAGCCCGTCCTCATGCGCCCCCTCGAACAGCGATGGGCCGCCGCCGGACAGCGCATTCTTG
>JAJZGF010000314.1 GCA_021805025.1 Acidobacteriota bacterium
CGGACGAGTCATTGCCCAGGTGCCGCCGGCGAGAAAGTAGATATCGTGCTCAATAGAGCGCAAACGAGCCCATTAGGCCATTTCGGGCAGCAATCCTTCAGCACAGCCGATCGAGCTTTAGGTCGTACTTATAGTTCGCATAATGTATATTATGTTAAATATAAGATGGATTTCATTTCCGACCCAACAAAGCTGTCGGCCCCACAAGATTTCGGTAATCCCTGCCAAGATTTCGGTAACCAGAGGCGGCAAAATATGCTGAAAATCACAGGAGACTCTGGAATTCCCATCCTGTCAGGGACTGGTTCTTGTGATGTGCTCCCGAGCCGGCTCAAGCCAGTGGCACCGCGCGCGGCTGCCGGTTAATTTGTTCGCGCTGTACCGTGAAGACTAGGATCCCGCTGGCGCGCATCCAAGCTCCCTTCGGGAAACGTCTGCGCGAGCAACGACTTCAACACCTACTCCGACAGCGCGGGGGATGCGGCGTGGCGCAACATCTTCGAAGCTTCCAAGAAGTCTCCATTCCGAGATCACCAGATCGAAGTACCCCGCCGAGTAATCGCGGTAGATGTTGATCATGCTCTGGAGGGTCGTGATGGTGATGCGCTTCTCGTCCTGGAAGCGTCGCCCCCTCTGAAGCCTATAACTCGGATAGTCCGTAAGGTGCTCAGCGAACGCATCCTCGGTCTGCTTCGCGAACGTATTGCGGTCTACGATGAACAGAACACGGGTGACGGCGTTCGCCTCGAACAGCCGCTTGATGAACGCCGCTGCCATGCGCGTCTTGCCAATACCGGTCGCCATCTCAACCAGCATCTTCCGCCGGCCGCGGTGAAAATCTCCCGTCAGGATTTCAATGCAATCGTGCTGGTAGTCGCGCTCGACGATCCGTTTGTCGATCGGAACCGCCCTGGGATCGGTGCGCACGATGCGGGTTGCGTAGCGTCGCTCAAGGTCCGAGGGCGAGAAGAACGTCTTGACCACTCTCGGGTGCGCTTCGATTTGCCAGTCCCAGAACCGCACCTCTTCGCCATTGGCGAGAAAAATGAAGGGGACCTTGAGCTGTTCGGCGTAGGCCTTGGCCTGTGCCGCCGCATCCGCGGGGTTGATGGAGCTGCGTTTGGCTTCCACAACTGCGAGCGACCGCCCATTTCGATCGCAGAGGACGTAATCGGCCCGCGTCCCGTCCGAGAGCGGATACTCGAAGCGAACCGCATTGGGATTGTGGATGTCCCACCCCTGATCCTTGAGCTGCGCGTCGATGTTCACACGCGAGAACGCTTCGCTTGTCTTCACGGCGCCGGCGCCAAGAAGTAGATCGGTTTGAGGGGCAAGTGCTGCCGCGCTTCCTCGGTCAGCTTTTCGTAGTATTTCACCCAGAGGTCGACCAGTTCGTCGAGATCAATCAGCCGCATACGGCGTTTCTCTTGGGTGCGAGCTTCGTCCGCGGCGTCTCGCGTGAAGCCTCCTGTGCAAACAAATAGCCCGACGTCGGATTCACCGATCACAGCGATAAAGGAGCGCACGGCTTGCACATTCACAGCCTCCTTTTGGCGCTTAACCTGGACCTTGATGCGGGGAGGCTTCGTGCCGAGGGGGTCGACCAGCGCGATGATATCGGTTCCACCGTCCTTGCCAGGCGGCGCGACCCAGGAAACGAAATAGCCCATTGCCCGCAGCAATGCGGCCACGAGATCCTGAAATTCGTAGGGAGGCATTTGCAGCAGGTATTCCTTGATCTCCTGCCACGCCTGCTCCTCGGCCTGCTCAAAGGTAATGCTGACGGACTTTGCAGCGGTCTCCTCCGTCTCCTGCTCCTTGTCCGGTTCGCTCGTCGGATGTGCGGCGCGCCACTGCCGGTAAAGCTTTGTGGCACGAGCGTAAAAGAGTTCGGGATCTTTGAGCTCTTGATACGCTTCCCAACCTGTCTCCGTCAGCGTCCAGAGTCCCTTGTTCTTCAGCAACCAGCCGGCCTTGACACAGTCGACAGTAGCGAAGCGCACGATCTGCTCGAATCGTCGTCCACCCGCTTGGTAATCGCCTGATTCGTAATCTGTGAGGGATACCGCGTCTGCGAGTGCACTAAGCGCCTCCTTTGCCTGAAGGCCCTCGGGAGCTGCTTTCAGAATCTCGAAAAGCTTCCGAAGCAGTTCCCCGGTCCGTCTACGTGTAACCTCCGGCATCAGGTTTCCTCCAAAGATCGATGAACGCGGTGTTTAAGGGTCGACGGTTTATGGCTCAGACTCCCCAGCCAAAGCTCATCAAAACAATTCGCACACGACTGGGATCAAATAAGTCCAACCACCTGCTCTCCTCAGCAAACTACGCCCATTATCTTACTGTCTTCCGTTTGCCTTCAGCGGGTCGATCTTATCATCATCGGTAGCAGGCGCGTTACAGCGTAAGGCCCCTTGTGAGCGGATCCACCCATTCCCCCCTGTGCCAATGTGAGCTGGAACACCTGCCTTCCGGAATTTACAGTCCAAGGTAGTATCACTCATGGCAGCCGTACTGGATTCTTCGATGAGCCACGATCGGTCCACTCTCAGTCCGGGCA
>JAJZGF010000129.1 GCA_021805025.1 Acidobacteriota bacterium
CGCGGAGGCAATTGACTCGGTGCAGCAGCATATTTCAGAGGGCTATCTGGCGGTGCGGGCACAGTGTGGGGTTCCAGGAGTTGAGAGCAGCTACGGCGTACCCAAGGGTGGAAAGCCATACGAGCCAGCGGAGCGAGGATTGCCCTCGGAGAGTCTTTGGTCGACCGAGAAGTATCTGAATTTTGTACCGTCGTTGTTTGAGCAGGTACGGATGGTGGTGGGAAAAGATGTGCATCTGTTGCATGACGTTCATCATCGGTTGACGCCGATCGAAGCGGCGCGCCTAGGGAAGTCGCTGGAGCCGTATCACTTGTTCTGGATGGAAGATCCTTGCCCTGCCGAGTTGCAGGAGGGGTTTGAGTTGATACGCCGGCACACGACGACTCCGATTGCGACCGGGGAGGTCTTCAACTCGGTGTGGGACGCGCACGACCTGATTCGTCGGCAGTGGATCGACTACATCCGCATGACGATAGTGCATGGCGGTGGGATTACTCATGCAAAGAAGACAGCAGACTTTGCGGCTCTGTATCAGGTGAAGACGGGATTCCATGGAGCGACGGATCTCTCGCCGGTAACGATGGCAGCCGCGTTACACCTGGGGATTGCGATCCATAACTTTGGGATTCAGGAGCATATGGCGCATAGTGCGCTGACGGATGAAGTGTTTCCGCACCAGTATCGGTTTGATGGAGGCTATATGCATCCAGGTGATGCGCCTGGACTGGGCGTGGATATTGATGAGGCGCTGGCGGCCAAGTTCCCGTACCAGCGGGCGTATTTGCCGATTGCACGGAAGTTGGACGGGACGCTGACGGACTGGTGAAGTTAGGATATGCGGCGCGCTAGTAGTGTTGGTATGCCTGGTTGAAGACTGGTCGCGGCTGTGCGTGTATGAAGGCAGAGACGTCGTAGGCTTGCTGGGCAGAGAGAATGCCCATGCGGTTTTGTGGCATGTTGTGCTTGACGAACGCGGCCATTTTGGCGACGTTGTTCATGCCGGCACCGTCGTTGAAAGAGTACGGACCCCAGAGCGGCGGGAAGAGCGGCGCTCGGCCTTGTCCGTGTGAGCCATGACAGCCAGCACATTGTTCTTTGTAGATTTGCTCGCCATGGACAGGGTCAGGCTTGAGATCGGGCAGTTTGATGAGGCCTCGCCCGACGAAGGGTTTGCGGTCGGGTTGGGGAAGTGAAAGCCATTGGATGTACGCGACGATGTCCTGCATTTCCGTACCTTGGTAGTCGACGGGCTTTCCGTTTTCGCTGCGGACGAAGCACTCTTCGACTCGGTCCTGCAGGGAGATTTTACGTCCAGCGCGCTGGTTGAACATAGGAAAGAGAGCAGGAAGGCCGACCATGGGTGAGGCATAAGGCTGGATGCCACCTTCGGCGTGGCAGTTGGAGCAACTTACTTTGGACGAGGTGTATTTTGAGGCGTAGTGAGGGGTCTCGTTGAAGAGGAGTTCACCGCGGCGGACGTTGTCTCCTTGTGGGCCGGGGGGAATGTTGCCGTGGCGTGGCGCCACCCATGCCATGGCGTGACGCGGCGGGTGAGGGGGATAGAAGAGCGACAGATGATGCAGGTGGAGTCCCCAAGCGATGATGCCAAGATACAGGAGAGCCGTCAGCAGGACGGTAACGATGGCCCAGTTTCTCTGCATCAATGATCTCGACTGGCGGTGATGTGCTTGAAGCCAAACTCGGCGTAGGCCGCTTGCGCTTGATCGGATTGGAGGTAGGCGATCCATGCGGCAGCGGCGGCGGAGTGCGGGGCGCTATGGACCACACCGGCGGCGTAGATGGCTGTGGTGTTGACATCGTCGGGAATCGCTACGCCAGAGATTGGATTCCCAATCTTCTGTTGGAAGCGAACCTCCGAGGCCCAGACGACGCCGGCATCGGCTTTGCCCTGCAGGATGCGCATGGGAGTCTGGCGGTGGTGAATCTGAGTGAGCGATGTGGTGCCGTCGTGTACCTTTTGCGTGTAGACCGTATCCACCAGGGACTGCCCGCCGGCTTTACGGAGTGAGTCGGATACCTGGCGCGCAACACCTTCGGTTTCAGGATTGGGCATCGCGAGGCGCAGGGTAGGGGCAGCGAGATCCTTGAGCCCAGTGATGTGCTTTGGATTTCCTGCGGCGACCATGATTTCAAGGTTGTTCGTGGCGTAGCGAACGACGTTGTCGACGATGCCTTGCTGGTGCAGGTCGTCGAGGACGCGGGCACCTGCCTCATAGACATCGGGGACGACGTGGAGGGTGAGATTGCCAACGGTGATGGTGTTGTCCTGCTGCATCTGCTTGCGCAGGATGCCGGGAGGGAGGGTCTCGTAAAAGATGTGGCCTGCCAGTTCCGGATGTTGCTTTTCAAAACCTGCGATGAGCCGGGGCAGGACGAAGAACTGATTGCCGCCAATGAAGAGCACCAGTTTAGCGTCCTGAGGGTTGCCGTGCAGGTCGGGTATGTTGTCCACGTCATCTACGTGAAAGACGAGCCCTTTGCTTGGGGCTGGATTGTTAGCGCCGGCACTCCATGGTGGCGCGGTCTGAGCGATGGCGCAGACCGGGAGCAGCAGTGTAGTTGCCAGAGTGATTTTACGCATCTTGGTAGAGTCCTTCAGTGATGGCTAAATGGTGATGTAGGTGAAGTGACCATCGGACTGGAGCAGGGAGACTGCGGCGACCATGGCAGGTACGATAAGAACGCCTGGGATGAGGTGTGCCTGCAGGTCTTGCACAATCTCTTCGACTGAGCTTTTGATTGCGTATTTGGCGACGAGTGCGTGTGCCTGTTCTTCGGTTGCGGTGTGGCAACTGAGGAAGAGGACGCCACGAGCCTGAAGGGCTTCGATGCTGGTGTCCTGCAGGGGGGAGTCAGCCTCGTTGGGGTTGGTCGAGGTGCCGCTGGATTTACGTAGATAGATGTTGCGTGTGGCTGGCTTGCCGGTTTTAGGATCGGTGACCTGGAGCCACTCGCCGAGGCGATACTTCTCCCACATGGCGTCGTCGAAGTTGAGCATGTTGGATGGGCCGTGGAGGGCAGCGGCGAGCTTGATCTGGTTGGCGGGGATGTTGAAGCCGTAGTGAAAGCCGTTCAAGGAATTCTTGATGTTACTGAGAAATTTGCCTTCGCCGATGGCGCGGATGTCAAAGACCTGCTTTGCGCGTGCGGGGTGTTTGATGAGTTGATCAAACTCCGCAAACTTCCAGTCGGAGTGCTGGTAGACCAGTTGAGCCTGAGCCGAGGGAAGAGCAAGGCTGGCGAAGGCAGCCATACCGGTGGAGATGGTTCCTACGAAGGATCTGCGTGAAAGGCTCATGGAGGCCAATCTTACCAAAGTGCAAGGTGATTCGACCTGAGGTTCGCCGTGTTTAATTTTCGTGATCTGGGAGGGAAAAATGGAGTCGGATGCAGTCCGGTGCGAAGCGTACTCTGCGTGACACGCCTGCTAAAGGGGAAAATGCAACCAACTCCGTGTTTTAGCTCTTGATTTCGGCACAAAATTCCAATGAATATGGGCACCTATGCGGTGTAGACGTTTTACTTAAACAGGGAAGAGTATGGATCTAGCCAGAAACCAGTTTCCTCCGCCGCCAAATTTTCCTCCGACGGCTCCCATCCCTGCCCCCAAAATTAGCTGATTCGAATGCTAAGAGGGTATTCGAATCGTGCCTCTCGCTCGACCAAGCGTCCTAGATGACGACAAGTGCATTGTTCAGGACAGATCCGGTAGCTTCGGCCTTTGGATGAGTGCATGTAGCTGTTCTCGCCAACTGGGAATCAAAGTTACCGATAGTCAAAAACTTACGGATGGTTGGGCGCCTCGGAACCATAGTCAATATACCCAATGACCTCATGCTGCATGCTGGGTAGTCTAAGCCGGGCGTGACCGAGCACACCGTGATCAACTGATGCCAACGTTATTGGAGCGACCGGCAAGTGGACTCTCTGCGTCCTCGCCCTGGTATTGCCATGCCTTCAGCCACTCCGGCCAGGCGGGGACTCTGGAGGAATGGTTCGACGCGGCGCGTCTGGAGGTGGGTATGTTGCGAAGGGCTTCCACACGAGGCCGGGCCCAATCGAAGGGCACGAGAAAGGACTGGACTTGACGTCAGAGGAGAAGCGGGATCTGAGGCAATGATGCGGATGTCCATGCTTTACACGTGACGATCCCTGATCAGACCAGTTTTCGGTAAGGTGACAGGTCCGAGCCGTTCTTTGCGGATCCCAGAAACTAACGCTCAATGATTTTTAGCGTTACATTGGTTTGGCGTTCCAGGAGTTGGAATGCTGTCGAAGACCTGTTCTCCATCAGTCTGAGTCTGGGGCATTGGATTGGAGAGGCTGATGCCGCTAGATACGAGCACTATCTAGTATTTCGTATTTCGAGGCGATGCTGCGGGACGGCTCTTCAACTTCGATCATAGGAAGTTCAGGGAAAAAGGCGCCAAGCAGCCGACATCGTGAAAGTCCGAAGGCGTTTATGGCAGCCTTGAGCAAAAGGGGATGGAATGGGTTCTCAGATTGATCGTTATCCGGATTGGAAAATACCAGTTTTGAGGATGGGACAGATTCTCATAGGGGTTGTGTCACTGGGAGCGATGGCCATGGCCCAAAGTGGGTCGCTGGTGTTGGCACGGGATGGCCGGGTGATTTCTTTGGAACCCTACGCCCAAAACATAGTGCGTGTGACGATGAGCACCGACAGGGCCAGAGCCACAGGCCGCCCTGGCTACGGGTTCGTAGCCCAGCCTTCGGCTCAGGGATGGACACACGAACGTGATTCTGAAGGCTACGACGTATTTCGATCTGCTCGGATGGTTGTGCGTGTGTCGCCCGAGAATCTTCCCAGGGAGAAACTATCGCAGCCCATGCCGCTCGACGCGTTGAATCTTAAACTACGGGATCCTTACTTCGGAGGCGGGGGTGGGCACGGACCTCAAGATGATGGTCTACAAGTGACCACGACGAGCGGCAAGATGTTGCTGCACATGCGCAACTGGGGGATGCTGTCGGAAAGTGATGCGATGGCGGCGGATGCAGGGAAGAATAGCTACAAGGTTACGGCTGCATTCGATTCACCTCAGGGGGAACACTACTACGGATTAGGACAGCAGCAAAAAGGCTGGATGGACCTCCGAGACCACCAAATACGCTGCTGGCATGACTACGGCGCACTTGGAGGCGAGAGCGTTTGTGTGCCCTTTATGGTGTCAAGCCGTGGCTATGGTCTGGTATGGGACAATCCTTCCAAGACAACGATCAATCTGGGATTCAATGGAAACAATTCGTGGTCGTCCGAGATAGGAGAGCGCGTTTCGTATTTCGTCATTGCAGGAGAGAGCAGTGACGAAATCTATGAAGGTTACCGCTTGCTCACGGGAGCGACACAAATGCTGCCAAAGGCGGCTTATGGATATATCCAGAGTAAGGCGATCTATCCGACTCAGGCTCAGATTCTCGATGTGGCCAAGGAATATCGTCAGAAGAAGCTGCCGCTAGACGTGCTCGTGGTGGACTTTCTCAACATGACCAAACAGGGGGAACTTGACCTCGATCCAAAGCGATGGCCGGACCCGGGTGCGATGAATCGTGAACTGCACTCGATGGGAGTGAAGACGATGTTGAGCGTCTGGCCACACTTTGCAGCCGGAACGCAGTTCTATGACGAGCTACTCAGCAAAGGCTGGTTGATTCTTGATCGGAACGGAGCCCCGGATTCTGGCGGCTACAAAAAGAATATTGGGCCGAATATTGATACCACGAACCCGGAAGCCGCGAAGTGGTTTTGGGAGAAGATACGCGACAGGTACGTAAAACCTTATGGTTTCGATTACATCTGGCTGGATGAGACGGAGCCGGACGTCGATCCTGCGAATGATAGGTTTACGATCGGTTCGGGGACGCGGTACTACAACGTGTACCCGCTGTTTCACACTGCCGCGGTGTACGAGGGCTTTCGGCGCGACTTTGGAGACAGCCGTCGGGTGATGATCCTAGCCAGGGCTGCATACCTCGGGGCGCAACGCAACGGCACGGTATTTTGGTCGAGCGATATTGTCTCGACATGGGATATGCTCAAGCGCTCGATCCCTGCGGGGTTGAACTTCACTGCTACCGGTCTGCCTTACTGGGACACTGATATTGCTGGGTTCTTCTCGCCATCGGTTCCAGCGGACTACCACGCCGAACACAAACCGCTCATAGATGGATCCGATGTTCGTGCCACGATTGGCAACTATGAGGACTATCCCGAACTGTTCGTCCGATGGTTCGAATGGGGTGCCTTTCAACCAGTGATGCGTACCCATGGAGAAAGAAATCACAACGAAGTATGGTCCTACGGCAAGCAGGCCGAACCGATTCTCGCGAAGTATCTGAAGCTGCGTTACCAGCTCCTGCCGTACACCTATTCGGTTGCCTATCGGAGCTACCAGACCGGTGCTCCATATATGAGGGCTTTGTTCATGGATTTTCCTTCAGATCCGAAGGCCGCCGATATCCCGGATGAATATATGTACGGTCCTGCATTCCTGGTAGCTCCAGTAGTGGATCAGGGCGCGACATCCCGAACTGTTTATTTGCCCGCTGGCTGCGACTGGTACAACTACTGGACGAACGAACGGCTTCATGGCGGACAGACCATTGAGGCGGATGCACCCATCGATACGCTGCCGCTGTTTGTGAGAGCGGGAAGCATTGTGCCTGTTGGGTCCGAGATCGGGAGCACCGAGCAGGCGCAGACGATTGCATCCGTGCGGATATATCCGGGAGCGGACGTCAGCTTTACTCTGTTTCAGGATGACGGCAGAACCTATGGTTACGAGAAAGGCGCTGGGTCGGTAACGAAGCTGACATGGGATGACAAAACTCAACGGCTGAATCATGAAGGTGCCCCAGCATGGCCAGGGCGGGACAAGCCAGTAGTAACAGTGGTAAGCAAGTAGCTGAAAAGCAGCCCCGTAATTCCTTGGCGCCTCTGGAACTGGTATTTTGTTTTCGCTCGACGACTAGCCCGAAAGACTGGTAGCACTGTTGTGTCGGGTCGCCTAGTGTCGGCGTTTTCCTGCTTCCTGTCGCGGTCGCTGCCAAGCTCACTGCCGGATGGCCCGCTTGCCTTGTGGACTAGTACGTCGTCAATCTAAAGCAGTACTGTGCAATCGCGATGAACGTGGGCGACCAGAATGGACTGCGCTTCGATGCGATCCAACTACATGAGGTACTGGACTGCTATGGCATCCTGAATACCCTTGCGATTTACCCGGCACACACTCCAGCGCCGTTACGGACCGCTACCAAAATGTTATTCTGCCGTTCTACAACAAGAGCCTTTGCATCACTGCCGTCTGCTACTAGAGTTAAGCAACACCTTGGAGAATGCCATGTCGCTTCGTCTGAAACTCTCACTCGCCTTCGGCGCCTTGTTCTCAGCGATGCTCCTGCCAGCTGCGGCGCAGCAGGACACGGCGCATATGCCGTTTATGAATCCACAACTTGCTCCGGAGCAGCGCGCCACGGATCTGGTGCATCGCATGACGCTCGCAGAGAAGGCGTCGGAGATGCAGAACAACTCCGCAGCCGTACCGCGCCTGAACATTCCGGCCTATCAGTGGTGGAGCGAGGCTCTTCACGGAGTGATCAACGAGGGTGTCACCGAGTACCCGGAACCGGTAGGCCTGGCCGCGACTTTTGACCCAGCAGGCATCCACACCATGGCCGCAGAGATCGGTGTGGAAGGCCGCATCAAGCATGTGCAGAACCTGCGCGAGGGCCACATCGGCATCATGGGTGGGCTGGATTTCTGGTCACCCAACCTGAACATCTTTCGCGATCCACGCTGGGGCCGCGGGCAGGAGACCTACGGCGAGGATCCGTTCCTGACCGGCCGCATGGGCGTTGCCTATGTGACAGGGTTGCAGGGTGACAACCCCAAGTACTACTTAGGCATTGCGACTCCCAAGCACTTCGCCGTTCACAGCGGCCCCGAGCCGACTCGTCACTTTGCTGATGTCGACGTGAGCAGGCACGACGAGGTGGACACTTATGAGCCGGCTTTTCGCGCGGCCATTGTCGAGGGTAAGGCTGGTTCGGTGATGTGTGCCTACAACGCTATAAACGGCGAACCGGCCTGCGCCAATCAGTACTTACTGCAGGATCAACTGCGGGGCAAGTGGGACTTCCATGGCTATGTTGTTTCTGACTGCGACGCTGTGCGCGATGTTGCCGCGAATCATCGCTATCGGCCCACGCAGGCACAGGGGGTTGCCATCTCGGTGATACGTGGCATGGACAACGAGTGCGTGACCTTCAACAAGCGCTTTGGCGAGCCGGTAGACAAGGCCTACATCGATGCCGTGCAGCAGGGCTATCTGCCAGAAAGTACACTCGATACTGCGCTCATCCGCCTGTTCACCGCTCGCATCAAGCTCGGCATGTTTGATCCGCCCGCCATGGTGCCGTACTCGAACATCGACGAGAAGGAACTGGACAGCGCTGAGCATCGCGCCCACGCACGCAAGCTGGCGGAGGAGTCGATGGTGCTGCTCAAGAATGATGGACTGCTGCCGCTCAAGTCGCAGATCCGCAAGATCGCGGTTGTCGGCCCGTTGGCGGAGCAGACCCGGCCGCTCATCGGCAACTATGCGGGCCACCCCACGCACATCGTCTCCATCCTAGATGGGCTGCACGCGCAGTTTCCCGGTGTCTCCATCACATATGTGCCGGGTACACAGTTTCTTAATCCTGATGGAACCCCCGTACCAAACGACGTACTGACAACTCCAGACGGCAAACCAGGATTGCATGCCGAGTACAACGAGGGCCGGCGTGGCTTCGACGATGTGCCTAAGAAGCTCGTAGAGCGCACTGAGCCCAATATCAACCTCACCAGAGCTACGTTGCCCAAAGAAGTCGCGGACAGGAAGCGCTTTGGCGTGCAGTGGACGGGCTTTCTCACGCCCTCGACGACAGGGGAGTACCTGCTCGGTGTGCGTAGCCAAGGCTTTGCTCACGTGAGCGTCGACGGCAAGCAGGTGGCGTCGGACGGCGGCGGTGGCGACCTTGAACCTGTCATGGGCCGAGTGAAGCTTGAGAAAGGCCACAAGGTTGCACTCCTGATCACAGGTGGCACGCAGGACGGCAATGCGCATACCGAACTGATCTGGAGCAGATACGATCCCACAGTTTCGCCCGAAGCAGTTGCCGCTGCGCGCAGTGCGGACGCGATCATTGCCGTCGTAGGCATCACCAGCCAGCTCGAAGGGGAAGAGATGCCCGTGAGCGAACCGGGTTTTCTGGGCGGCGACCGCACCAGCATTGACCTGCCGCGGCCTGAAGAAGACCTGGTGGAAGCGGTGGCAGCGACAGGCAAGCCCCTCGCAGTAGTGCTGATCAACGGCAGCGCGTTAGCCGTAAACTGGATCAACGACCACGCCAACGCCGTGCTTGAGGCCTGGTACCCCGGAGAAGAAGGCGGTGCGGCCGTGGCGGAGACGCTGAGCGGGAAGAACAACCCCGCGGGCCGGCTTCCGGTTACCTTTTATAAAGGTCTGGAAGGGCTGCCGAACTTTGAAGACTACGGCATGGCGAACCGCACATATCGCTACTTCACCGGAAAGCCGCTTTATGGCTTCGGCTACGGTCTCAGCTACACCACATTCCGCTATAGCAACCTGGCGATTTCTTCCACTGCCGTTGTCGCCGGGCAGCCCGTGGAAGCCGACGTCCTCGTGACCAATTCTGGCAAGCTCGCAGGTGATGAGGTTGTGCAGCTCTACCTCAAGTTCCCTGATGTCAAGGGAGCGCCGATAGTGGCTCTTCGTAGCTTCGAACGCATCCACCTTGATCCGGGTGCGAGCCAGAAGGTTCACTTCCATCTCAACCCGCGTGATCTGGGTATGGTGACCGACTTCGGCTCACCCATCATCGCCGAAGGGGACTATACCCTCAGCTTGGGCGGCGGGCAGCCGGAAGGCAACAGCCCGGGAGTTACCGGCAAGTTTCACGTCGATGGTACCTACACGCTTCCTGAGTAGCTCAACACCTCCAGAAAGAAACTCTATCCCTAGGCCCAGTATGTCCGTTGATCTGGCCTGATCACATAAACACGATCGGTTGCGTCTTGCAGCATTATCTTCCAAGGAGAGTGGCCTCCGTGGGTCAGCGAGCGTGGCGCTGTTCTGAATATCTCTCTCATGACGCGTAAGCTTCGTTCGATATATCAAGTCGCATTCTTCTTGCTCGGCTGAGAGAATGTGAGCAGTCGCTGAATTCCATCGACACCCGAGTCAGATCAGAAGTTTGTCTGCTTCGGAGCTGCTATTGAATGGTTCCGCTTTCTGCGCATCCAAAGCGCCTCGTTGGGAATGAACCATCTCTAAAACTGATGATCTCCACAGTTTTTACTGACTTCTGGAACAAGTCCGTAAGTCAGAGGGAGGATTTCGCTATCTTCGTGACAGCTTCGGCAAGACTGGTTTTGCCGAAGTCAGGTATCTACCTCTTCTTTGAGAAAGGTGAGAGCCGAGACAGGTCGTATGCCCCTTGCTTGCCAAAGGCGGATTGTTGGCCAAACAGAAAGATGCGGTAGGTGCACCATCAGGATTGGTATTTCAAGTCATTTACCTGGTGGCGATACTGATAGCGTTGAGTTCGGTGAGTACTTCAGGTGCGAGCTGAAGTTTGGCTACGCTCAGGTTCTCGCGCAGGTGAGTACGCCTGGATGTTCCGGCAATAAGCAGGATGTTGGGTGAGCGATGCAGGAGCCAGGCTTGTGCAAGCTGCATGGGCGTGATGCCGAGTGAGGCTGCGACGGTGTCTAAGACCGAGGACTGCAGCGGTGTGAAGCCGCCGAGAGGGAAGTACGGGACGTAGGCAATACCCTGTTCGGCAAGCCCGTCGACGAAGGCGTCATCGCCGCGGTTGGCGAGGTTGTAAAAGTTCTGGATGCAGACGACTTCAGTAAGGGCTTGGGCCTCGGCGAGCTGGTGCGGCGTGACGGTGCTGAGGCCGATATGGCGAATGAGCCCCTGCTGCTTGAGTTCGATGAGCACTTTCAGAGGTTCCGCTATGGATCCCGGTTCAGGCGCAGTAAAACCACCCATGCGGAGGTTCACGATATCAAGAGCTTCGACGCCGAGATTGCGCAGGTTATCGTGGATGCTCTCCACCAGAGTTTCACGAGAACGGTCGAGAATCCAAGATCCATCATTACCACGGCGCGCGCCGACCTTGGTGACCAGGATGAGGTCTTTCGGGTAAGGGTACAGGGCTTCCTTAATGATCTGGTTAGTG
>JAJZGF010000315.1 GCA_021805025.1 Acidobacteriota bacterium
TTTCCTTGGGTATCGTGATGAACGGACCGGAGCCCGTGGAACGGCCGGGTTGCAGGTTCGGGTCCGCACAGTTGCCGTTGACATGCACGTTGCAGCCGGCCATCGGACCGCTGTTGTACGGAATCATCTCTTCCCGTCCGGTTTCCTTGGTCAGCGCCAGCACGGCGGGCACGCGACTGCTCTGCGCGCCGGTAAAGCCGGTGCGCTCCTGGACGCCGTTGTTGTAGGAGAAGATTGCGATCTCGTCGTACGGCGTCAGTGCACCCTGGATTGCGCCCAGGGAGTCATTCACGCGCTCCATCACATCCGCGGTCAGGCTCTGGTCAATCACAAAAGCGACCGACAGCGGGAACGGATCCACAAAAAACTGCTTCAGCGGCTCGTAAACGCCATTCTCAAAGACCCGGAAGTCCCGCCAAGTGAGACCGGCCACAAGCTTGCCTTTTGAATCCTTGACCGTGACAGGGACTTCAACGTACGTCACGTTCACTTTCAAAATCGTGCCAAGTTCCTGCGGCGGCGGCATCTCAGGCGGAGTGGCCTGGATCTGGTCTTTGACCACCGGCGCAGGAGGCTGCGCGGGAGCCTGCATCTGGCTGGAGGAGCTGGGCGCACCGTTTGCCGCAGGTGCCGAGTTTGCATTCGCGCCGATTCCAGGGGTGATCGGTCCGCTCACATCTGTAAGAGGAGCAGTACTTTGCGGCGCGGGTGCGTCGGGTACCGCGGGAGCCTGCTGGGCCGATGCCGCTCTGCTTGTTCCACTCAAAATTAGGAGCGCCGCGAGCGCCGATGCCGTTAGACCGAACTTCACAGGTATACGTTCCTCCCGATTACGAGTCCAGCCAGTCCGCGGCCTACCAAGCCGTCTTCCGCCGGAGAACAGCCACAAGGGCTGCACTCGACAGAGTATCAGACGCAAGGGCCACCGGCTGGTTGCCTATTCAACGGCATTCTTGTAAGGTATGCTCTCTTCGAGCCCTTGGCTCCGTCTATTCAACCAGAATGCGTATGCGTCCTCTTGCCGCTGTCGTGCTGTCTGCCGCTGTGCTTGCCCCAGCGGCCTGGGCGCAGTTGGCGCCTTCCCCGGATGCGCCGCCGGTCAGCACCGCCCCCGCACCGGGGCCGGAAGATCAGTCCGTCGCCACGTTCAAGGTGCAGGTCAACCTCGTTGATCTGTTCTTTACCGTCAAGGACAAGAGCGGCAACCTCGTTCCCCACCTCAACAAGAATGACTGCAATGTCACCGAAGACAAGGTCCCGCAGACTTTCAAGAGCTTTGTGGCGGAAAACAACCTGCCCCTGACCCTGGGAATTCTGCTCGACACATCCGGAAGCCAGTATCGCGTGCTCCCCTTGGAGCAGCAGGCCGGAAGCGAGTTTCTGTCGCGGGTGCTCAAGCCCAAGGATCAGGCCTTTCTGTTGTCCTTTGATGTGAACGTGGACCTGCTGCAGGACTTTACCAACAGCCCGCACCTGCTGGCGCGGGCCATGAACAAGGCCCAGATCAACACTGCCGGAGGCAACGGAGCGGCGGGCATTCCAGGGTTGGGCGGCGGCACCGTGCCGGTCCAGGGCACGCCGAAGGGGACGCTCCTCTATGACGCTGTCAACCTGGCTTCCAACGACAAGCTCAACCAGGAGGCGGGCCGCAAGGCCATGATCATCCTGACCGACGGCGAAGACGAAGGCAGCAACGCCAAGATCGGCGACGCCATCGCGGCGGCACAACGCTCCAACGCCATCATTTACGTCATTCTGATTGCCGATACGGGCTTCTACGGAAACTTCGGGATGGGCTACGGCGGCTACTCCGCCGCCAATAAAATGGCCCAGGAGACCGGCGGCCGGGTCATCAACGTGGGCAACAACGGCAAAAAGCTGCAGGAGGCCTTCGAGCAGATTGAAGACGAGCTTCGCACGCAGTATGTAGCCACCTACACGCCAACCAACACCAAACTGGACGGCACCTTCCGGCACATCGCTGTCTCCTGCGGAGAAGGCATGAAGGTGCAGGTGCGCAGGGGCTACTTTGCGCCAACGCCGGATAACTGAGCGGCGCAGAGACACGCCAGCCTCAAGGGCAGTGCTCGTTCGCCAGGCAGCCCGGTCCTGCGGGCGGCTCGGGCGGATAGCCGCTATGGAGCTTTGAGCGGAGAGAACGACCATGAACGGACAAGGAATACATTCCAAAACAAACTGGCAGGCAGCGGTCGCCGGGTTGATCCTCGCGACGGCCCTCATCTCGGGCTGCAAGACGCAACAGGCCACACAGCCGCCTGAGCGCACCGACCAGCAGGTCGCCAACGACATACAAGCCAGGATTCAGAGCGAACAGGCACTGGCAAATCAGCCGATCCAGGTCAGCGTCGCAAGCGGCGTGGCCACCTTGAGCGGCACCGTAAGCGACGAGGCATCGCGGGCGCTGGCCGGCAACGACAGCGGCAGCGTGCCCGGAGTGAAGACGGTGGTGAACAATCTGACCGTGCAGCCCACGCAGCGCAGCGCGACCGAGCCGCCGCGCCGGGCCGCTCCGATGCCTGTTCCGCAGACCCGG
>JAJZGF010000316.1 GCA_021805025.1 Acidobacteriota bacterium
CGATGCGGTCGGCGTTCGCGTAGGGAAGGGCGCGGAAGAGAATGCGGTCAACAACGCTGAAGACTGCTGTCGTGGCTCCGATTCCCAGCGCAAGCGTGACAATCGCGGTCAATGCAAACACAGGGTTCCGGCAAAAGCCGCGCAGCGCATAGCGAATATCGCGCAGTGCGCTTTCGAGCCACGGCAATGTGCGCCGCTGGCGGTAGGCCTGGCGTGCCTGCTCAGCGCCGCCGAGTTGAATGAGGGCCTTGCGGCGGGATTCTTCTGGACTGAGGCCGGCGCGGATGCCGTCCTCGGTGTGCATGGCGATGTGGCTTTCAAGTTCAGCGGCGAAATCGGCCTCGGAGCGGGCGGGACGCACGAGGCCGATGAGACGCATCCAGAACGCTCTGAGGTGATTCATAACGCCTCCATTCATGCCTCTTCGGCGGGCGAGAGAAAGCGCGCGATAATCTCCGTAGTCTGCTCCCACTCGGCGGCGGCCTTGCGGATCTTGCGCTGGCCGGCTTTGGTCAGCTCATAAAATTTGGCGCGGCGGTTGTTTTCAGAGACGCCCCAGCGTGAGCGGATGTAGCCCTCCTGCTCCAGACGCAGCAGAGCAGGATAGAGCGTGCCATAGTTCAGCTGCAACTGGTCGCCGCTGGTCTGCTCGATACGCCGCGCCAACCCGTATCCGTGCTGCGGCCCCATCGTTTCCAGAGTCTTCAGCGCCATCAGCGCCAGAGTTCCTTGCCAGATGTCGGTCTTTTCACCCATTCTCGCCCCTCCCCTATTACCAACCAATAGGAGTAGCATACACGGCTACATATGGGAACACAATAGGTATATTCGTATTCTTGCCGCGACGAAGCGCGTGGGGCCGAGCGGGGTTCCATTTAGCGCCTTAACAAGGCCCTGGTGCAGCGGCCCAGCCCGTTGACAGCCGTTCATGCCGACCTCCCGGCTACCGTTTCGTCCGTTTCGACGCAATCGTGGACTAGCTTGCCTGGCAGTGTGTACCAGCGCGAGAGTGAGTGTTGCGCGGCTGTGACGGGCCCTAGATTTCTGTGCCAAGGGCAGAGTTGGTCTTCAGCCGGACGCGGGGAGTTTCGCGAGATGCTGGAAAGGCGTCGCACCGCAAAGCCCAGAGGCCCTTTGGCGAGCCCCTAATTTGCGTGGGCATCGAGGTCTCTCAGCGGGCTACGTAGACAGGGGCATTTCCCACCGTATGTCTTTCAAAGAACTCCTCGACCCCGAATGCTGTCTCAACGCCGCCCAGCATGAGCCATCCGCCTCGAAACATCGTGCCGTGGAGTTCCTTCAGGATGTTCTTCTTTGTTTGCGTATCGAAGTAGATCATCACGTTACGACAGAACACAAGGTCGAAAGGCCCGAGGGCACGCATACTATTACGCAGGTCAATCATTTCAAAGACGACCATTCTTCGCACCTGTTCGCTTAGCTGCCATTCCGCGCCGGATTGGCGAAAGTACTTTACCAGGAGGGCTGCCGGCAACCCCCTGTTCACCTCAATCTGCTGGTACTTGCCGGACCGGGCACGTTCCAGAACCTTTGAAGAAAAATCAGTGGCCAGGATTTGAACGTTCCAGTCGCTCAACCCCGCCTCTACGAGGCGCATTGCCAAGCTATAGGCTTCCTGTCCAGTCGATGCCGCCGCCGACCAGAACCGTAGCTTCTTCGTGTCTCGCCGCTCTTCAATCAAGCGGGGTAACAAGACCGTGCGTATGGCTTCATACTGGGCTGGATCACGGAAGAAATAGGTTTCGTTGGTCGTCATGGCCTCTACGACCTGACGGCTGATCTCTGTCTGGCAAGTGGCCTTGAGAAGTGCGCACAAGTCGTCAATTGTGCCGAGGCCAAGGCGCCTGATAATCGGCGTGAGGCGGCTCTCAAACAGGTAGTGTTTGTCCTCTTCAAGCACGATGCCCACCTGGGAATAGATGTGCTCCTGGAGGAATCTGTAGTTGTCCGGATGGATCTGCGATATTGACGTTTGGCTCTGCATCCAATTCACCCTAATTTCGGTCGACCCTGCGCAATATCTCCGGCACAACCTGGTCGAGCGCCAATACGCAGTCGGCGAGACCGGCATTGACTACGGCGCCAGGCATCCCCCATACGACACTTGAAGCCTCATCCTGCGCGAGGATGCTTGCACCTCGCGCCTTAAGAATCTCGGCCCCGCGTAATCCATCATGTCCCATGCCTGTCAAAATCACTGCGATCACCGCGCCGCCGTACACATCGGCAATCGAGGAAAAGAGCGCATCGACAGCGGGACGGCAGAAGTTCTGCGGCGGTGACTGATCCAGATGAACACGCACTTCGCCACCGTTTGCCGCCACCTGCAGATGGAAGCCTCCGGGGGCAATCAATATCTTGCCGGCTTCCACCCGTTCACCCTCGATCGCCTCTTCAACGCATAGCGGACAGAAGGAGTGAAGGCGTTCCGCGAGGAACCGGGTAAAGAGAGCCGGCATATGCTGCACAACCAGGACGGGCAACGAGAACCCGACGGCTAAGGTCGGTAAGATCGCGCCCAGGGCGGT
>JAJZGF010000317.1 GCA_021805025.1 Acidobacteriota bacterium
ACCACAGCCAACTCTGTTATGAGTTCAGCCGGGGTGTACTCCTTTTGATTAAACTATTGCTTGTCGATCGCAAGTGCAGGCGAGATGCGTAACGAAAGCGATCGCAAATCGCGCCTCCCTGAAGTGGTTCCGAACCCCTGATTCTGCGCGGCGTTCGATCGATTCTGCATCGAGGAAAAGAACTCGCGAAGAAGGTGGCAAACATGTCAACCTGCCCCTCTTCTAAAAAGCCTTCCGGACTCAATGTGCTTCAGTTGCGAGAAGACTCTATCGCGAGATACAGATTACGTTATATGCTTGCGAAGTTGACTCAATTATGTGAATGAGAAGGTCTTTGGTGCTGGAGCTCAGCAACTGGAACCAGACGAAGGCATAGGGTTCTTCAGAATTCCGCTCTCGACGCTCAGTCAGAAGATCAAGCGACTCAACATCGCGCTCAAGAAGCGGCTAAACGGTATCGGCGATTTGATGGGGCTTTCGGATATCTCTCGAGGGACTGGCAACAGCTGGATCTTGCACTGGGCAGCGAGCGCGGTTGCAATCGTTCTATGGGCGATGCTGTGGCGCGCAACATCGGCGCAGCAACCGGCAGTAGTGCACGAGACCGTGGGTCGTGCAATGAATCAATCAGCGAGTGATCTTCCGCAACTAGTGGACATTACCGCGAAGACTGGAATTCGCTTCACCCATTTATCGTCGCCCAGCAAGAAGTACATTGTGGAGTCGATGAGCGGTGGCGTTGCGTTGGTTGATTATGATCGCGACGGTTGGCCAGATATCTTCTTTACCAATGCGCCGGACGTGGACATGTCTCTGGCCGGGACGCAGGCGCGCAGCGCGCTCTACCATAACAACCACGATGGGACTTTCACAGATGTGACGGACAAAGCCGGCGTGGGACATCCGTGCTGGGCGATGGGCGCAATCATAGGTGATTACAACAATGACGGCTGGCCTGATCTGCTGATCTCATGCTTTGGCGGAGTTGTGCTGTATCGGAACAACGGCAATGGCACCTTCACCGATGTGACGAAGCAGGCTGGCCTGAGCAGCGATAGGGGCTGGGCGATGGGTGCTGCGTTCGGCGACTATGACAATGATGGATTCGTAGACTTGTTCGTACCGCACTATGTGGACCTCGACCTAAATGACCTGCCAACACTGGGTTCCAAGAAGACCTGCATGTACCATGAGATTCCGGTGCAATGCGGTCCGCGCGGCTTGCCGGGCTCGCCGGATAATCTGTACCACAACAACGGGAATGGTACCTTCACCGACGTCTCCAAGCAGGCAGGCGTTGACGATGCGCAGAAGTACTTTGGGCTGACGTCGGTGTGGTCGGATTTTAATGGCGATGGCAAGCTGGATCTGTTTGTTGCGAATGATGGCGAGCCGAATTATCTGTATCAAAATGATGGCAACGGGAAGTTCACGGATGTGGCGTATCAAGCCGGCATCGCAGTGAACAAGGACGGCTACGAGCAGGCGAATATGGGTGTCGCGCTTGGAGATTATCTGCACACTGGCCGCTTCTCCATCGCAATCACCCACTTCAGCGAGGAGTACACCACGCTCTTCCGAAATGATGGAGGTTTCAATTTCACGGATGTATCGGACCAGGCAGGTATAGCCCTTGCGACGGCCCCGTATGTAGGATGGGGCGACTCGTTCTTCGATCTGGATAACGATGGATGGCCCGATCTGTTCCTGGTGAATGGCCATGTGTATCCGCAGGTGGATACCAAGGACATTGGAACGAAGTATCGAGAGCCCAAGCTGATGTTTCTGAATGAGCACGATGGAAAGTTTCGCGACATCAGCAAGCTTGTGGGACCCGCCATCCAGATTCCGCAGGTGAGCCGCGGGCTTGCAGTGGGCGATCTGTTCAACGATGGACACATGGAACTGGTGGTGGAGAACCTTGAGGGAAGCCCGATGATTTTACGTACGGAGGGCGGCCTGAAGAATCAGTGGATCAGCTTTGAGTTTGCTGGAAGCAAGAGCAACCGGCTGGCGCTGAACACGCGAGTGCGTGTGACGGCTGGCGACCTGGTGCAGGTGGGAGAGGTCCTTAGCGGCGGCAGCTATTTGTCGCAAAATGATCTACGACTGCACTTTGGCCTCGGCAGCCACGACAAGGTGGATACTGTGGAAATTACGTGGCCGTCTGGAGAGAAGGAGACGCTACAGGGCTTGTCGGCGGGTCATTATTACTCGGTGCTTGAGGGGCACGGCGTGGTGCCACGAGAAAAGATCGTGCCGGTGGCCAAAGCGCATTGATCCTTATGAGACCTTAGTGATGGGCTGCTACACGACTAATATCCGCAAGCTCTTTCCTGAGCGCACTGTTATCCGGCTCCAACTTCACGGCTGCTTGCAGATGGATCACCGCGGCCCTTCTGTTTCCCTGCTCAAGCCGCAGATGAGCCAAGGCTATGTGGGCTTCGGCATCCATGGGGTCGAGTCGAATCGCCGCCTCTAGTTCCGCTGCGGCAGCGGGAGACTTTTCTGTTACATAGGCTTCCCCGAGGGCCCGGTGGACTACT